>NZ_JAMYQY010000016.1:0-175564 GCF_040321125.1 Mesorhizobium sp. M0518
GGGGGGGGGGTGTTTTTTTTTTTTCTATTTTTTTTTTTGTTTTTCGGCCGCCGCCTGTCGGGCGCTCCCGCGTCTATAGAACTCCTCGCGGGGGGGGGGGGCCGCGCCCCCCCCCCCCCCCCACGCCATCCGGAAACGTCGGACGATGGCCGTAAATCCGCCGCGACCTCGAATGCCGCCTCTCAACACCTTGCGCGCCTTTGAAGCTGCCGCTCGCCAGGAGAGCTTTGCCAAGGCCGCCGATGAACTTGGCGTTACCCCGGCGGCCGTATCGTATCAGGTCAAGGCGCTGGAGGCGTGGCTGGGCTCGTCGCTGTTCGTGCGCCATGCCCAGGGGCTGCATCTGACCGAGGCTGGGCGCGCGGCGCTGCCGGCCTTCTCCACGGCGTTCGACTCCATGGGCCTTGCCGTCCAGGAACTGCGCATCTGGGCGCCAAGGCCGCAGGTGAGCATTGCCGCGCTGCCGTCGATTGCCCAGCTGTGGCTGGCTCCGTGTCTGCCGGCGCTTCGCGCTGCGCTTCCCGCCCTTCGCCCGTCCATCCATGCGCTGGAGGAGCCGCCGGATTTCAGGCGTGAACCCTTTGACCTCGCAATCTTCTTGACCAGGCACGCACCAGGGGGCAGCCGCGCGTTCAAGCTCTGCGACGACGTGATCTTTCCGGTCTGCGCGCCGGCGCTCGCCAGGCAGCTGAAAACGCCGGCTGATCTGTCATCGCAGCTTCTGCTTTGGGACACGACCTGGACCGGCGACTGGAGCCTGTGGTTCGAGGCTGCCGGGCTGAAAGGTCCGTCGATCGAGTCCGGTTCCGAATTCTCGCTCTACAGCATGGCGCTGCAGGCGGCCGTCGACGGCGCCGGCGTTCTGATGGGGCATGAGGCTCTGGTCGCGCGCGCTATCGCCGCCGGTTCGCTCGTGGCGCCGTTCCCGCAGCGCGTTCCGACCGGCCTCAGCCTCTCTATCCTGGCGCCGGACCGCCCGCCCGCCCAGGCAGCGCAGATGATCGAGTGGCTGCTTGCACAGGGCTGAGCGATCCGGGACTGACGCTTGGAACAACCGGCGGCAAAGCGATCGCTTCGCCGCCGGTTCCAAACCATCATGGCGTCACGTCGAGACGGCCTTTCATGTTGGGGTGAAAGCGGCAGAAATAGTCGACCGGTCCCGCGGCCTTCAATGTCAGGCTTGCGGATTTCTTCGGCGGGATCATCACTTCCCAGCCGCCTTTCACGGTGGCCGTGTGGGCGAACACATCCTTGTTCACCCACTCGATCGTGTCGCCGACCTTGGCCTCGACGGTGGCTGGCGAGAACACCAGCCTGTCGATGATGACCTGGATGGTTTCTGCTCGCGCCGGAACGGTACCGACGGCCAGCGCCAACGCAATCCACAGATGGCGTTTCGGCATGCTCCGGGCCCTTACTTGAGCATGCCGGCGACGTGCTCGGCGTGCTGCTCATGGCCCTGGAAAATCTTCAGGCCGGTTTCCAGCAGGCTCTTCAGTTCGGCATTCTGCGCCGACGGGATCAAAAGGGTTTCGAGCGCGCCGTTGACCTGCTTGTGGTAGGCGACCTCATTGTCGACATAGGCCTTGTCGAAGGCAGCGCCGTCGAGTTTGGCAAGCTTGGCCCGCTCCTCCGCCGCAGCTTTGGTCAGCGCCTGGCTGGTGGCGTTGTCTTCCGGCGTGACCTTGAGCTTCTTCACCAGGTCGAGCGCCTGAACATTTACAGCCTCGTGATCCCGGACCATGTCCTTGGCGAAATCGACAACCTCCTTGTTCTTCGATTTCTCGATCGCCAGCTTGGCCGCTTCGACGTCGATGACCCCGGCCGTGTAGGCGATGTGGGCGATCTGCGGATCGGTTGGCTTGTCGGCGGCTTGTGCGAATGGGGCAGTGCCAAGCAGCAACAGGGCGGCGAGCGCGGCAGTGTGTCGGATAGACATGGCATCTCCTTCGTCCGGACGCTGAAATCGCGCCGGACTGTGTTTTTCGGTTGACGTTCATTGGATGCTGGTCAGCGGCAAACGTTCCCGCTGAAATGAACTGAAATCCGGTGAGGGTCAGCTTTCCAGCCCGAGCCGCCGCATCACGGCGCTGGTCAGTCGTTCGCAACGCCGGCCCGCGAAGGGGAAGGCATCGAGCAGCACCGGTCCGATCTGGTCGTCCAGCGCCTTGCGCACGAGGGCGCGCGCGCGGTGCAGCCTCGTCTTGACGGTTTGCGGCCGCACGCCGAGGAGATCGGCGGTCTCCTCGATGCTCAGCCCCTCGATCACCCGCGCCACGAACACCGTCCGGTAGACGTCGGGAAGGCTGTCGGTGGCCTGTTCGACCAGTTGGAGGATCTGCCTTTGCGCCATCGTCCGTTCCGGATCGTCGCTGGGGTTGAGAGGGAACCGGATGATCTCGGCTTGCGGATTTTCCGGCAGTGCCACCGTTCTGCGCCTGTTGCGCAGGCGACCAAGCGCCTCGTTGATGACGATGCGCGAGAGCCATGTGGCGAGCGAGGAGTCGCCGCGAAACGCATCGAGATGGGCGAAAGCCTTGACGTAGGCCTCCTGCACGATGTCCTCGGCCTCGCTGTCATTGCGCACGACGCCGCGCGCGATCCGGTAGAGCCGCTGATTGTGTGTCTTGATGATGGTGCGGAAGGCATCGCCGTCGCGCGCCAAGGCGCGGCGCACAAGCTGCATCTCGCCTGGCACAGCGGAAGGCACGGCCGTCAAGACAGCAGGCATGGCCAGTTTCCTCAACCCAATCTCCGGACCGGACCTCGATTGAGAGATTGGACGCTGTCGCCGGCAAAAGGTTCCCGAAGACTTTTCGCGGGGCCTGGCGGCGGTACCCTACCGCGCGAGTGAAGGCTTGTCAGGCAGCCTGCAGGCGCGCCGTGGCCGCCAACAGATCGGTCTGGGTGATCAGCCCGAGAATCCGTTTGTCGTCGTCGACGATGATGACCGCATGGCTGCGGCCGTCGGTGAGCACCGGCAGCAGACCCATGGCGGCAAAACCTGCGGCGGCTGTTGCCGCGGGTGATATGACGGATCCGACTGTCCCGGAGGCCTGGGTGAGTTCGCGCAACCCCACGGTGCCTGCCAGCCTGGCTTCCGCATTGACGACCGGCAGGGTCCGGATGTTGTGGTCAAGCAGCAATTGGCGCGCTGCCTCGGTGGAGGTGTGAGTATCGACCGAGATCACATCGCGCGACATGATGTCCTCGCACAGAAGCGTCTTGTGCGCGCGCACCATCGCCTGCAATTCGACCTGCCGCAGCAGCCGGTCGAGATCGTTGCGATCGATATCGAACGTCTCGTCGAGTGCGCCAAGCGCGGCATCGATGTCTTCGGACCGGAAGCCCACGCGCAGCTGCGCCGGCGGATCGCCGGTGCCGTGGCTGTTCGCCGGCGCTGCAACCGGTACATGCGGATAATTGCGCCGGGCCAGCCTGTGGAAGCCGTAGCCGAGCGCCACCAGCAGGATCGAGTTCAGCGCCACCGGCACGAATGGAAACAGGAAGCCGGCGCTGATGACGGCAGGCCCTCCCAGCACCGCGGTCAGCGCGGCCGCTCCGCCCGGCGGATGCAGGCAGCGCGTGAACGACATGGCGGCGATGGCCAGTGCCACCGCGATGCCGCTGGCAAGGGCGGTTTCGTGGATGAAATGCGCCACGATCACGCCGACCAGCGCCGATATCGTGTTGCCGCCGATGATTGACCATGGCTGTGCCAGCGGACTGGCGGGCACGGCGAACAGGAGCACCGCCGACGCCCCCATCGGCGCCACCAGCAGCGGCACATGCGGGCCGTTGCCGAGCACAAGGCTGGCGATCACGCCGGTGAGTGCAATGCCGATCGTTGCGCCGATACAGGCTACGAGACGCTCACGCAGCGTCGCGCCGGCAAGAATGGGAACAAAAAGGCGGAAAGCCATGGGGTCGAAAACTCTGCCGGTATTCCAGGGGACGTCGAAAATGTGCTGATTGCACCGCAATGACGCGGCATCGTTGAATTTGAAAGCCAAACTGATCCGCGAAATCGCAATTTTAGGGAATAGAATTCCGCTAGTGCATGTCGCCCAAAAGTGACCTCGGTTTTGGGAGAACGACATGCACAAAAACAAAACCTGAAGCGGGTCGCCTGAAAATCTTCAGGCGCGACACGCTTTAGGCCGCTGCTGCGGCGGTCAGGCCGCGCGAAATATCGGCCTTCAGGTCGTCGACATCCTCGAGGCCGATCTGCAGGCGGATCAACGGACCCTCATAGGGGGCTTTTGCAACGGCGCGGTCGCCGAGCCAGACCGGTACGGCAAGGCTCTCATAGCCGCCCCAGGAATAACCGAGGCCGAAGATCCGCAGCGCGTCGAGGAAGGCGTGCTGCTGCTTCTGGCCGCCACCGGCAAGAACGATGGAAAAGATGCCGCTCGAGCCGGAAAAGTCGCGCTTCCACAGAGCGTGATCCGGATGGCTGGGCAGGGCCGGGTGGAGCACGCGCGCCACGCCCTTCTGGCCCTCGAGCCAGGAGGCGATGGCAAGCGTACTGCGCTGATGGTGTTCGAGGCGCACGCCCATGCTGCGCAGGCCACGCAGCACCTGGTAGACGTCGTCGGGCCCGGCGCAACAGCCAAGCGTGCAGAAGCTTTCGTAGAGGTGCGTCCAGCAACTCTCATTGGCCGACACCGTGCCAAGCAGCACGTCGGAATGGCCGGCCGGGTATTTGGTCGCGGCATGGATAGATATGTCGACACCGTGGTCGAGCGGGCGGAAATAGAGTGGCGTCGCCCAGGTGTTGTCCATCATGACGATGGCGCCCGCGGCGTGCGCCGCCTTGACGATGGCCGGGATGTCCTGCACCTCGAACGTGTTGGAGGCCGGCGATTCCGTGAACACCACCTTGGTGTTGGGCTTGATCAACGCCGCGATGCCGGCGCCGACATCGGGGGCGTAATACTCGACCTCGACGCCCAGCCGCTTCAGCATCGTGTCGGCGAAATTGCGGGTTGGATGATAGACGGTATCGACGATCAGCAGATGGTCGCCGGCCGAGACGAAGGCGAGCAGCGGCACCGTCACCGCCGCAAGGCCCGACGGCACCAGGATCGTGCCTGCCGAGCCTTCCAGCGCGTCTATGGCATGGGCAAGCGCATCGGTCGTCGGTGTGCCGCGCGTGCCGTAAGTGTATTTCTGGGTTCGCGCCGCCATCGAAGCCGCGTCGCGGAAAAGCACGGTCGAAGCATGCACCACCGGCGGATTGACGAAGCCGAAATAGTCGTGCGGATTGTTGCCCGAATGGGCAAGCCGCGTGTTGATGCCCATCCCGCCGTGCTCGCTGCCGTCTTTCGCCATCTGCGTCGCCTTGTTTGATAAGCCGCTAGCCATAGTGCGGCGCTATGGACCGTGCAACAGCCACCGCCCGCCAGGAGGCGGACTTCGAATATGCCAATTCGTCGCGGCAAAAACAGCGATGCGGGGACGGAGTATTAAACGAAAAACCCGCCTGTGCGGCGGGTTATCGGCGCAAACCAGCACCATGGACGAATATGTACCATAGCTGAGGGCAGGGAGTCAAGAAAAAATTCCTATCAAGAAAAGCGACAGGCACAAAAGCTACCGGCACAAAAAGCTGCTGCCGCCGCCGAACTGGTTGTCGTCAGGTCTTTTGTTGACCTGTGTTCGGAGCCCTTGTCCCCGCCGATCGGTCTATTGTGGGCGGCGGTGAATGGTATATGATTGTCGGCTAATATTAATCGCCGGATTGCTTCGATCAGATGCTGCCGGATGGTTGCTGCCGGTTGACTTCTGGTCCTCCACGATCCGGATCGCGCTCACGAAGCGTGAGCGCGGCAAGGGAGGAATGCCATGCCGGACGTCAAATGGGCCATGAAGGCGAGCGAATTCATCAACTGCAACTGCGCCTATGGCTGCCCGTGCCAGTTCAACGCCATGCCGACATACGGATTCTGCCAGGCAGTCGCCGGCATGGAAATCGAGAGCGGCCATCACGGCGACACCAAGCTCGACGGGTTGCGGTTCGTCGGGATTTTCAGCTGGCCCGGCGCCATACACCAGGGCGGGGGCGAAGCCGCGGTGGTCATCGACGAGAGGGCGACGGAAGCCCAACGTGGCGCGCTGCTTCGCATATTGGGCGGTCTGGACACCGAGCCAGGTGCAACGATATTTCAGGTCTTTTCGACCACGCTGGAGAAATTCCACGATCCGATCTTCGCGCCGATCGAATTCAAGATCGACGTCGACGCGCGAACCAGTCAGCTGCATGTCGAGGGTATAACCGACGGTCGCGGCGAGCCGATCCGGAATCCGGTCACCGGCGCCGCGCACCAGGCGCGCATCGACTTGCCGCACGGCTTCGAATACGCGATCGCCGAGGTCGGGCGCGGCTGGACCAAGGCGACGGGCCCGATCAAGTTCGAGCTGGCCGATACGCACAGCCATTTCGCCAATCTGCATCTCACGCAGAGCGGCATCGTGCATTGACCTGATCCAATGGGCGATACGGCCCTCGAGGCGGTGCTGAGGCGCGATCGCGCGGTCGTGACGGTCGCGCTCGTCGTGATTGCCGTGCTCGCCTGGGCCTATGTGCTGTGGCTCGCCGCCACCATGGTCATGCCCGGCTCCCCTTTGCCGGACGGCGGAGGCGACGACATGGCCGGCATGGATATGGGCGGCATGGATATGGGCGCCGCCATGGCGCCCGGCTTCCGGGCCTGGGCGATGGGCGATTTCGCTTTCACCTTCACGATGTGGGCAG
Organism: Mesorhizobium sp. M0518; assembly: GCF_040321125.1. Classification (NCBI taxonomy): domain Bacteria; kingdom Pseudomonadati; phylum Pseudomonadota; class Alphaproteobacteria; order Hyphomicrobiales; family Phyllobacteriaceae; genus Mesorhizobium; species Mesorhizobium sp. M0518. Next base: position 6,758 of record NZ_JAMYQY010000016.1, read on the forward strand.
TGATGATGGTTGGCATGATGACGCCTTCGGTCGCGCCGATGTTGCTGCTCTATGCCGGTGTCGGCCGCAAGGCGCGGGCGGATGGCCGGCCCATCGCTTCGACGGGATGGTTTTTTGCCGGCTATCTCGCCGTCTGGGTCGTCTTCAGCCTCCTGGCGACCGGTGCGCAATGGCTTCTCGCCCGTGTAGCCTTGCTCGATCCCTTGATGGCGACCGTCAGCGCGATCCTCGGCGGCCTCGTCCTGATCGCCGCCGGTCTCTATCAATGGACGCCGATGAAGGGCGTCTGCCTGCGCCAATGTCAGGCACCGATCGCGTTCCTGGCCAGCCATGGCGGATTCCGTTCCGCTCCGCTCGGCGCGCTTCGGCTCGGCATGGATCACGGCGCTTATTGCTTGGGGTGTTGCTGGGCGCTGATGGCTCTGTTGTTCGTCGGTGGCGTCATGAACGTGCTGTGGATCGCCGGCATCGCCATCCTTGTTCTGCTGGAGAAGACGGTGCCGACCGGGCAGCTGATTCCGCGCGTTTCAGGCGCGTTGATGGCCGCCGTCGGGACCTGGATCGTCTTTCAAGCCTTTTGAGAGCAGTCTTCGTCGGCGGTCTGTATTGGTATGCAGCCGTCAGTAAATCGTCAGATGACAATCTTGGAACCTGGTAGTTCGTCGCACGGGGAGGTCAACAACGACGAGGTATTGCCCGGGATGGATTTCGCTGCCGCAGCCCGTATTGGCCCGGCGTTGGCGTTGCATGAGATTTGCCGCCTTTATTAGCCCTGCTGGCTAAATCGCGGGCGTGTTTGTCTGTAAATCGGGCATTTGCGGCAATCGGTTTTCAAACTCTTTGGGTTTCGGTCATTTTCCTTGACCTCACAGGAATTATCGCCTTCGATGACATTTGTGAACGGGAGGCGGCGCGTCGGTTACGATGCGGGGTTCCGGGATGGGCCGGGATGGGAGCCGCGTTCACACGGGAGAAAAAATCAGGATTTACTCCTGAAAAACAGAGAAAAGGGTCTGTGGGTCATGAAACATATTGCTATCGGCATTCTAGGCGCCGCCACGCTTGGATTGATGGCGTCCGCCGCGTCGGCGGCCACGCTCGACACCGTCAAGGCGAAGGGCTTCATCCAGTGCGGCGTCTCCACCGGCCTGGCCGGCTTTTCGGCGCCGGACGACAAGGGTGACTGGCAAGGCATCGATGCGGATTTCTGCCGCGCTGTCGCGGCCGCCGTCTTTGGTGACGGCTCCAAGGTCAAGTTCACGCCGCTCAGCGCCAAGGAGCGGTTCACCGCGCTGCAGTCGGGCGAGATCGACATCCTCTCGCGCAACACCACCTGGACCATCAACCGCGATACGGCGCTTGGCCTGAATTTCATCGGCGTCACCTACTATGACGGCCAGGGTTTCATGATCAACGCCAAGAAGCTGCCGGGCGTCAATTCGGCATTGCAGCTTTCGGGCGCCGCCGTCTGCGTGCAGAGCGGCACCACCACCGAGCTGAACCTCGCCGACTACTTCAAGGCCAACAAGATGGAGTACAATCCCGTCGTCTTCGAAAAGCTGGAAGAGGTCAACGCCGCCTATGATGCCGGCCGCTGCGACGTCTACACCACCGATCAGTCGGGCCTCTATGGCATCCGCCTGACGCTGGGAGCGCCGGCCGACCATGTCGTGCTGCCCGAGATCATCTCCAAGGAGCCGCTCGGACCGGCCGTTCGCCAGGGCGACGACCAGTGGTACCACATCGTCAAGTGGACCTATTTCGCGCTGCTGCAGGCTGAAGAGCTCGGCATCACCAAGGCCAATGTCGATGAGATGAAGAACTCGGCCAGCCCCGAGATCAAGCGCGTGCTCGGCCAGGAAGCCGATACCAAGATCGGTACCGATCTCGGCGTCTCCAATGACTGGGTGGTCAACATCGTCAAGGCAGTCGGCAATTATGGCGAAATGTTCGAGCGCAATGTCGGCTCGGGCAGCCCGCTGAAGATCGCGCGCGGCATCAACGCGCTGTGGACCAAAGGCGGCCTGCAATACGCGCCGCCGATCCGCTGATCGAAATGTGATCCGGGAGGCAGATCATCTGCCTCCCGGTTTCTCTTTCCAGGGGACGGTCGAATGGCATCGCAGGACGTACTTCGCGAGGAGCCCAGCCGCGGTTCCTTCATCAACGATCCGAAAATCCGGGGCATATTCTTCCAGGTGCTGGTCGTCGTGCTGCTGGTGGCGGGCGTCTGGTGGATTGCCCACAACGTCATCGACAACCTGACGCGGCTGCGCATCGCTTCAGGCTTCGGCTTCCTCAAGGGCCGCGCCGGCTTCGACATCAGCGAGAGCGCGATCGCCTATTCATCGGATTCGACCTATGGCCGCGCGATTCTGGTCGGCCTCATCAATACCTTGATCGTCGCCATCGTCGGCATCATCACCGCGACAATCATTGGCTTCGTCATCGGCATCGGCCGGCTCTCGCAGAACTGGCTGATCAGGAAGATCTGCACGGTCTATGTCGAGGTTTTCCGCAACATCCCGCCGCTGCTGGTCATCTTCTTCTGGTATTCCGGCGTGCTGGCCGTGCTGCCGGCGCCACGCGACAGCATCGGTTTGCCGTTCGGCTCCTTCCTCAACCAGCGCGGTTTCTATTTTCCACGCGCCGTGTGGGGCGACGGCTCATGGCTGATCTTCGTCGCCCTGCTCGTCGGCATCGCCATGGCGTGGTTCGTCGCGCGCAGGGCGCGGCAACGGCAGATGGCGACCGGCCAGCAATTTCCAGTGTTTTGGACGTCCACCGCGCTGATCGTCGGGCTTCCGCTGCTCGCCTATGCGCTGAGCGGCTTTCCCCTGAGCTTCGACTACCCGAAGCAGTCGACTTTCAACCTGGCCGGCGGCTTTCAGGTCCGGCCGGAGTTCCTGTCGCTTTATCTGGCGCTGTCCTGCTATACCGCCGCCTTCATCGCCGAGATCGTGCGCGCCGGCATCAGGGGTGTCAGCGCGGGCCAGACGGAAGCCGCCGGTGCGTTGGGCTTGCGGTCCGGATCGATCCTGCGGCTGGTCGTCGTGCCGCAGGCCATGCGCATCGTCATTCCGCCGCTGACCAGCCAGTATCTCAACCTGACCAAGAACTCGTCGCTGGCTATCGCCATCGGCTATCCGGACCTGACGGCGACCGCCGGGACGGTGCTAAACCAGACCGGCCAGGCCGTCGAAGGCGTGGTGATCATGATGGTGATCTATCTGGCCATCAGCCTCCTGACCTCGCTTGTGATGAACTGGTTCAACGCCAAGATGGCGCTGGTGGAGAGGTGAGGTAAGGACATGCAAGAACATGATATGTCCTGGGTGCGAACCGAAATGGTGCTGGCGCAGCCGGCGCCCGCCAGCGTCACCGGCCTCGGCGCATGGGTGCGCAAGAACCTGATCGCTTCTGCCGGCGACACCATTTTGACCATCGTCGGCATCGCCCTGGTGGCGATGATCCTGCCGCAAATCATCAATTGGGCGTTCATCAACGCCGTGTGGACGGGACCGGACCGGACCGTATGCGCCACGGTGGCGCAAGGCGGCATCCAGCCGGATGGCTGGACCGGCGCCTGCTGGGCTTTCGTCAACGCCAAATTCGGCCAGTTCATGGTCGGACGCTATCCCATCGAGGAGCGCTGGCGGCCGATTTTGGTCGCCATACTGTTCGTGGCACTGCTGGTGCCGATGCTTATCCCGAAAGTGCCGCGCAAAGGGCTGAATGCGGTTCTGCTGTTCTTCGTGCTGCCGGTCGTCTCCTTCGTCCTGCTGGTCGGCGGCATGTTCGGCCTGCCGCATGTCGAGACCTCGCTGTGGGGCGGGCTCTTGGTAACGCTCAGCCTGTCTTTCGTCGGCATTGCCGTGTCGCTGCCGCTCGGCATCGTGCTGGCGCTCGGCCGCCGTTCCAAGATGCCGATCATCAAGACGCTGTGCGTCGTCTTCATCGAGACGGTGCGCGGCATCCCGCTGATCACCGTGCTGTTCTTTGCCAGCGTCATGCTGCCGCTGTTCCTGCCGGAGGGTGTCTCGTTCGACAAGTTCCTGCGCGCTTTGATCGGTGTGTCGCTGTTTGCCGCCGCCTATATGGCCGAAGTGGTGCGCGGCGGCCTGCAGGCGATTCCCAAGGGCCAGTATGAAGGTGCCGATTCGCTCGGTCTCGGCTATTGGCAGAAAATGTATTTCATCGTCATGCCGCAGGCGCTGAAACTGGTCATTCCGGGCATCGTCAACACCTTCATCGGCATGTTCAAGGACACCAGTCTGGTCATCATCATTTCGATGTTCGACCTGCTCGGCATCGTCAAACAGAATTTTTCCGATGCAAACTGGGCAACCGCGCAGACGGCGAGGTCCGGCCTGATCTTCGCGGCCTTCGTCTTCTGGCTGTTCTGCTTCGGCATGTCGCGCTATTCAATGTACACCGAACGCCGGCTCGACACCGGCCACAAACGTTAAACAAAAGAACAAGGGGACCCCCTGTCATGGCCACCGAAAATGCCGTCAGCGCCGAAGAGATCAAGGTCAACGCCGCCAAGATGCAGATTTCCACCACCGATGTCGCCATCGACATCATCGCCATGCACAAATGGTATGGCGAGTTCCATGTGCTGAAGGACATCAACCTGAAAGTGATGCGCGGCGAGCGCATCGTCATCTGCGGCCCCTCCGGCTCCGGCAAATCGACGATGATCCGCTGCATCAACCGTCTGGAGGAGCACCAGAAGGGCAAGATCATTGTCGATGGCAAGGAATTGACCAACGATCTCAAGAAGATCGACGAGGTGCGCCGCGAGGTCGGCATGGTGTTCCAGCACTTCAATCTGTTCCCGCATCTGACCATCCTGGAGAACTGCACGCTGGCGCCGATCTGGGTGCGCAAGACGCCGAAGAAGCAGGCCGAGGAAATCGCCATGCATTTCCTCAAGCGCGTCAAGATTCCGGAACAGGCCAACAAATATCCCGGCCAGCTTTCCGGCGGCCAGCAGCAGCGTGTGGCGATTGCCCGTTCGCTGTGCATGAACCCGCGCATCATGCTGTTCGATGAGCCGACCTCGGCGCTCGATCCGGAGATGATCAAGGAAGTGCTTGAGACCATGGTTGGCCTGGCCGAGGAAGGCATGACCATGCTGTGCGTCACTCACGAGATGGGTTTTGCCCGCAAGGTCGCTAACCGGGTGATCTTCATGGACCAGGGCCAGATCGTCGAGCAGAACACGCCGGCCGAGTTCTTCGACCACCCGCGCCACGAGCGCACGAAGCTGTTCCTGTCGCAGATCCTGCACTAGGCCTCGACGGCCACGAAGAGCCCGGCTGAAACACTGCCGGGCTCTTTTGCGTATGGGATAACAGGCGTGTCGCGCTGGAGCGCTTTTGCAGGGCCGCCTTTCATGAAAAGACTGGGACGTTTTCTAGGCCTTCTGTTGCTTGTCGTCGCACTCGCCGTGACGACGGGCACCCTCGTGCCGCGGCCGCTGTGGCCCGCGGCCGCCGCCATGCCCGCTACGACGCGCCATATCCTGGTGCTGAACAATCCGATCCACACCGATATCGCCATCCCGATCGACGACGCCGTGCGCCGGCGTTTCCATTTCCTGGTCGACGCGGGCATACCGGCCGACAGGCCGGAGGTCCGCTACATCGTCTTCGGCTGGGGCGGCCGCGCCTTCTACCTGGAGACGCCGACATGGTCCGAGCTGAAGGCGGTGCCGGTGATGAAGGCACTGACACTCGACGCGTCGGTCATGCATGTCGATGTCGCCGGTGACATCGTCGAACCGCGCCCTGATATCGCGGGGTTCGACATCACCGAGGATCGGTTCACGGCGTTGCTCGATTTCATCGATGCGAGTTTCCAGCGGGGACCGGAAGGCCCGATCCTCGTTCCGGACGCAGCCTATTCGAGGTTCGACGGCTTCTACGAAGCCAATGGCCATTTCAACGCACTGGTCGGCTGCAACACCTGGACGGCGGCCGCCTTGCGCACCGCCGGCCTGCGCACCGGCTGGTGGAACCCGCTGCCTGCATCGCTCGGGCTGTCGATGAGCTTGTACAATTAGCGTGGGCATTCCGCGAATTGGCAAGCATCGCGTTCCTTCACACCCCCCTCTGTCCTGCCGGACATCTCCCCCGCATGGGGGGAGATTGGCAGTTGCGACGCCTCACTTCCCTTCGCGACGTCGGTGATGGGCGAAAGCAGTGGTGACGGCTGATCTCCCCCCTTGCGGGGGAGATGTCCGGCAGGACAGAGGGGGGTGCTGTCCCACCAACCGATTGTGCTTGTACGCTCAGCGTCGAATGATCTTCTGAGCCTGCCACCCATAGAGCCAGTCCAGATCCGCCGCGAGTTTTTCCGACGAGCGCACCTTCAGGAACACATTGCGCGCAATCGCCACTGGACCCACGGCATGCCAGGCCAGCCGGTTGACAGCGCCGCGTCGGGCGACCTGCGCGACGCGCGGTCGCCGTGACTGCTCCCAGGTCGCAATTGCGGCCAGAGGATCGGCGGGGAAGTCGGCAATGATATCGGCAAGCGTCGCCGCATCCTCGATCGCCATCGCCGCACCTTGCGCCGCGAACGGGGTCATCGCATGCGCGGCATCGCCGATCAGCGCGATGCCGTTCGGCGTTGTCCAGGGCTGTCGCTGCTCAACAGTGTGGATCGGCCATGCGGTCCATGGGCCGGCCTGCTCGACCAGGCGGGCAAGTTCTGCCGCGGTGCCGCGCAGGGCTCGGGTCAGGATCCCGGCGTCGGCGTTGCCGGACCAGCCCTCGGCTATGCGGTCGCCCCTGGTGAAGGCCGCGAGATTGAAGGCCGCACCCTTGCTGACGGGATAGGCAACCATATGGAAGCCGGGATGCAGGAAGGTGGTGACGCAGTCCCTGGCGCCGATGGCGGCAAAGCTCTGACCGGCGGCGCTCTCGGCCGCGACGGTGGCGCGCCAGGCCAGTTCGCCGGAGAAATGGTTTCTTGGCGAAGCCGGCCCCTTGGCCGAATCGACAAGTGCGCGCACCGACGACCAGACGCCATCGGCCCCAACCAGCAGGAAGCCCTCCGCCTCGACGGTTTTGCCACCGATCTCGGCCGTCGCGGTGATGCCGTGCGGGCCGGTGTCAACGCCGCCCATGCGGGCGCCGGTGGTGAGATGGATATCCGGTATCTCGGCAGCGCGCGCGGTCAGTGCGCGCTGCAGATCGGCCCTGTGCGCGACGAGATAAGGTGCCTGCCAGCGCGTTTCGGCGGCTTGCCCCAGCGGCACGCGCGCCAGTTCGCGCAAGGTCGCGGCCTCCTTCAACACCACGGCTTCCGGCCGCACCGCCGCCGGCAGCAGCCGGTCGAGTACGCCAAGCTGGCGAAGGATGCGGGTCGCGTTGGGAGAAAGCTGAATGCCGGCGCCGGCAGCTTCCAGGCGCTGCGCCTGTTCGAACACCCGAACAGGGTAGCCGCGTTCGGCGAATGCAAGGGCTGCGGTCAATCCGGCGACACCCGCCCCGGCGATGACAATTTGCCGGGAGCGCGTGTCGGTCATCGGGCTGGTCGCGAAAGACTCAGGCGGCCTGATCGATGTAGATGCAGCCGGCCGGCAGCGTTTCGGTTGCCTTCAGCTTCGGCGAATAGCGGTAGAGCGTCGAGCAATAGGGACAGACTTTTTCGTTGTCGTCGCCCATGTCCAGAAACACATGCGGGTGGTCGAAAGGCGGATTGGCGCCCGTGCACATGAATTCCTTCACGCCGATGTCGATTGCCTGATAGCCCGCATCGTTCTGAAAATGGGGAATGGAACCGCCTGCCATCGTCGTCTCCTTAACGCAGTCTCGTCTGCATCTGGATCATATCAGGCCTCTTTGCAAGTTCGATGAAATCAAACTGTCGCAAAAGCCTGTCAGAGGATAAGTTAAGCCGGTTAACGCATGGCCCCGAAGACCGACACCGGTTTTCGGCAAGGACCATGCGTCGCCTTGGAGTGGTAGAGCGTCCTTTGCGCGTCCTGAATGACGCGCGGCGCTTTAGCTGGCTGACGATGTGGAAGAGCGGGAATCATGAACGAACTGAAGCCGGTGCAGAACGAATTCGTGGATGTCGAGGTGGCTCGCCCGGAGGGCGGCAATCCGGACCGGTTTGTCAACCGCGAGTTTTCCTGGCTGCAGTTCAACCGGCGCGTTCTCGAGGAATCGCTGAACCTCAATCATCCGCTGCTGGAGCGCGTCCGCTTCCTGTCGATCTCGGCGGCCAATCTCGACGAGTTCTTCATGGTGCGCGTCGCCGGCCTCGCCGGCCAGGTGCGCGAGGGCATCACGCTGAAGAGCCCTGACGGCCGCACCCCCGAACAGCAGCTCGAACAGCTGCTGCGTGAGGTCGAGCGGCTGCAGGAAGACCAGCAGAAGAGCCTTTCGGCGCTCACTGTGCTGCTCAACAAGGAAGGCATCGAGAGCATCACCCGCGATGCGCTGACCAAGGACGAGAAAATCTGGCTGGAAGACCATTTCCAGGGGCAGGTGTTCCCGGTGCTGACCCCGCTGTCGATCGACCCGGCGCATCCGTTCCCGTTCATTCCCAATCTCGGCTTCTCGATGGCGCTGCAATTGCGCCATCGCAAGAACGGCGAAGAGATGAGCGCGCTGCTGCGCCTGCCGGTAGCGCTGAAGCGCTTCATCCGTCTGCCGGACCGCAAGCATCACGTCCGCTTCATCCCGCTGGAAGAGGCGGTCGGCCTCTATATCGGCAAGCTCTTCCCCGGCTATGAGGTCAAGGGCTCCGGCACGTTCCGCATCATTCGCGACAGCGATATCGAGGTCGAGGAGGAGTCCGAGGATTTGGTTCGCCTGTTCGAAACGGCGCTGAAGCGGCGGCGGCGGGGTTCGGTGATCCGCATCGAATTCGACAGGCTGATGCCTGATGAATTGCGCGACTTCGTCGCCGGCGAGCTTGGCGTGTCGTCCAGCCGCATCAGCGTCTTGACCGGTCCGTTGGCGCTCAGCCAGATTTCCGAGATCGTCGCCGTTCCCCGCGACGACCTGAAATTCACGCCCTACAATCCGCGTTTTCCCGAGCGCATCCGCGAGCATGGCGGCGATTGTTTTGCCGCCATCCGCGAGAAGGACATCGTCGTCCATCACCCCTACGAATCGTTTGACGTCGTGGTGCAGTTCCTGCGCCAGGCGATGGCCGATCCGGAAGTGGTGGCGATCAAGCAGACGCTTTACCGCACCTCCAACGACAGCCCGATCGTGCGTGCGCTGGTCGACGCGGCCGAAGCCGGCAAGTCGGTCACCGCACTGGTCGAGCTCAAGGCGCGCTTCGACGAGGAAGCCAACATTCGCTGGGCGCGCGACCTGGAGCGCGCCGGCGTGCAGGTCGTGTTCGGCTTTCTCGAGCTGAAAACCCATTCGAAAATGTCGCTGGTGGTGCGGCGCGAGGACGGCAAGCTGCGCAACTACGTGCACCTCGGCACCGGCAACTACCATCCGGTAACGGCGCGCATCTACACCGACCTGTCCTTCTTCACCACCGATCCGACGATCGCCCGCGATGTCGCCCAGCTGTTCAATTTCATCACCGGCTATGCCGAGCCGACGGATGAAATGCGGTTGGCGATCTCGCCGTTCACGCTGAGAAGCCGCATCCTGAAGCACATTGCCGACGAGATTGCCTACGCGGTCCAGGGGAAACCGGCGCGCATCTGGATGAAGATGAACGCGCTCGTCGATCCGATCATTATCGACGCGCTCTACGATGCCAGCCGGGTCGGCGTCGAGGTCGACCTGGTCGTGCGCGGCATCTGCTGCCTGCGGCCTCAGGTTCCGGGCCTGTCGGAAAACATCCGCGTAAAATCGATTGTCGGCCGTTTTCTCGAGCACAGCCGCATCTATTGTTTCGGCAATGGTTACGGCCTGCCGTCGGACGAGGCGATCGTCTACATCTCCTCGGCCGATCTGATGCCGCGCAATCTCGACCGCCGCGTCGAAACCATGGTGCCGATCACCAATCCAACTGTGCACGAACAGATCCTTGGCCAGATCATGCTGGGCAACATCATGGACAATCAGCAAAGTTTCGACGTATTGGCTGATGGAACCTCCCGGCGCGTCGTGCTGGAGGAGGGCGAGGAACCGTTCAACGCGCAGGAATATTTCATGACCAATCCGAGCCTGTCGGGACGGGGTGACGCGCTGAAGTCGCATGCGCCCAAGCGCATCGCGCAGTTCAAGCGCCGCAAGAAGAACGCAGCAGCGTCCGGCTGATGCTGTCTGATTCCCAGGGCCGGCTGCAGGACCGCCGACCGCTGTCCATCATCGACATCGGATCGAACTCGATCCGTCTCGTCGTCTATGAGGGGCTGGCGCGCTCGCCGACCATGCTGTTCAACGAAAAGATGCTGGCCGGTCTCGGCCGTGGCATCGTTTCGACCGGCAAGCTCGACCCCGAGGCGGTGACGCGCTCGATGGAAGAGTTCCGTCGCTTTCGCGCGCTTTCCGACCAGGCCGGCGCCGAGCATATGTATGTGCTGGCCACCGCCGCCGCCCGCGAGGCGGTCAACGGCCCCGATTTCATCCACCGCGCCGAGGATGTGCTGAAGACCGAGATTCGTGTCATCAGCGGCCGTCAGGAAGCCTATTATTCCGCGCTCGGCGTCATTTCCGGCTTCCACCCGGCCAATGGCATCGCCGGCGATCTGGGCGGCGGCAGCCTCGAGCTGGTCGACGTCAGCGGCGAAGCGATCGGTGACGGCATCACGCTGCCGCTGGGCGGCCTGCGCCTGCAGGACATGGCGAAGAACTCGCTGGCTCAGGCGGCGAAGATCGCGCGTGACGAACTGGCGAAGGCCAAGCTGTTGAAAGGCGGGCAGGGCAGGCCCTTCTACGCCGTCGGCGGCACCTGGCGAAATCTTGCCCGGCTGCACATGGAAATGACCAACTATCCGCTTGGTGTCATGCACCATTACGAGATCTCGGCCGAAAGCGCGGCGAATTTCCTCAAGCAGGTGGCCAAGGCCGAGATCGAGAAGGTCAAGGGCATCGAAGGCGTTTCCAAGAACCGCCGTTCGCTGCTGCCTTATGGCGCCGTCGTGCTGCAGGAGATCATGGCGGCGATGCAGCCGTCGAAGATCATCGTTTCGGCTCTGGGTGTACGCGAAGGCTTTCTCTATTCGCTGCTCGATGAGGCGGAGCAGAAGGCCGATCCGCTGATTTCGGCCTCGGAGGAACTCGCCCGCCTGCGCTCACGCTCCGTCGCCCATGCGCATGAACTCGTCGACTGGACCGCCAAAACCTTTGCCGCTTTCGGCATCGAGGAGACCGAAGACGAGGCGCGCTACCGCCACGCGGCCGCATTGCTGGCCGATATCGGTTGGCGCGCGCATCCCGAATATCGCGGCAAGCAATCGCTCAACATCATTGCGCACGCCTCCTTCTTCGGCGTCGACCATCCCGGCCGTGCTTTCCTGGCCATGGCCAACGCCTATCGTCACGACGGCATCTTCAACGAAGCCATCGCCCCCGAGATCAAGGCGCTGGCGCCGCCGCGTTATCTGGAGCGCGCCCGCGTGCTCGCCGCGATGATGCGCGTCGTCTACCTGCTGACGGCGTCGATGCCCGGCATCATGCCCAGGCTGAAATGGGAACAACGCGCCAACGGCGTGCTGGCGCTGGTCCTGCCGGCATCGCTGGCCGATCTCTATGGCGAGCGGCCGGCCGGGCGCCTGGCGCAACTGGCCAGGATCACCAACCGCCGGCTGGTGCTGGCCGTCGAAGGTGGGCCCAGTGGGTCGGTGAAGTAGAGTCGGAGCAGAGCGGATTAGAACCTGCTCGGTCGAGTTTCTTCACACCCCTCTCTGTCCTGCCGGACATCTCCCCCGCAAGGGGGGAGATTGGCTGCTTCGTCGTCGGTGCTTTTTTCTTGCAACATTGAAGATTGGCGAAAGCCTGGATGACATCCGATCTCCCTCGTTGCGGGGGAGATGTCCGGCAGGACAGAGGGGGGTGCTGTCCCGTTGACGTTTCCAACCCAGTCCGTCAGGCCAAACCGCGCCCGTCGACCGACCAGGCTCCCGCGCCAGCCATCGCCAGCGCAACGAACCCGCCTGCTATCGCAATGTCCTTCATCAGCATCTGCTGGTGCAGGAAGGCGAGCATCGCGTCGCCGCCGCCCTGGCCGTAATGGCCGATGAAACCGGCGGCAATGCAGAAGGCGGCGAGCAGCAGCGCCGCGATCCGGGTCTGGAAACCGACCAGGATGAGCAGCCCGGCGATCAGTTCGAACAGTCCCGTGCCCCAGGCGGCAAGCGTCGGCAGCGGCAGGCCGAGGCCGGCGAAATAGCCTGTCGTGCCGGCAATATCGCTCAAAGCTTGGAAACCGGAGGGCACGAACAGGGCGGCGAGCAGCAGCCGGGAGAGCAGGAGCAGCGCGTTGCGGGGCATGTTCACCTCCGTTATCGGCCGCCGGCCGGCCTCGTCCGATGCCCCGATCCTATCAGAAAACTCCGGCCGACAGATCGGCGGGCATGTACCAACAACGAAAAAGCGGCGCGGAAAATTCCGCGCCGCTCTTTCGTTCGGCTATCGCCAGATTTTGGCTCAGCCGCGCTTGGCGTCGATCGAATAGGCACCGGCGCCCGAGGAAGCCAGCACGAGGAAGCCGCCAGCGATGGCGAGGTTCTTGAGAAACTGGATCATCTGCATCTGGTCGGCCCAACCGGTGTGGGCGACCAAGCCGGTAGCGACCGTGAAGACCGCCAGCACCCAGCCGACAATCCGGGTCTTGAAGCCGACGAGGATGGCGAGGCCGCCGAGAAGCTCGATCAGGCCTACGACAATGGCCGTTACGGTCGGCAAGGGCAGGCCGAGGCTGCCGAAATAGCCGGCCGTGCCGGTGATGGCGGTCAGCTTGCCGAAACCTGAAAGCAGGAAGATGACCGCAAGCAGGACGCGGCCGATGAGGATGGTGGTCGAGGCATTGGATGCGCCGGAACCGGCGACTGAAGTGTTGATGGACATGGTGGCTCTCCGGGATGGGTTGATACCGGGGAGATAGAGCAAGCCGACTGTTCACCAAAGCCACCAGACTGGCGACACATTGTTCACAGTACTTACGTTTCCGTGATCGGGCGGCCCGCGCAAAATTCGCTTCGGGTCAGGTCGTGACGGGAGTAAATTCTCCCATCACGAACACTGGGCTTCTGGCTGATGCAATTCCGGACGGAAAACCGCAAGACATTTTTCCTGGAATTGCTTACCCCGGATGCGTCATGTCCTCCGGCCGCACCAGCCGGTCGTAATCGGCCTCGCTGACCAGTCCGGTGGCGAGCGCTTCCTCGCGCAGCGTGGTGCCCTTCTTGTGCGCGGTCTTGGCGATCTTGGCGGCATTGTCGTAGCCGATGGTCGGCGCCAGCGCCGTCACCAGCATCAGCGAGCGGTCGAGTGCCGCCTTGATGTTGTCTTCGCGCGCCTCGATGCCGACCACGCAATTGTCGGTGAAGGAGACCGAGGCGTCGGCGAGCAACTGCACCGACTGCAGGAAGTTGTAGGCCATCAGCGGGTTGTAGACGTTGAGCTCGAAATGGCCTTGGCTGCCGGCGAAGGTGAGCGCCGCATTGTTGCCGAACACCTGCACGCAGACCTGCGTCAGCGCCTCGCACTGGGTCGGGTTGACCTTGCCCGGCATGATCGACGAGCCCGGCTCGTTTTCCGGCAGCGACAGCTCGCCGAGGCCCGAACGCGGGCCGGAACCGAGGAAACGGATGTCGTTGGCGATCTTGAACAGCGCGGCGGCCGCCGCATTGATGGCGCCGTGCGAAAACACCATGGAATCATGGGCCGCCAGCGCCTCGAACTTGTTCGGCGCGGTGACGAAGGCAATGCCGGTGATGGTGGCGATGCGATCCGCCACCCTTTCGGCGAAGCCGACCGGCGCGTTGAGGCCGGTGCCGACGGCGGTGCCGCCCTGCGCCAGTTCCTGCAGGCCGGGCAACGTCAGCTCGATGCGCTTGATCGACGAGGCGACCTGCGCGGCATAGCCCGAAAATTCCTGGCCAAGCGTGAGGGGGGTGGCGTCCTGCGTGTGCGTGCGGCCGATCTTGATGATGTGATTGAACTCTCTGCTCTTGGCGGCGAGCGCCTTGTGCAGGTGTTTCAGCGCCGGCAAGAGGTCGTGCACGATGCGCTCGGCGCAGGCGATGTGCATGGCCGTCGGGTAGGTATCGTTCGACGACTGGCTCATATTGACGTGGTCGTTGGGATGGACCGGCTTCTTGGAGCCCATGACGCCACCCATCATCTCGATCGCCCGGTTGGAGATCACCTCGTTGGCGTTCATGTTGGACTGCGTGCCCGAGCCGGTCTGCCAGACCACCAGCGGGAAATGGTCGTTGAGCTTGCCGTCGATGACCTCTTGTGCCGCCTCGACAATCGTCTTGCCGATCGCCGGGTCGAGCCGCTGAAGGTCCATATTGGCTTCGGCCGCGGCCCGCTTGACGATGCCCAGCGCGCGCACGATCGATGCCGGCTGCTTTTCCCAGCCGATCTTGAAATTGCCAAGGGAACGCTGCGCCTGCGCGCCCCAATAGCGGTCGGCGGCGACTTCGATCGGGCCGAACGTGTCGGTTTCGGTTCTGGTCTTTGCAGCGGTCACGGGTCTCTCCTTGTCGAAGTCGGCAACGGCGTATCGCGTTGCACAAACGGCTTCAAGCGGAGATTGCGGGCGGCGAGGATGCGAATCGGTTGAAGGTGCGGCGCTTCTCGCCTTCTCCCCTTGTGGGAGAAGGTGGATCGGCGCGCAGCGCCGAGACGGTTGAGGGGTGGGTGACGGAGTGCCGTCGGCGCCAAGCTGGAACACCCCTCATCCGACCTCTTCGCGGCCACCTTCTCCCACAAGGGGAGAAGGGAAAGAATGCGCGGTTTCGGCCTCTTACCCTAGCGGCGGACCGACAATGTCGATGCCGTTTTCTGCGCAGAGCTGCACCAGTGCCGCGATGATTTCCGGTGTTGGTTGCATCTGCGGCGGCACCTCCGGCTGTTCGGCGGGACGGCTCGCCTGACGCAGCATCGTCTCGAAATCCGAACCGCGCGTGATGGTGAGCGTACGCGCGCCTTCGCGCGATTCGACCCGGTAGGTGTGCGGCAGGCCTTTCGGCGCAATGACGGTTTCGCCGGCTTCAGCAATGCGTTCGTGGCCGTCGATCTGAAAGCGCAGTCTCCCGTCCAGGATGTGAAACACTTCGTCCTCCCTGCGATGCACATGCAGGGGCGGGGAGTCGCCATAGGGCATGCGATGCTCGACGACGCAGGTGCCGTCCTCTCCTGCCGCCGACGAGACGTGGATCGCGACAAGCGTGTTGTTGAACCAGAAGAGTTCCTTGCCTGTGATCGTGCCGGGGGTCATTGTCATGGCCGTCTGATCCTCCTGTTGCCTGTGCCTGCTGGGCCGATGACGATCTAGCCAGGGATATGCCGACAACGGAAATCGAATGATCGTATGGGGCGAATTGATGCGATGAATTTGAACGCGCTCGACCTCAATCTCATCAGGGTGTTCGACGCCCTTCTGCGGGAGAGAAGCGTTACGCGTGCCGGCGAGCAGATCGGCCTCAGCCAGCCTGCCGTCAGCGCTGCGCTCAATCGCTTGCGGCATCTCCTCAACGACCAGCTGTTCGTGCGACGGGGCAATGACATGATGCCGACGCCACGCGCCGAGAGCATGGCCGAGCCGTTACGCGTGGCGCTTCGTGAAATCGAACGCGTCTTCCACTCGGCCAAGGCGTTCGATCCGGTGGAACTGGAGCGAACCTTCACGTTCATGGGTGCGGATTTCTTTTCCATGATGCTGATGCCAACTTTAGCGGCGCGCATCGCGGGTGCCGCGCCGCGCGCGTCGCTAAGGTTTCTCGACAGCGCGCGCGGCGACGTCTCGCGGCTGCTCCAGGACGATGAAATCGACGTAGCGCTCGAGCGTCCGCTGGAGGTCTCCGACTGGGTCTCAAGCACGCCTCTGTTCCATTCACCATTCGCCATCATCGCCGCGAGCGACAACGCTGCGATCAGGCAGGCGGGGATCATGGAAGGCGAGCTTCTACCGATCGAGCTCTTCTGCGAACTGCCCCATGTTCTTCGTTCTATCGATGGCTCGATGTCGGGCTCCACCGACGAGGCGCTCCGCAAGATCGGACGAACGCGCCGTGTAAGCCTGGCCCTGCCGCACTTTCAGGCTGTCGCATTGGCAGTGGCAAACGGAAACCACCTCGCGGCAGTTCCCAGGCAGTTCGCGGTTTGGGCGGCCAAGACCCTGCCGCTCGTCATCTTTGAACCGCCACTTCCCATTGCTGTTCCGGAAATCAGGATGTACTGGCACGCGCGCCACGACGACGAGCCACCCCATCGCTGGGTTCGCGATCAGATCCTGGAGGCGGTAGGCGCACTCGGATTCGTGGAAAGCGGCGCCGCAGAAAATGCCGGCGCCTGGTCTGGTGGCCGGACGGATCAGCCCGCGGTATAGCCACCATCGATCGAAAAGATGCCGCCGCTGGTCCAGGCGGCCTCTTCGCTGGCCAGATAAACCGCGATACCGGCCAGATCGTCAGGGCGGCCGATTCTGCCGAGCGGATAGCTGCGCTCGACATAGGCTTTCAGCTCGGCCTTTGCCTCGGCCGGCAAATTGTCGACGGTCTTGCGCCGCATGGCTGTGTCGACCGTGCCGGGCGCGATGGCGTTGACGCGGATGCCGCGCGGGCCGAGTTCGAAGGCCAGCGATTTGGTCAGCGAGTTCAACGCGCCCTTCGATAGGGAATAGAGGCTCGACGGCCGCTTCGGGATCATCTTGTTGGCGAAGTAGGACGAGATGTTGATCACCGATGCGCCGGCAGCCAGATGCGGCAGCAGGCCCTGCGTGAGGAAGAACACCGCCGTCACATTGAGCGCGAAGGATTGCTGGAACTGCGCCTCGCTGACGGTTTCGAACGGCACCAGGAAAGCCACTCCGGCATTGTTGACGAGGATATCAAGCGGCCTGCCGGATTTTTTCACCTGCTCGACGACGGCCGCGATGCCGGCCGATGTGGCAAGATCGGCCGACAGCGTCTCGATAGTGCCGCCGAGTTGCTCGCGGGCAGCGTCGAGCTTCTTGGTGTCGCGGCCGACGATCAGGACGTCCGCGCCCTCGCGCGAAAAGGCCTCGGCGATCGCCAGGCCGATGCCGTCCGAGCCACCGGTGACCAGCGCGCGCTTGTTGTGAAGTCTCATTCGACGCTCCGAGATTTCTGCCTCGTCGAGAGCACCGTATTGTGGCGGCCGTGGTCAAGCCGTCGGCCTATCCCCGGGTATGAACTTCGACGCCCGCCGGCCGGCAGGCCAGCCGAGGCCGGTTACGCGCCGGCGGTCGCAAGCTCCCGCAGGGCCAGCCGGCCCGCGACATAATTCTTGACCTGGCGGACCGCCTGTTCGCGTGAGACGCTGCCCGGCTGCAGGCCGAGCCGCAGCCAAAGCCCGTCGATCAGCGCGGTGACGCCAAGCGCGATGTCGTCGGCATCTCCAGGCGAGGCGAGGCCGCGCAGGCCCGACAACAGGTTCGAGCGCATGCGCGCATGGATCACTCTCTGGATACGGGCCATCTTCTCGTCGCGCGGCACCTCGGCACAGAGCGACAGCCAGGCATGGCACAGGGGAGGCTGGAACAGATGCGTCTCGAAATTGCCCTCGATTACCGCATCCAGGCGCTCCATCGGCGTACGCGCCCGGCGAAGCCGCGCGATCACCGCCTGGCACAGGACGGCATTGGCCTCGCGCATCGCGTGCTCGAACAATTCCTGCTTGTTGCGGAAATAGTGCAGCACGATGCCCTTGGAGGCACCTGCCTGGGCGGCCACTTTTTCCAGGGTCGCGCCGGCAATGCCTTCGCGCTCCAACACCGCGAAGGCCGCCTGCCGCAGCTCCTTGCGGCGGATATCACTGAGACGCTTGAGTTTCACGGGATCGGTCCATTTCGAATCCACGTTGACATTTTCGTCCGATCAGATCAACAATTGACCCATGGGACAATAAAAAGACCGATTGGTCAATTTGATGACAATGAGGAGAACCGAAATGTTCCGCATCCTTGCAAATGGCGTCTGCCTTGCCGCTCTCATGTTGGCCTCTCATGCGGCCCAAGCGGCCGAGGCCGAGCAGTGCAAGACGGTCCGCATGGCCGAACCCGGCTGGAACGACCTTGCCTTCACCACCGGGGTCGCCAACGTCCTGTTGGAGGCGCTCGGCTATCAGCCGCAAAGCCAGGTGCTCGGCATCAACGTCATCTACGAGGGCATGAAAAACAGGGACCTCGACCTGTTCCTGGGCTACTGGGATCCGGCCATGGTCACCTATTACGAGCCCTACAAGAAGGACGGCTCTGTCGAGAATGTGCGCGTCAATCTCGTAGGTGCCAAATACACCTTCGCCGTCCCGACTTACGCTTGGGATGCCGGCGTCAAGGACATTTCCGACCTGCACAAATTCGCCGACAAGTTCGGCAAGAAAATGTACGGCATCGAGCCCGGCTCCAACCAGTTGATGATGGACGCCATCGCCGATCCCGCCTTTGGCCTGGACGGCTGGCAGGTGGTCGAGTCCAGCGAGGCCGGCATGCTGTCGGAGGTCGGCTACGAGATCAAGGAAAAGCAGTTCATCGTCTTTCAGGGCTGGGCGCCGCATCCGATGAACACGATGTACGACTTCAAATATCTGACCGGCGGCGACAAGTTCTTCGGCCCGAATTTCGGTGCCGCGACGGTAACGACGCAGGTGCGCAAGGGCTATCTTGAGCAGTGCCCGAACGTCGCGCAATTCCTCAGGAATCTCGTCTTCGACATCGATTTCGAGAATGTCGGCATGGGCTATCTGATCAATGACGGCATGAAGCCGGAGGACGGTGCGCTGAAGGCAATCATGGCGAACAAAAGCCGCCTCGACGCCTGGCTCGCCGGCGTCACCACTTTTGACGGCAAGCCGGGCCTCGCCGCGGTCAAGGAAAAGCTCGGCCTGTGAGAGCGGCCGCGCTCGATGGCTTGCCGAAGCAGGATGTGATGGCGGAGCAGGGCGCCTGGGCCAGCCGCAAGCAATTCGTCACTGTCGGCGATCTCGACATCGCCTATGTCGAGATATCGGGCGCCGAGCCGGCACTTCTGTTGGTGCACGGCTTCACCGACACCAGCCGCAGTTTTTCGCTTCTGGCGCCATATCTGGCCGGCCGCCGTCTGATCATGCCGGATCTGCGCGGCCACGGCGCCTCGCAGGCTGGCAAGAACTGCGGCATCGCCGATCTTGCCGAGGATATCGCCGGGCTGATCCAGAGTTTACAACTCGACCGACCGGTCGTCGTCGGCCATTCGCTGGGCGCCATGGTGGCTGTCGCTTTGGCTGCGGGGCACAAGGAGTTGATCGGCGGGCTGGTGGTCCTGGCCGGCACGTTGAAGCCCGATTTCGCGCCGGGTCATCCGCTGGTGGTGAGCGTCGAGGCCCTGCGAGATCCGATATCGCCGACCGATCCGTTCTATGCCTGGTGGCATGCCTGTCGTCCCGACGTGCCCGCAGCCTTTCTCACCGGCTTGGCGCAAGAGGCCTCGGCGATGCCGATCCCGCGCTGGCGCGCGATTCTCGAGGAAATCCGCCGCGCCGACCTGACCGATGCTGCGCGGGCCGTGCAGGCCCGGACGCTGATCATCGCCGGCGCCTGCGACCCGCTGTTCGGCGCGGCGCACCAGCAGGCGTTGCGGTCCGCTCTTCCTGAAGCTCTCCTCGTCCGCGCCGAGGCCTGTGGCCACAACCCGCATTGGGAAGATCCGGCCCTGGTCGCGAAGGCCATAGTCAAGGCATTTGAAGTCTAACGCCCGACCAACGATTGCGATGTGGGCGACAGCCGCAATGTCTCCGTTGGTTTGGTCAGACCAGCTTGCGCGGCCTGCCAAAAGGCCTGCCATGTCGGCGAGGCGGCGAGAGCGGCTTTGTGGCGGGCATGCGCCTCTGCGTTGTCGAAGCCGGTGACGGACATGAAGACGTTTTCATCAGCCCGCACCGGCAGGCGCGGAAAACTGTTTTCGGCATGCTCCGTAACGAAAGCGGCGAGCAGGCGTGCGTCGGCCGTCATCAGGCACGCCGTCTCAGTCTCGAAGCGAGTGGCGAAATCAGCCTCTGTGCCGGGCTGCAAATGATGAATCGCGATGACAACGATGCCGGTCAGCGGTTTGTTTTGAATGGGTTTTTCGTCATCGGCCAGGCTTGGCCGCTGCGCGCCCGCGAGGTCGAAGCCTGCGCCCGGCCACGCCGGCTTGAGCAGCAGCACATCGTCGGAATCGATCATCGTCGCATTGGCCGCATCACTGTGCGCCGCCCAGACCGGCCCGCCATAAAAAGCGGCGAGAGCATTTTTCCGCGCATCCATGCCGTCGAAGCCGCGCATCCAGACGAACATGTCAGGCCGATCGAGGTCCCGGAACTGGCCGATGACGTTCATGCCGGCGTCCTCCTGGCCCTCGATCAGCCTGCCGTCGAAGATGCCGATGAGCGTGTCGCGCCGGCCGGGCTTCAGCGTGTATTGCCGCAACTCGACGACAGGCGAGGCGAGCGCCGTGGGTTTCGGCGCGACGTTCTGGGGCAGGTTCATCCGACATTCTCCAAAACAGGGTGATCGTCCTGTTTTGTAAAACAGACCGGTTGTCCTGTTTTGTCAACATGCTAAAGTTCGGCAATGTCAGCAGAGATGACCGTCCAGCCAAAACCGCGCCCGGGAAAACGCATCAACGACCCTGAAGGCATGCGCAAGAAAGTGCTCGATGTCGCCGAGGACGCGTTCCAGGCGCGCGGCTATCACGCCTCCAGCATCGGCGATCTGATGGCGGCGGCTGATGTCAGCGGCGGAGCGCTGCATCACCATTTCCCGACCAAGAAGGCGCTGGCGCTGGCTGTGATCGACGAGCGTGTGGCGGCAGCGGTCGAAGAGACATGGATCGCGCCGGTGCTGGCGGCGGCGTCAGTGCGCGAGGGCGTGCGCTCGGTGTTCGAGGCCGTGGCGGCGGAACTGGAACAGCAGGGGTTCGTGCGCGGCTGCCCGCTCAACAATCTGGCGCACGAACTGTCGCTTGCCGATCCCGATTTCCGCCTTGCCCTTGCCGGTATCTTTGGCGGGTGGCGGCAGGCGATTGCCGACAAGGTGCGTGCCGACCAGCAGGCGGGCAAGGACGAGGGCACGGACCCCGAACGCTTCGCCGCGCTGACGGTCGCCGCCTATTCCGGGGCGATGTCGATGGCCAAGACGGCGCAGGATGCCGGTGTGCTGCGGGATTGCCTGGCAGGGTTGGAGCGCAGCGCGCCGTCGCAGGGCGGCTTGGTTGCCAGGCGACGCAACAGGATACTGCCACGGCCGAGAATTATTTGATGTCGGCGGGACAGCACCCCCCTCTGGCCTGCCGGCCATCTCCCCCGCAAGGAGGGAGATCTGCAGCATCGGCGCTCGCTCGTACCTTCACCGGTGGAGATTGGCGAAAGCCGGTGTGACAGCCAATCTCCCCCCTTGCGGGGGAGATGTCCGGGAGGACAGAGGGGGGTGTGCAGGATCGCGACGCAGCCACTTCTCTCGACCTTGCGGCTTCGCTCTGGCTGACACGAGGGGGAAGCGAAGAAGCCTGGGCTCTTACCTACTCGGCCAGCGGCTTGATCGTCTCGTAGCCGTTGACGGATTCCGAACTGGTGCCTTCATCGTAGCGCCGCGCGAGCGCGGCTTGCAGATCGGGAGCATAGAGCGCGGTGAATGAATCCAGCGTCTCGCCGGCACCGTTCTTGAAGGTCTCCTTGACCGCCAGGACATTGTATTTGCAATCGCCCAGACGGAATGTTTCCTTGCCCTTGACGATCAGGCTCAGCGTCTTGGTGCCCTTCGGCGGCTGGTTCAGCGACAGCTCGACGAACTCTATCGTGGCCTTTGCCCCCGCCTTCAGCGGGAACAGCTTGCGCAGATCGGAAAACGGGATCATCGCCTGGCGGCCGGTGTCGCTGTCGCGAAACACCTCGATCAGGCCGGCGAACAGATATTGGGTCTGGGGCGATTGCGATTCGTAGGTGTTGGCAACCGACATCATCCCGCCGGCCACGGGCCGAAATTCGCTCTGGATGCCGGGTCTCGCCAGAACGAAACCCTTCCTGGCGGACTTGGCATCGACGCAACCGGCGGCATGCGCTTGCGCAAGCGAGACATGCCAGACCCGTGGCGTCATGTCGATGATGGCGCAGAGGCGCTGGACGACCGGCTGCTGTCCATGCTGAATCAGCAGATGATGAATCGCCGTTCGACTGGACCGCTTTCCCGACGCAACTTCCTGGTACAGGCTGCAGGATTTGCCGCGGCCGGCGCCTTGCCGCGGCCGGCCTTAGGCCAGACCGGGCAACGCGTCCAGTCGATCGACGCCACCTTCCTGTTCATCGCCGATGTCCATGCCTGCCGCATGGCGAGCGGCTTGAGCCCCAACTGCCTGCAAGAAGGCAAGACCGACGCCGCGCTGCTGCGCAACGTGGCGGTGCTGAATGCGCTTGGCGACAAGGACTGGCCGGCCGAGATCAATGGCGTCGCCACCGGCCTGCGTTCGGCCGGCAAGATAGGCGCGCCGCTCGGCCTTGTCGTCGGCGGCGACATCACCGACGATGGCGGCGGCCAGATCACCCAGCCGAGCGAGGGCACCCAACTGCTCCAGTTCAGCCAGCGCTACAGCCAAGGCGTCGGTCCGGATCGCGTGCACATGCCGGTTTATGTCGGGCTCGGCAACCATGATCTCGACCAGAACGGGCCGCCGCACCATGTCGACTGGTACCGGCGCGAACTGCGCGACTATGTCGAGGTCAACCATCGCGCCGGCGTGTTCTTCAAGCCGCCAGTGCCGGCCACCGACTATGATGTCGACACCGACTGCTACTCCTGGGACTGGGGCGGCCTGCATCTGATCCAGACGCATCGTTTCGCCGGCGATACCGGCCACGGTGCCGAGAGCAGCCTGCCATGGCTGAAGCAGGACCTGGCGACCTATGCGGCGGACGGCCGCCCGGTCGTCCTGTTCCAGCATTATGGCTGGGACACTTTCTCGGTGGAACGCTGGGATGCCGCCAGGAGCCACTTTGATGATGACGGCACCGGTGCGCCGCATTGGTGGAGCGAGGCCGACCGGCAGGCGCTGCTGGCGGCGCTCAAGGGCTACAATGTCGTCGGCATTTTCCATGGCCACCAGCACGAAACGCCGCTGATCTATCGCAGGGACGGGATCGACCTGTTCAAGCCGAAGGCTGCCTATATGGGCGGTTTCGCCCTGGCCAGGGTGACCAGCAACGGCATGGACGTGGTGCTGGGCGAGGCGATCGGCGATAATGGCGAGGTCGTGTTCACCAATGCTTTCAGCAAGGGCTGGAGCACCTGAAAAAGGCGGCCTTCGCGACCGCCTTTCCCTCGATAACAACGCGTTCCTCGATGCGGATCAGAGCGCCTTCCTGACCTTGTCCTTGACGTCGCCATAGGCCTTCTGCACCTTGCCGGCGATCCTGTCGGCCGTGCCT
Source organism: Mesorhizobium sp. M0518 (assembly GCF_040321125.1). Classification (NCBI taxonomy): domain Bacteria; kingdom Pseudomonadati; phylum Pseudomonadota; class Alphaproteobacteria; order Hyphomicrobiales; family Phyllobacteriaceae; genus Mesorhizobium; species Mesorhizobium sp. M0518. The sequence goes on from NZ_JAMYQY010000016.1 coordinate 30,322, forward strand.
TCGGCCTGGGTCTGCCGGTTGCCGGTTGCCTTGCCGGCGGCTTCCTTGACCGAGCCCTTGACCTGCTTGGCCACGCCCGCGACCTGATCCTTGTTCACCATTTTTGCGCATCTCCCGGGATTTTGAATTCGAAGGAATTCATTGCGGTAGCTAACGAGCCGATGTCGGTTAGGTTCCAGGCGTCGCCCGGACGGCAGATCAGGTCGCGCGGCCGCCGCCTGGGGCAAGGTCGGTGGGCTAGGCTGTGAACACGCGTTGGCAATGGGATTTTGGAGGCCGTGCGTGCGGGGAGAAAAATGGCAGAATTTACGCTCTATATTGGCAACAAGTGTTTCTCCTCATGGTCGCTGCGGCCATGGGTGGCGATGAGGCATCTGGAGATCCCGTTCGAGGAAGGTTTCGTACGGCTGCGCACGCCTGAAACTTTTGCCAATCTGGCAAAAGTGTCGCCGACCGGTCAGGTGCCGGTGCTGAATCACAACGGCAAGATCGTCTGGGAAACCCTTGCCATCCTTGAATATCTCGCCGACCTGTTTCCCGAGAAAAAGCTCTGGCCCGCCGATATCGACGCCCGTGCGCTGGCGCGTTCGGCCGCGACCGAGATGCATTCCGGCTTTCGCGAGGTTCGCTATGGCTGGCCGATGAATTTGCGTCGGCCGAAGGGCCACAAGCCGCTTGACGCCGAGGGCGAGGCGCAACGCGCCCGCATCGAGGCGCTGTGGCGCGAGTGCCGGGAAAAATACGGCAAGGGCGGCCCGTTCCTGTTCGGCCACTTCACCGTGGCTGATGCCATGTATGCGCCTGTCGTCACCCGTTTCGATACCTATGGCGGCACGCTGGCGCAGGATACGCGCGCCTATGTCGATGCCGTGCTGGCAACGCCGGCGATGCGCCACTGGTATGCCGAGGCGGCCAGGGAGACGTGGCCGGAACCCGGCCCGGACGAATAGGATCCAAACGAAAACGCCCCTCGCACCTTTTATCGTGCGGGGGGCGTCTTTGCCATCAACTGTTATTCGATTGCTCTCATGAACTGCTGATGACACCGAATAAATGCGCGTCTGCGCAGATGGTTCCTGGATGCCGGAAAACTTTTTTCAAGTTGGCGCAAGCGCGCTGTTTGGGGTCCGATTTGCCGTCATGTCAGGTGTTTTGGCCAGGTGGTTTGGGAGAATTCCGCAGCTGTGGCTTTATGCAAATTTGACAGCGCCCCAAAAGAAGCCTATAAGCAAATCGTCGATATTTGTTTGACTGACTTTTGTTATCCGCGCTTTCGAGCGCGCCTTTGACGAACTTCCCACATCAAAAATCGGGACAAACGACGTTGTGCATCCGCATGGCGTCGAACGAATATTTGCCATGGAAAGGGTTCGTCATGAGCACCGGCACAGTTAAATGGTTCAACGCCACCAAAGGTTTTGGTTTTATTCAGCCTGACGACGGCTCGGCCGACGTTTTTGTCCACATCTCGGCCGTAGAGCGCGCCGGCATGCGCGACATCGTCGAGGGCCAGAAGCTCGGCTACGAGATGGTCCGCGACAACAAGTCGGGCAAGATGTCCGCCGACCAGTTGAAGGCGGCCTGAAAAACGAATTCAGCTCTCCCGGTGACCACGGATGTACTGGCACCGGTGAGTGGCGAATTCGGGCGCATGGCCGCGGAGACCTGAGTTTCCACGGCATATCATGTGCATAAGCAGGGCGTTCCCGTGCACCCCCGGTGCATCCTTTTGGATGTCGTCTGGTTGCGCGACGCTCTCATGGAAGGTCAGGCGGTGCCTGGCCTTTTTCATTTTGCGCGCCTTACCGCCGAAAGTGCGCTGCGCGCCGGCCTGGACGTGCTAAGGGACGCTCCAGCAATTTGAATTCGCCGCGCGTATTGCTTTGTGCGTGATCCTGACCGAAGACCCGGTCTCGCTCCATCGGCACAGGCTCCTGACAGGAGAAAGATTTGACCACCAGTTCAAAGACAACCGTCGATCAGGCCGTGTCCCTGTTCAGCAAGACGCAAACCCAGTCGATGTCGCTCAACCGCATCAATTCCGAGCGCGACGCCGTCAGCGAGGCACGCGAAGCCAAGACCGCGCGGCTGCGCGAATTGCGCCTGGAGAAGGAGGCCGACGAGATGGCCGCCGCCGCCGCGCTAGCCGCTTTGCCGAAGCGGGCCGGAAGACGCTGATGGCCACCAAACGCGTACCGCCAACACCGATCGCCGCCGATGCAACCATTGCCGATATGGTCGAAGGCCTCGACAAGCCGGTCGAATTCGTACGGCGTGTGCTGGAAAAGCTCGAACGCTGCAAGCGTGCCCACGGCGATGCCCAGGTGCGCGTCGGCGTGCGCGGCCGCGCCGAATGCCCGAATTACCTGATCGAATATGTCCGTGAAGACGCCAAAACCCATGAGCGGGTGACTTATCAGGACGCGGCCTACAGCGGCAGCACGCATCGCGAGCTGGCGGCCCATCACATCGAGGCGGTGAAAAACTGGTCGCCCGAGGAAATGAACATCACGGCCGTTTCGGCGCTGATCGGCCGCCTGCGCAATCCGCGCGCCCCATCATCGCGCTTCGCCGACGAGGACTGACATGGCCATAAAATTCTCCTCCAAGGATCAGCCGGCAGCCTCGGGTGCCGCGGCAAAACCGGCTAAGCCGGTTGCCGCGCCGAAGGCCGGCGACGCCATCGAGGCCGCGACCGATCTGTTCAAGTCGCCGGCGGATTCGCCGAAGGGCAAGACGGCTAAGAAGAAATAGCGCCTTGCCGCAAGACGCCGATCGCAACCCCGCCGCGCCAGGGCTGTCCGCCCTGGTGGCGAGCGTTTTGTCGTCGCAACAGGGCACCTTCGATTGCCAAAGCTGCGGTGCCTGCTGCTCCTATTCGGCCGAGTGGCCGCGCTTTTCCACCGAGGATGACGCGCAGCTCGACCGTATCCCGGAAAAATATGTCGCATCTGACCTGTCAGGCATGCGCTGCGAGGGCGTGCGCTGCTCGGCGCTGTCCGGCGAGATCGGCAAGTCGACCGCTTGCGGCATCTACGACGTCCGGCCAGACGTCTGTCGCGCCTGCATGCCCGGCGACGAGGAGTGTCTGATGGCACGCCGAGCGCTCGGATTGCCGGTGTAGCCAAGCTCCGATCACCTCCGCTTGTGCGCCGACCCGCAGCCCGATACGTTCCTGGCCGGGTCGGGTGCCGGAGGAACCATCGTGAGCATCGAATTTCTGTTGACGTCGCTGATCGTCGTGGCTTCGCCCGGCACCGGCGTTCTCTACACGCTGAGCGCCGGCCTTTCGCGCGGCGCGCGGGCCAGCGTCATCGCCGCCTTCGGCTGCACGCTCGGCATCATCCCACACATGGCCGCCGCCATCACCGGCCTTGCGGCGCTGCTGCACACCAGCGCGCTTGCCTTCGAGACGCTGAAATATCTCGGCGTCGCCTACCTCCTCTACATGGCCTGGAACACGCTGAAGGAAAATGGCGGCCTCAGCGTCGAGCAGGATGTGACGCCGCGCTCGGCCGGCAAGGTGATTGCCACCGGGATCCTCGCCAACGTGCTCAATCCGAAACTGTCGATCTTCTTCTTCGCTTTCCTGCCGCAATTCGTCAGCACCACCGAGCCCAATGCGCTGTCGAAGATGCTGGAACTGAGTTCCGTCTTCATGCTTTTGACCTTCGTGGTTTTCGTCGGCTACGGCATCTTCGCCGCCTCGATCCGCAGCCACGTCGTCTCGCGGCCAATGGTGTTGACCTGGATGCGCCGGACCTTCGCCGGCGCCTTCGTCATGCTCGGCGCGAAGCTGGCGCTGGCCGATCGGTAGCGCCACGGGGAGCGGTTCAGTCTCGCTGATCCGCTCCTCTTTGTTGCGCTACTCGGGCACGCTACCCCTTCACATAGCCCATCGCTTCGACGATCCGCCCGTCGGCCACGCGCATGAGGTTGACGCCGCGCAGCGAATTGCCGTCGGTCATGAAATAGCGCCAGCGGATCGTTGCCCGGTCGCCGGCAACGAAGGTTTCCTCGATATCGAAGCGCGTGCCGGCCTGGGTTGCTATCGCCGCCCAAAGCCCGACGCACGCCGCTTGACCGGCATAACGGGCGCCGTCCGGCGCTGGCACGGTGTTCTCGATCACGCAATCCTCAGCCACCAGCTCGGCGAGTGCCGAAGGATCATGGCGTTGGAATACGTCGTTGTAGCGCCGCATGATCTCGGCCGTCTGCTGGGACAGGTCGTACGCGGCTGCGTCCATGACAAGCTCCTGTGTCATCTTCTTTCTCCTGGCTTCATTGGGATTTGGTGGCTTCGACGAGTGTTGCCTTGAGGGTGATCTGGGACACGCCGGCAAGGGCCCGCGAGACGAGGCAGCCCGCCTTGGCGGACTGTGCAAGGCGCTCGAATTCATCTTCGGCAAGTCCCGCGACCTCTGCCTCGGTTTCGAGTTCGATGCGGGTGATCGTCGGACCGGCAGCGGTTGCGCCAAGATGCACCTTGGCGACGGTGCTGATGCTTGTCGGAACATGATTGGCGTTGCCCAGTATGGCGCTCAGCGCCATCGAGAAGCAGCCTGCATGCGCTGCGGCGATCAGTTCCTCCGGATTGGTGCCCGGACCGTTCTCGAAACGCGACGGGAAGGAATAGGCGCCTTCGAAGACGCCGCTGCCGAGCCGCAACCGTCCCGAACCTTCCTTCAGCGTCCCCTGCCATTTGGCCGAGGCTTCACGAATTGTCATTGTCGTTCTCCCTTCGTATGGCGTTCCTCAGGAATATATAGACTGATCTACATATTATGTAGACCGATTGTCATATTCTGCGCAAGGCCTATAATGATTCCTGCTGACAGAGGTTGACATGGCCAACGACACCCGCACCCGCATACTCGAGACGACTGGGCTGCTGCTCAGGCAGCGCGGCTATCACGGCACCTCGCTCAACGACATATTGAGCGCCAGCGGCGCACCGCGGGGCTCGCTCTATTTTCATTTTCCCGGCGGCAAGGACCAACTGGTCATCGAGGTGACGCGCGCTAGCGTTGCCGACGTGACGGAGAGGCTGGGCGAAGCGCTGGCTGCCGAAAAGGATCCGGCGGTGGCCGTCCATCATATCTACCAGTCGGTGGGGCGCATGCTGGAAGACAACCAGTTTTCGCTCGGCTGTCCGGTCGCGCCTGTCGTGCTGGACTCGCCCACCGACGTGCCGGAACTGGCGGAGTTGTGCCGCTCGGCCTTCGAACAGTGGATAGGCCTGCTGCGGGACGCCTTCGTCAGGGCAGGGGTGCCCGAGCGCCGCGCGCATGCATTGGCACTGCTGGTCGAATCGTCGCTGGAAGGACTGATGGTGATCGCCCGCGCCACCCGCGACCGCGCCCCGGTACAGGCCGTGGCCGATGAGGTGGCGGCGCTGATCGAAGCCGCGGTGCTTGCCGGCGAGGTAAAGCAACGCGCGGATGCCGCCGTCTGAGAGGCCACAACGACCGCTGCGCAAAACAAAAAGGGCGGCATCTCTGCCGCCCTTTCCGTATCTGAAGGCTGATAGGGCTGGATTAGAAATCCATACCGCCCATACCGCCCATGCCGCCGCCCATGCCGCCAGGCATGCCGCCGCCGCCAGCCGACTCCTTCTTCGGAGCCTCCGCGATCATGGCTTCGGTGGTGACCAGCAGGCCGGCGACCGAGGCCGCGTCCTGGAGAGCGGTGCGGACGACCTTGACCGGATCGACGATACCCATGGCGATCATGTCGCCATATTCGCCGGTCTGGGCGTTGTAGCCGAAGGTCAAGCCCTTGTTCTCAAGGATCTTGCCGGCAACGATCGATGCTTCCGCACCGGCGTTGGCCGCGATCTGGCGGGCCGGAGCCTGCAGCGCACGACGAACGATGTTGATGCCGGCGGCCTGGTCGGCGTTGACGCCGGTGGCCTTGATGTTGGCCGAAGCGCGCAGCAGGGCTACGCCACCACCAGCAACGATGCCTTCTTCGACGGCCGCGCGGGTCGCGTTGAGGGCGTCATCGACGCGGTCCTTCTTTTCCTTGACTTCGACTTCCGTCGCACCGCCGACGCGGATCACCGCAACGCCGCCGGCGAGCTTCGCCAGACGTTCCTGCAGCTTCTCCTTGTCGTAGTCCGAAGTGGTCTCTTCGATCTGCTGCTTGATCTGGGCGACGCGGCCCTGGATCTCGGCCTTCTTGCCGGCGCCGTCGACGATGGTGGTGTTCTCCTTGGAGATCGACACCTTCTTGGCGCGGCCGAGCATGTTGAGGCCGACGTTCTCGAGCTTGATGCCGAGGTCTTCCGAGATGACCTGGCCACCGGTGAGGATGGCGATGTCTTCCAGCATGGCCTTGCGGCGATCACCGAAGCCCGGCGCCTTGACGGCGGCGATCTTCAGGCCGCCACGCAGCTTGTTGACGACCAGCGTGGCCAGAGCCTCGCCTTCGACGTCTTCCGAGATGATGAGCAGCGGCTTCGAGGTCTGCACGACGGCTTCGAGAACCGGCAGCATGGCCTGGAGGTTGGACAGCTTCTTCTCGTGCAGGAGGATGTAGACGTCCTCGAGCTCGGCAACCATCTTGTCGGCGTTGGTGACGAAGTAGGGCGAGAGATAGCCGCGGTCGAACTGCATGCCTTCGACGACTTCGAGTTCGGTCTCGGCGGTCTTGGCTTCCTCAACCGTGATGACGCCTTCGTTGCCGACCTTCTGCATCGCTTCCGCGATCATCTTGCCGACCGACTCGTCGCCATTGGCCGAGATCGTGCCGACCTGGGCAACTTCCTCGGAGGTCTTGATCTTCTTGGCAGCCTTGCCGAGCGCCGCGACGACTTCGACGACGGCCAGATCGATGCCGCGCTTCAGGTCCATCGGGTTCATGCCGGCGGCTACCGCCTTGTGGCCTTCCTGGACGATCGACTGCGCCAGAACGGTCGCGGTCGTGGTGCCGTCGCCGGCGATGTCGTTGGTCTTCGAAGCAACTTCGCGGACCATCTGCGCGCCCATGTTCTCGAACTTGTCTTCAAGCTCGATTTCCTTGGCGACGGTGACGCCGTCCTTGGTGATGCGCGGGGCGCCGAACGACTTGTCGATGACGACGTTGCGGCCCTTGGGGCCGAGCGTGACTTTCACCGCGTCGGCGAGGATGTTGACGCCGCGCAGCATGCGCTCGCGGGCATCACGGGAGAATTTTACGTCTTTGGCAGCCATTTTTAGCTCCTGGCAGGGGCTTTGATCGAGCCCGGGAATTCAGTTGACGGGGAAAGGCCTGATATCAGCCGATGATGCCCATGATGTCGGATTCCTTCATGATCAGAAGGTCTTCGCCATTGAGCTTGACTTCGGTGCCCGACCACTTGCCGAACAGGATGCGGTCGCCGGCCTTGACGTCCAGCGGGACCAGCTTGCCAGCTTCGTCACGAGCGCCGGAGCCGACAGCGATGATCTCGCCTTCCTGCGGCTTTTCCTTTGCCGTGTCGGGGATGATGATCCCGCCAGCGGTCTTGGATTCGGATTCGACCCGGCGAACGACCACGCGGTCATGAAGCGGGCGGAACTTCGACTTTGCCATTTTTTCTTCCTCGATGAGAACGGTGAGAAACAGTTCCTCCGTCCGGCGGCGCCGGACATATGTGGTTAGCACTCACCAAAGGCGAGTGCTAACGTGGCGCTGAAATAGGCTGACGGCTTTTGAGAGTCAAGGTGCGCGAAGGCCGCGATGCGAGCGAAATTTTTCTCATGCTGCCGCACGATTTTACAAAGCCTGGGTTGCGCCTGCCCCGGTCGAGCGCCGTCCTGCTATCTTCAGTGTCTTGGCGCCCGCAGCACCAACAGCGGGCATCGCTCGGCGAGCCCATAGCTCCCGGTCAAAGCGATGCGAACATCACCAAAGAACGCTTCCGCCTCGCTCGCCAATGCAGTCGCCGGCGCGAAGGTGTAGATGGCCGGCGAGTTCCGATAGACATCGATGGTGCCGATGGTGGGCAGGTCCCAGCCCGTGCGAGCCGAAAGCTCTTTGCGGTCAGGAAACAGTGCATCGAACCTTTCCGCGATCATCCTGACCGGAATGGCATGGTCGGGCGCATCGCCCGTCGCGGTCATTGCGACGCGCCATTTGAGTTCGTGGAAGGTCGAGACACCGCCCGACAGTGCAAGCGCCCGCACCGCCGCCGGATCGTCCGGTGTTTCGGGACCGGCAAAGAGACGCAGTCCCGCTCGGCCGTCGGTGCGCAGTACGCCGGCGATCGCCTCAAACAGCGCCCGGCGCGCGGTTGAAAGGCCGAGCGCCGACAGGCAGCCATCGCCGATCACCGCATCGATGCTTGCGTCCGACACCGGCAAGTCGAGCCAGTCGCCGTTGATTGCCTTTCGCAACGCGGTGTCGCCTGGCCAGATACCGGCGATCATGTCGGAGGATTCGTCGACGGCCATCATCGTCGTCCCGAGCCCGGCGAGTTCCGGCGTCACGCCGAGCAGAATGACGTGCGCCTTCGAAAGGTCGAGCTCACGCTCATAGGCCTCAACCGCTTCCGCTGGCGGCCGCAACGGTGGCCCGAGCAACTGCCAGTGCCCTCGAATGGCATTCCAATGGTCGGTCATCCACACCCCCAAGCCGGCATTGTATTTGCAGGCATAATGGAGGACGCTGATGAAGCCAAGCTCGGGGGGCGCATGACACGCATCGCGGTTATTACGCATGAGTTCGACAGGTTCGAACGCCGGCGTGGCCTGCTGTTTCGCCGCCGGAGCTCCTATATGCTTTTCGGTTTGCTGGAGGAACTGAAGCGACGCGGTCATTCCGTCCGCATAATCCCCGGAACGTCGGCAAAGCCGGAGGCCGACATCGCGGTGCTGCACGTCGATGCGACTGTGACGCCCCCCGAATATGTCGAATACGCACGCGCTTTTCCCTTCTGCCTGAACATCGGAGCCGCCGACATCTCCAAGCGACGCGTCAGTGGCGCGGTGATCGGCAAGGAGGACGACTGGCAAGGACCGGTCATCGTCAAGAGCAATCTCAACAATCTCGGGATGCGGGAGCAAGCGCTCAACCGGCGATCGCTGCGAGCCGGGAAGCCGAAGCCGTTTCCCGGCGTCGAGCTCATCGAGGGTTATCGCGTCTATGCATCCCTTTCGGATGTTGCGCCGGAGGTCTTCGACCGCAGCGATCTCGTCGTCGAAAAATTCATTCCCGAGCCGGAGGCGGACGGCTTTGGAGCCCGCTTCTGGATATTCTGCGGCGAGCGCGAGCGCTGCACCCGCCATGTCTCGCCGCAGAGCCTCGTCAAGGGCGACGACACGATCCGACGTGAGCCGGTTCCGGTTCCCGACGAGCTTCGCACGTTGAGGCGCCGGCTTGGCTTTGACTACGGAAAGTTCGATTTCGTCATGCATGAGGGCAGGGCGGTGCTGCTTGATGCCAACAAGACGCCCGGTGGCGCCCGCAATCTTTCTGCGTTTCTCGCTGCCGGCAATGCCAATCTTGCCGACGGCTTCGAAGCCCTTGTCCGCCAGGTCGCATAGCGGGCGTTCTGATGCTTGCGATGCCCGACACCTCTCATTCGCGGCAGCTTGCTGACGATCGCCACGGCTACAAAAACAGCCGCAGCTGGGTGTGAATGATAGACCGGTAATCCTCGATGGTCTGGCGGCTTTCCGGTTCGCCCTCGGCGAGCGCCAGGCGCACCACGCCGCCGGCGAGCTGGAAGATCAGCAGAACCATGCGTTCGAACTGCTCGCGCCTCTCGGGCTTGAGCAAGGCGATGACGTGGTCGCAGAACATTTTGGCTTGGTACCGGGTTTCCGCGATGTCGAGGTTCTTGAGCGCCTTGTCGGCCTGGATGGCGTTCTGCAGATCCTGGATGGCCGGATCGCCGGCGACACGGTTGAGATAATCATCGAGCAGCCGGTCAGCGGCCACGATCACATCCTTCGCCTCGTGGATTTCGGCGATGATCGTCGTCAGCCGTGCCCGGCTGACCTCTGAAAACCGTTCATAGAGCATCGCCAGGATCGCCGATTTGTTGGGAAAATAGTGGTAGACGGTGGCGATCGGCCCGCCCGCCAGCATGCCGACCTCCTTCATGGTGACGGCGTCGATACCCTTTTCCCCGATCAGCCGCATGGTCGTCGACAGGATCGCGTCGATGCGCTCGCGGCTGCGTTCCTGCTTGGGCCTGCGCCTCGGCTCGGTCGCCATTCTTTTCAATTCGGTCATGCACCGATCTTTCGCACAGTTTTCAAATTCCGGTTGACAAGAAATATGATCAAGTATCAGTTTCTGAAATACTGACAGGTTGTCAGCTTTTTTGCCGCACGGCAAGGACGTTGGGAGGCGCCTTTGGCTTCGACAGACACCGGCCATGCAGGCAGTGGCGACTGGCTGGTCGGCAATCCGACCGGCTGGCAGCTTGCCTCGGCCCTGTGGATCGGTTCGGTGGGCCTGCTCATCCTCGGGCTGCAGCCCGTGTTGCTCGGCGCCCTTTACACTGAGGGTCATGTCAGCGGCGACGAACTGGCGCTGGTCGCCACCGCCGAGATGATCGCCATTGCCATCGGTTCGGCTGTCGTGGCGATGCTGCTTTCGGCGCACCACATGCGCTGGAAAAGTGCCGTCCTTCTGCTGCTGCTGGCGCTGGCCAATGTGTGGACGGCCTATGCCGCGAGCGCCGGCACGCTGATTGCGGCCCGCGCCCTGGCCGGGCTCGCCGAGGGCGGTCTGGTCGCCATCGCCACCGAACTGATCGCCCGCTCGCGGCGCGCCGAGCGCATCGGCGGCTATTTCGTCACCATGCAGACGCTGGCGCAATGCGCGCTCGCCCTGTTGCTGGCGCTCTATGTAATCCCGGCCGCAGGGTCGGCAGGGGGCTTCATCGTTCTTGCCGTCGTCTGCATCGCGTCTCTGGCGGTCGCCTTCACTGTTCCCGGTGACTATGCCGACCTGCCCAAGGAGGAGAATTTGGCCAATGTGCTGACGGTTCCTTCACTCACCGCGCTGCTGTCGGTCTTCTGCTATTTCATGTTCTTCGGCGCGGTCTGGGCCTTTCTGGAACCGCTTGGCGCACAGTATGGCATCGATGCCCGCACCGTCGGCCTGATCGTCTCGGCCAGCCTCGCCGTACAGGTCCTGGGGGCGATGACGGCGACGGCGTTCGAAGCACGCATCGACTATCGCCTTGCCATCGCGGCGATCGGCGTCGTCGCGCTTGTCAGCTCCCTGGTTCTTGCCAGTAGCCCTGGCCTGACGACGTTCTGGGTCGCTGCCTTGGCTATGGGCTTTATCCTGCTGTTCATCGTGCCCTACCAGATACGTCTGGCGATCACCGCCGACGAGACGCGGACCGCTGTGCTGCTGGTGCCGGCGGCCCAGCTTTTCGGCCTGGCGATCGGACCGATCGCGGCGTCGCTGCTCATCGATGGCAAGGATTTCCGGCCGGTGCCGGAATTCGCCGCCGCCAGCGCGGTGGCCAGCGTGGCGCTGCTCGGTCTGTTCGTCCTTGTGTCACGTCGCCGTCGTGCGGTTGCCTGAGCGGGGAGGTGGGATGTCAAACATTTGGAGCAACTGGTCGGGCTTTGTAAGTGCCGAGCCCAAGCTGATCGCCAGCCCCGGCGATGCCGGTGAGCTCGGTGATCTCGTCCGGACCGCGCCTGGCCCGGTGCGCGTCGCCGGCGCCGGTCATTCCTTCACGCCGCTGGTGAAATCGCGGGGCACGATCCTGTCCCTGGAGAGGCTGGAAGGGCTGGTCTCGCACGATGCGCAAAAACATCAGGCGCGGGTGCGGGCAGGAACCCGGCTCGGCGCGCTGATGGGCATCCTGCAAGGCATCGGCCAGGGCCTGCCCAACATGGGCGATATCGACCGCCAGGCGATCGGCGGCGCGCTGGGCACCGCCACGCACGGCTCGGGACCGACGCTCGGCGCCTATCACACGCAGCTGGAGACAGTGCGGATCGTCGACGGGCTTGGCAAGGTTCGCGACTTCAAGCGGGCAGGGGATCAGGACATGATCCATGCCATCGGCGTCGCACTCGGCGCTTTCGGCGTGCTCACCGAAGTGACGCTGAACAACATCGCGACCTACCGGCTGCGGCGCCGCAAATGGGTGCTGCCGATCACTGAGATGCTGCGGGAGTTCGAGACGATGATGGCCGCGCATCGCTCGGCCGAATTCTACTACATTCCGTTTTCCGGCTACGCGCAGTTCATCGCCAGCGATCTCAGCGGCGCCGCACCCACCGCACGGCCGCCGGAAGAGGACGAGTCGGGTTTGAGGACACTGCGCAGGCTGCGCACCTCACTTGCCTGGCTGCCATCGCTGCGTGGCCGTCTGATCCTGGGCGCCATCGCCAAATTGCCGGCCGAGGACTACGTGCAGGACTGGCTCAACGTCTATGCCAGCGACCGGCAGACCAAGTTCAACGAGATGGAATATCATTTGCCGTTCGAGGAAGGGCCGAAGGCGCTGGCCGAGATCATCGAGCTGACCGAGAAGCGTTTTCCCGAGGTCTATTTCCCGATGGAGGTGCGCTCGGTCGCGCCGGACCAGTTCTGGCTTTCGCCATTCTACAACAGGCTGACCTGCTCCATCGCCATCCACCATGATGCCGCGAGCGATCCTTTGCCGTTCATGCGGGCGGCAGAGCCGATCTTCCGCAGATATGGCGGCCGGCCGCATTGGGGCAAGATGCACAGCCTGAAGGCGGCGGATCTGAAAAAGCTCTACCCGCGCTGGGACGATGCCATGGCGGTGCGCCGCGACATCGATCCGCAAAACCGCTTCGTCTCGCCCTACATGGCCGGCCTGTTCGGCATCGAGCCCAGTCCTTTTGGCATCGAACGATGAGTGCCTATTTTTCCACCCTCTCGGATGCGCTGAAGACCGCCGGCATCTTCCAGCCCTGCCTGTTGCTCGATCGCGACCGGCTGGACAGCAACATTGCCCTGGTGAAAGACAGGCTCGACCCCGGCCTTGCTGTGCGGTTGGTCGACAAATCGCTCGCCTGCCTGCCGCTGCTTGCGCATATCGGCAAGGCGCTCGGCACCAATCATGTCATGACCTTCCATCCGCCGATCAGCGAGGCGGTGCTGAAGGCGTTTCCGGATGCCGATCTGCTGTATGGCAAGCCGATGCCTGTCGATGCGGCAAGGGCTGTGCTTTCGAGGGGCGCGGTCGACTGGTCGCGTGTCTGCTGGCTGATCGACAGCGAGGAGAGACTGGCGGAATATGGCGCCCTCGCTGGCGAACTCGGCATCGGCCTGCACATCGCTTTCGAGATCGATGTCGGGCTGCATCGCGGCGGGTTCGCCAATCCTGAGGCCTTGTCGAAGGCGTTGAGCGCGTTGCCGGCCCGGCTGCATTGCGAAGGCGTCATGGCCTACGAGGCGCATGCGCCGCTCATTCCCGGCCTTTTCGGCGGACCGGCAAAGGCATTGGCCAAGGCGTCGGCGCAGGCCTCGGCGTTCGTCGCCTGTCTCGGCGCCGACCAGCGCCGTATCCTGAACATCGGCGGCAGCAAGACCGCGCTGCTTCATCATGGCGGCATGGCCAACGAGGTCTCGATGGGCTCGGCCTTCGTGCTGCCCAGTGATTTCGATACGCCAGGCCTCGACGGCTTCCAGCCGGCGGCCTTCATCGCCACGCCGATCTTGAAAATGGTCGAGCCGATGCTGCCTGGCCCGCCGGCCGTCACCCGCCTGCTGCAGGCGCCCGGCCGCTTCCCGCGCAAGGGCTGCTATCTCTATGGCGGCAAGTGGATGGCCGAGCCCGTCTTCCCCGAAGGCATGAAGGCGAATGGGCTGCTCGGCCTGTCCTCCAACCAGCAATTCATGGGCTTGCCCGCCGACGCGACCGCAAAACCCGGCGACTACGCGTTTCTAAGGCCGACGCAGAGCGAAGCCGTGCTGCAGCAGTTCGGGTCGATCGCTGTGTTTTCCGGCGGCGGGATAGTCGATCGCTGGCCGGCGCTGCCGATGGCCTGACCGACTACGCCTTCACCGGTATCCAGATCTCCAGCCCGCCATTGCCGCTGCGTGGGTCGAACTCAGGGCCGTAGCGTTCGAATTCCGGCGCATCCGATATCTCGTGGCCGGAAGCCGGCAGCCATTTGTTCCAGATCGTGTTGACCGTGCGGCGAATGGTCGAGATGTGTTCGCGGTGGGCAAAGACCGCATATTTCTGCGCCGGCACCCGCACCCGGTAGAAGTCCTTGGGCAGGTCGGAAAAATCAGACACTTCGACGCCGGCGATGTAGTCGAAATTGCCGGCATCGTCGCCGTTGACGCAGACGCCATAGGCGACGTCGCCGGCCTCGCCCGGAATGTTGCCGATATAGGGGCCGAAGCGCTGCCATTGCATCGGGATGGCGGCGCTGGTTTCGCAGCTGTAGCGTTCGCCGAGGCCGGCGATCAGGAACGGCCGGCTGGTCTCGAAACGCGGTGGTTCGAGATTGGTGAGGAAGGACTGGTCCATCAGGATCGGCTCCACGAGGTCGAGCTTGTCGAGTGTGCCTTGCGCGCGCACCAGTTCCGGCGTGGTGCCGAACTGATCGCGGAAGGCCCGGGTGAACGCCTCATGCGAGTTGTAGCGGGCGTCGAGCGCGACGCTGAGGATGTCGGGCGCCCCGCCGGCCAGCTTGCGCGCCGCCTCGGTCAGCCGGCGTGAGCGCATGTAGCCCATCACCGACCGGCCGGTGGCGGCCCCGAAAGCCCGCGTCACATGAAAACGCGACACCCCGCTGCTTTGCGCGACATCGTCGAGTGTAACAGCCTCCGGCAGATGACTTTCGACGAACCACAGCGCTTTCTCGGTCGGGTTCATTTTGCTCCTCGCATTGGCCAGATCATCCTGCCGTTTCCTGGCGCGGCCAGTTTGATCGAAATTGCGCATCCCGCGCAATCGCACCGATCCCGTCACAGTCGCACCGATATGGCGCAGCGTTGGAGCGCCCCTTGCCGCCGACGAGCCAAATTCGGCAGGCTTCGCTTGACAGCGCCAGGCGGCATCCTCTAAATGCGTAATGTTATTACATATCGAGAGCGAGAAATGCATGTTTCCCCTAGCCGGCCCACCACTCCGTCCGAGAAATCCATTGCGAAGCGATTGGGGGAAATCTACGCTGAAGCGGTGATGGTCCCCGAGTCGAAAGGCGAGGGGTGAAAAGGGAACACGGTGAGATCCCCAGGGGTCGAGGCCGTGGCTGCCCCCGCAACTGTAAGCGGCGAGCAAAATCCGTGAATGCCACTGGCCGGCAAGGCTGGGAAGGCAGGATGGCGCAACGACCCGCGAGCCAGGAGACCTGCCATCACTGAGTTGACCGGACGGGGTGTGCCGGGAGGAAACGCGAATCCCGGTCTTGTCGGCCGCTTCGCCAGCTTCCTTCCGTCGCCAGTTTTGGAAAGTGACGGAAAGTTGGACGGCTCTATCGATCATCGCATCATCGTGTGCACGCTTTGCCATCCCGGCAATCTGGCGGGCAGCCGATGCCCGTAGCGCTTCTCGAAGCCCGTGACCTCTGCGCCATGGCGAACGGGCGGGATCTGGTCCAGGCGGTCAGCTTCTCGGTGGCCGCTGGCGATCGCCTAGCCATCATCGGTCCCAACGGCGCCGGCAAGACGACGCTGCTGCGCATGCTGTCGGGCATGCTGCGGCCAAGTTCCGGCGAGGTGAACCTCGGCGGGCGCCGGCTGGACAGGATTTCCGCCGCCGAGCGGGCACTGCATATCGCCGTGGTCGGCCAGACCGACCAGCCCGATCCGCGGCTGGCGGTGATCGACTATGTCGAGCTGGGCCGGGTCCCGCACGCTCGGCTACGGCGCAGGAGCGAGGAGCGTGACATTGTCGTCGATGCGCTGCGCCGGACCGGCCTGCTGCCGCTGCTTGGCCGCACCATCGGCTCGCTGTCGGGCGGCGAGCGCCAGCGCGCCCAACTGGCCCGCGCCATCGCCCAGCAGCCAAAGATCCTGTTCCTCGACGAGCCGACCAACCATCTCGACCCGCGCGCCCGCGGCGAACTGCTCGACCTCGTGGCAGGCTTCGAGATGACGGTGATCGCGGTGCTGCACGATCTGGCGCTGGTGGCACCGTTCGCCACCAGGGTGGCGGTGATGAACCATGCCCGTCTGCAAGCGCTCGCCGCACCGCGCGAAGCGCTGACCCAAAAGCTGATTCGCGAAATTTTCGGCATCGATGTGCTGCGTCTGCGCCATCCGACCGAAGACCGCGAACTGACGGTGTTCGATGTTCCGAACCGTGCCGCGCCGCCATCCTGATTGAAGCCGTCCCATATCGATCATCCCGTCCACAGGAGCAAACCCTTGAAACGCCTTGCTTTTTCGCTTGCCTTCTCGCTGCTGGCCTCGACAGCCCTGGCCTTCCCGGTAACTGTCGACAGCTGCGGCAAGCCGCTGACCTTCGATGCGCCGCCGAAGCGCGCCGTCATCCAGGATCTCAACATGGCCGAGATGGCTTTCGCGCTGAAACTGCAGCCGTCGATCGTCGGCCTGACCGGCATCACCGGATGGTACAAGGTGGGTCCTGAGTTCAAGGCCGAGCAGGGTTCGATCCCGGAACTGGCGCCGAAATATCCGACGCTCGAAAACCTCGTCGCGGTCGAGCCCGATTTTTTCTTCGCCGGCTGGTATTATGGCATGAAGCCGGGTGGTGAAGTGACGCCCGACACGCTTGCTCCGCACGGCATCAAGACGCTGGTGCTGACGGAAAGCTGCGTCCATCTCGACAAGAGCCGCCCCGCCGCCTCGATGGACCTGCTCTATGGCGACGTCGAAAAGCTGGGCAAGATCTTCGGCAAGGAGGCCGAAGCTGAGAAGCTTGTCTCCGGCTGGAAGACGCGGCTCGCCGACATCACCGCCAAGGTCGGCGACGCCAAGGGAACGCGGGTCTTCCTCTATGATTCCGGCGAGGACAAGCCGTTCACCGCAGGCAAATTCGCCATCCCCAGCGCCATGATATCAGCCGCCGGCGGCGACAACATTATGGCCGACATGGACACCAGTTGGGGCAATACGGACTGGGAAACGGTGGCGTCGCGCAATCCGCAATTCCTCATCCTGCTCGATTACCAGGATGGCGGTGGCTACAGGAAACTGCTCGATTTCCTGAAGGCGCATCCGGCCATGAAGGAGACCGACGCGGTCAAGAACGAGCGCTTCGTCGCCCTGCGCTATGCCGAACTGACGCCGGGACCGGCCAACATCGAAGCCATCGACAAGATCGCCAAGGCCATGCATCCGGAAGCGTTTTGATGCCTGTCGCCCAAAAGTGCGCAGCGGTTTTGGGGCAACGACATGCATGAACAAGAGATCCTGGAAGTACGTCGCACGCGTCCTGACAGACACGACGCATTTCCAGGCTTGCGTCATCCGGCATTTGCACTGGCCATGATGGTGGGAGCGGCGGCGATCGCCGCTCTCGCTTTGCTGTCGATCGCCTATGGCTCGACGCTGATCCCGCTGACCGACGTTGTTGCAGCACTTGGCCGTGCAGTCGGCTTCAGCGGGCACGACGTGGCAGGACCGGTCGGCAAGATCGTCGTCGACCTGCGGCTGCCGCGCACGATCCTGGCCATCTGCGTCGGCGTCGGTCTCGGCGTCGTCGGTGCGCTGCTGCAGACGGTGACCCGCAACGACCTTGCCGACCCGTTCCTGTTCGGCCTGTCGTCGGGCGCCGCCGCGGGTGCGGTTTCCGTCATCACCGTCTTCGGCGACAGTTTCGGCATCTGGACATTGCCGGTCGCGGCCTTCACCGGCGGCATATTGGCTGCCGGCGTCGTGCTGCTGCTGGTTGCGCGGGTGAGGGGGCAAGGCCCGGAGCGGCTGATCCTTGCCGGCCTTGCCGTGTCCTTCATGTTCACCGCCTTGACCAACTATCTTGTCTTTGCCGGCGATCAGCGCGCCGCCCACTCCGTGCTGTTCTGGACCATGGGCGGCCTTGGCCTGGCGCGCTGGGATAATATCTGGCTGGGCGCGCTGGGAGCAGGCACCATTCTGGCTTACGCGCTGTGGAACCACCGCCGGCTCGATGCTTTCCTGGCCGGCGAAAACGCCGCCGAAAGCCTGGGCGTGCCGGTGGCGCGGATGCGAAGGATGACCTTTCTCGTCGCCGCCTTCTCGACGGCGATCCTGGTCTCGGTCGCCGGCGTCATCGGCTTCGTCGGGCTGATGATCCCGCATCTGTCGCGGCCGCTGGCGGGCCCCTTGCACCTGCGCCTGGTTGCCAGCTGCGCCGTCTTCGGCGCCGTGCTGTTGCTGGCCAGCGATCTTCTGGCCCGAACGCTGCTGCCGCCGCAGGAACTGCCGATCGGCATCATCACCAGCTCGGTCGGCGCGTTCTTCGTCGTCACCATGCTGATCCGCAACCGGCTTTGAGTGCGGCCTGGGTCAGGGCCGCGATTACTCTCCCGAAATGCCCAGTTGCACCCGTTGCTTTGGGCGCTTCGACTGGAACAGGGCAAGCAAAAAAACGCCGGCCTGAACGACGACGATCGTCGGGCCGGTGGCTGCGTCGATGTGATAGCTGAGGATCGTTCCCACGACGCTCGACCCGATGGCGGCCGCGGCGGCAATGGCGAGCATGCGCTCAAAGCTCTTCGTCAAAAGAAAGCCGATCGCTCCCGGCGCGATCAGCATGGCGATGACAAGGATGATCCCGACAGCCTTCAGCGAGGCCACGATGGTCAACGCGAGCAGCGTCAGCAGCCCGAAATGCAGCAGGTTGACGGGCAGGCCGATCGCGCGCGCATGGGCCGGATCGAAACAATAAAGCAGCAGATCCTTGCGTTTTGCCAGAACGATGAGGATCGCCGGCACGACGATGACCGCCGCCTCGATCACGTCGCGCCACTGGACGCCGAGCATGTTGCCGAACAGGATATGATTGAGATGCTGGTCGGTCTCGACTTTGACGAACAGCACCAGGCCAAACGCGAACATGCCTGAGAAGACGATGCCCATGACTGCGTCCTCCTTGATCCGGCTGTGCTGCTTGAGGTAGCCCGTCGCCAGCGCGCAGCCAAGTCCTGCCACGAAGGCGCCGAAGGCAAGCGGGATCCCGGCGATATAGGCGAGCACGATACCCGGAAGCACGGCATGCGAAACGGCGTCGCCCATCAGCGACCAGCCCTTCAGGACGAGATAGCAGGACAACACCGCGCAAATGGCGCCGACCAGAACGGCGACGGCGAGACCGCGACGCATGAATTCGTGGCTGAGCGGTTCGGCGATCCAGGACCAGATCGTCATCATGACGCGACCTGCGATGCGGCACGTGCCGCCCGGCGTGCGGCGAGCCGCCCATGTTTGGGTGCGAAGACGAAGGCAATCAGAAAGACCACGGTCTGCAGCACCACGATCAGTCCGCCAGTCGCGCCATCGAGAAAGAAGCTGAGATAGGCGCCAACCGCGCTCGTCGCCGCGCCGATCGCCATCGCGAGCAGGATCATGACGCCGAACCGATCGGTAAGCAGATAGGCGGTGGCGCCAGGCGTTACCACCATCGCGATCACGAGGATCGCGCCGACGGTCTGGAGCGCGGCGACGATGCAGGCGCTGAGCAGCACGAAGAACAGGACCCGCAACCGCCACGGATTCAGGCCGACGCCGCGCGCATGGTTCTCATCGAAGAACACCAGCATCATATCCTTCCATCGAAGCCCCAATACAACCAGCGAAACCGCTGCGATGAGGATGACCTGGGTTACATCCTCGTCGGAGATTGCGAGGATGTTGCCGAGTACGATGGACTGGATGTTTACGGAGGTCGGACTGATCGACGCAATCAGCAGCCCGCCAGCGAACAGCGTTGTAAAGACAAGGCCGATCACGGCGTCCTCGCGAAGTTGCGTCACGCGCCGCACCAAGGTGATGCCGAGTGCGGCGATGAGGCCGGAGGCGAATGCGCCGGCGGCATAGGGAAGGGCCAGCATGTAGGCGGCCGCAACGCCCGGCACCACCGAGTGGGCAAGCGCGTCGCCCATCAGGGCCCAGCCCTTTAGTATGAGATAGCAGGACAGGAACGCGCAGACCATGCCGACCAGGGCGCTGACCCAGATGGCCTTGGCCATGTAGTTGTAGGTGAAGGGTTCCAGCAGGATGTCGATCACGGGGCTGGCGATCCGCTGTCGGGCTTCATCATCTTCTCTTGATCCCGCTCGCCGTAAAGCACCAGAGGACGCTCGTCATCGGTCAGCACGGTCAGGTGGCGAGCGTCGGGGTCGTCATGAAGATCGGCGCCGCCGAGGCGCAGATGCCTCAGCACGCCGCCAAAAGCTTTCGCAAGATTGGCTTGCGTAAACGTTGTCTCTGTTGGTCCGAAGGCCAGCACCGTCTTGTTGAAGATGACGACATGGTCGCAGAAATTGACGATGCTGCCGAGATTGTGCGTCGACACCAACATCAGCTTGCCGTCGTCGCGCATCGACCGAAGGAGATCGATGATCGCTGCTTCGGTCTGCACGTCGACGCCGGTGAACGGCTCGTCGAGCAGGATGATTTCGCCGCCCTGCGCCAGAGCGCGCGCCAGGAACACACGCTTCTTCTGGCCGCCGCTCAGTTCGCCGATCTGGCGCTTGCGAAAATCGGTCATGCCGACCCGTTCCAGTGCCGCGTCGACCGCCATGCGATCGGCTCTGCCTGGGATACGCAGAAAATTCATGTGGCCGTAGCGGCCCATCATGACGACATCTTCCACCAGCACCGGAAAGTTCCAGTCGACATCCTCGCTCTGCGGCACATACGCGACTAGGCCGCGCTTCAGCGCTGCGTGGACGGGCAATCCGGCGATAAGCACTGTTCCGGTCGACGGCGTCAGGAAGCCCATCAGCGCCTTGAACAGCGTCGATTTGCCGGAGCCGTTGACGCCGACCAGCGCGCAGATGGTGGAGGCGCCGAGCCTGAAAGAGGCGGAGTGTACGGCCGTGACCCCGCTTGAATAGCTGACGGTGACGTCGTCCACGTCGATGGAGGCAACGACCCGGCCGCTACCGGTCGATGTTCGATCATGGCTGTTGTCCGGAGCGAGCGCGGTGCGAACCCCGGTCACCCGCCGAACCCCTGGACGATCGTCTCGACGGTGGTTTCGAGAAGCTTCAGATAGGTCGGAACCGGGCCGTCTTCCTCGCTCAGCGAATCGACGTAGAGAACGCCTCCATAGGTGGCTCCGGTTTCGCGCGCGACTTGCTTGGCCGCCTTGTCGGAAATGGTGCTTTCGCTGAACAACACCGGAATCTTGTTCTCGCGCACCAGGTCGATCAGCTTGCGCGCCTGTTGCGGGGTGCCTTGCTGGTCGGCGTTGATCGGCCACAGATAGGCTTCGCGCAGATCGAAGTCGCGTGCCAGGTAGCTGAAAGCGCCTTCGCTTGTAACCAGCCAGCGTTGGTCCGTTGGGATCGCCGACAGGCGCTTGCGCATGGGCTCGTCGATTGCCTTGATCTTTTCCGAATAGGCGGCGGCATTGGCGGCATAGACCGGGGCGTTTGCCGGATCCGCCTTGGACAGCGCCTTGCGGATGTTCTCGACATAGATGAGGGCGTTCTTCGGCGACATCCACGCATGCGGATTGGGCTTGCCTTCGTAAGGTCCCTCCTTGATCCCCATCGGCTCTATGCCCTCCGTGACGACGGCACTCGGCACGTTCTTCACGTTGTCGAAGAATTTCTCGAACCAGCGTTCGAGGTTCATGCCGTTCCAGAGCACGAGGTCGGCCGATTGCGCCTTCACCACGTCGAGCGGCGTCGGCTGATAATCGTGGATTTCAGCGCCGGGCTTGGTCACCGACTCTACGATTGCCGCGGTCCCGGCTACGTTTTGCGCGATATCCTGGATGATCGTGAACGTCGTCACGATGCGCAGAACCTTCCCTGCCGCAGGCCGGGTCTCCTGTGCCATGACCGGAACGAGGCTCGCCATCGTCGCAAAACCGATGGCCACAAGGCCGCCAAGCGCCCGCAGCATCGTCCTGCGGGTTGGGGAAGCAGAAACAGTCATCGGATGCCTTTCGACTGGAGTTGATCGTCGCCCATGCGCTGCTCGCGTCATGCTAATGCAAGTGATTTGCATCTGATATTGCAGTTGCAACTGATTTGCAAGTAGCTAATTGCAGTCGCGTGGCAACGCGGCTAAGTATGACGGATGAAAGCGGACAACGACCTTTTCGAGCGATTCCGGAGCAATTTGAAAGCCGCCGGTGTCCGGATGACCGAACAACGCAAGGTGATCTTGCGGCTGCTGGCGGATGCGCACGACCATCCGGACGCGAACGAATTGTATTCTCGTGCCCACCAGATCGACGGCAGCATTTCCTTGTCGACCGTCTACCGGACGTTGCGGCTCCTGGAGGAGAAAGGCGCCATCCAGCGTCATGCCTTCGACGAGGGCCGCGCCCGGTTCGAAAACGCGGACCGTGAACATCACGACCATCTCATCGACCTCGACACCGGTCAGGTGATCGAGTTCCGTTCCGACAAAATCGAGAAACTGCAGGCCGAGATAGCGTCGGAGCTTGGCTTCGAAATCGTCCGCCACAAGCTGGAACTGTATGTCAGGAAACGCGCTAAATAGCGTGGTTTCTGGTCGTCACCATGCTCATCCGCAACCGCTTTGAGCGCGGCAACAGATCGCCGGATCACACGGTCCAGAAATAGCGCACGATGTGGAAGAACACCGGGGCGGCGAAGACCAGGCTGTCGGTGCGGTCCATCATGCCGCCATGGCCTTCGATGAGATGGCCCCAGTCCTTGACGCCCTGATCGCGCTTGATGGCCGAGGCGACCAGCCCGCCGAGAAATCCCATCGAGCAGGCGACGAAGGCCACGGCTGCTGCCTGCAGCGGCGAGAAGGGTGTCACGAACGATAGCAGCGCGCCGAGCAGGCTCGCCGACACCAGTCCGCCGATCAGGCCTTCCCAGGTTTTCGACGGCGAGACGTTCGGCGAGAAACGGTGTTTTCCAAACAGCTTGCCGAAGATGTACTGCAGCACGTCGCTGCCTTGCACGACGATGATCAGGAAGGCGATCAGCAGCAGGGTGCGGTCTTCGAAGCCCGGCACCTCGAGTGTCAGCAGGGCAGGGACATGGCTGACGCAATAGACCGAGATCATCACCGCCCATTGCTGCGCGGCGATCCGCTCGAGGAAGCGTTCGGTGTCGCCATGCAGCGCCGTTATGGCCGGCATCAGCAGGAAGCAATAGACCGGAATGAAGATGACGAAGAGACCGTACCAGGCGGTCCACACCAGCCAGTATTGAAACGGGATGATGATGCCGAACATGCCAAGCAGCACCCAATGGTCGCTGCGGCGGGTGTGCGTCAGCGTCACGAATTCGCGCAGCGCGGCGAAGGAGATCAGAGCGAACAGAATGGTCATTCCGTAACGCCCGAAGAAGAAGGCGACCGTCATCAGCGCCACCATCACCCACCAGGCGTTGATGCGCTGGGTGAGATTGACCAGCGTCGAACTGAGCGGCTTCGGCGCTCGCGCCGAAAGTAGGGTGGCGACGATGCTGGCGGTGGTCAAAACCGCCAGCAGGCCGATGATCAGGATGGAGATTTCGTGGCGCATCAATCGTCTCGCTCGGGACGCGGGTTGAGCGCCAGAAGCGTGGCGTGGGCGCGTTCGAGGAAGGCGCGGCGTTCTTCTCCCGGACCGATCGCCACCGGCGCGCCGAAGACGACGCGGCACAGCAGCGGCACCGGCAGGAACTGGCCCTTGGGCAGCACGCGCGACATGTTCTCGATCCAGCACGGGATCAGCTCGACCTCAGGCCGCGCCGTCGACAAATTGTAGAGCCCGGAGCGGAATGCCAGCAGCGGCTCTTCGGTCATGTTGCGTGTGCCTTCGGGAAACAGGATCAGCGAGTGCCCCTGGTCGAGAACCGACAGCATGATCTTGATCGGATTTTCCTCAGGTCTCGTCCACTGCCGGTTGATGAGCACCGACGACAGCATGTCCTGCGCGATGAAGCGGCGCAGCCGCGACTTCCCCCAATATTCGCCTGCGGCAACAGCATGGGTGATCGCGCGCTCCCTTTCGCTGAGGCAGGCCGACAAAAGGATGAAGTCGCCATGGCTGGTGTGGTTGGCGAAATAGATGCGCTGGCGGTCGGAGGGCAGGCTGCCGTTCCAGATCGGCCGCACGCCCGTCACCATCCGGGCCAGCGCCGACAGGCCGACCGAGGTTACCGTCTGCAGCAAGGTGAAGGTCTTGAGCGAAAGCCTGTTCATCGCGGCGCCCAAAACCCTGCCGCCAGAAGTGCTGCGGCAAACAGAGCCAGGGCGGCACGCTGCTTGAACAGCAGACGACGCGTGCCGGCCATGCGGTCATCGAGCGAGCGTGTCGCGGACGGAGCCGTTTTCAGGCGCATGCGCGCCAGCATGTCGTCCACTGCGGCACCGCCGGAAGCTTCGTCATCATGGCTGGCCATGATCCGGAACAGCAGCGCGTCAAACGCCAGCAGTGTCGACAGCATCAGCACCGCCACCGCGCTCGCGGCGGTGATCGACAAAGCAACGGCCGCGGGCAAGTTTTCGAAAGCGCCGCGCGTCGAGGCAGCCAGCGGCGCAAGGATGTCCGCGGCCACCACGATTGCGGCCGGCCACGCTGCCTGCCGCATCAGCATGCCAGCGAAGCGATGGGTGCGGTCCTGATAGGCATTGCCGGTCATGACGCCGCCGGATCCGTGGCTTCTGCAAGATGAACCGGCCGGCCGAGGGCCGCGAGCATCTCGCGGGCGAGCGTCGACGTTTTGGCCCTGCCGGTCGCCACCAGCCATTCGGCCACGACGCCGGCGCTGCGCTGGAAGCCGAGCGCGCAGCACACCAGCACGGTGCCGTCGCGGCGCGCACTCTCCAGCGCGCCGGCTGCCTGTTGCCGTATCGCCACTGGCGGCGGCAACAGGTCGACCATCGGAAAGCTGATCCAGCGGCAATCGGCTGCCGCCGGTCTTTCAAGTTCGGCGGCAAGGTCGATGACCGTGCCGAAGCCGTTGGCCTCGCGTGCCGTAGGAAAGCGCCCGAGAAAGACGCCATCGGCAATCGCCACCTGGGGAGCAAGTTTGCGCGTCCAGGCCCATATGTTTGCCCTGGCGCCGAGACGGTAAGGCAAGAGCAGGACACGGCTTGCAAGCGTGATGCTGCCATCGGCGGATTTCTGGAACACTTTTTCGACTGCCCCTGCATAGGCGAGGGCGACGATGGCCAGCGCCAAAGCCGGCCAAAGCAGGAAGAGGGCGACAGCGCAAACGAATGCACCGAGCGCGGCGCCCGCCAGCGCAAGAACGGCGCCCAGCGCATAGAACCGCGCCAGCCGCCGCGCTTGCACATCGCTGGTCAGCCGGAAGCCTGAAAACGGCAACGCGCCGCTGCGCGGAAACAGCCACAACGCAAAGAGCCCGAGCAGCGCGCCGCTGCGCGGAAACAGCCACAACGCAAAGAGCCCGAGCAGCGCGCCGGTCGGGATGTCGATGAAATGATGCTGCCAGGTCGTCAGCACCGAGGCGCCGATCAGGAAGCACCAGCCGTGCCAGAGCGCCAGGAGAAAACCGCCGAGCCGGTGGCGCCAATGATCCCAGATGATCACCAGAAGGGCGATGTGCAGCGAGGGCGCCTGGTTGAACGGCTTGTCGAAACCGCCGAGCACGGCAAACAGGAAGCCGGGCAGGCCGGTCGTCGCCGGTCGCACGAATGTCGCGGTCAGCGGGAACAGGATGAAGCAGGCAACGGCGACGATTTGCGCGGTGAGATAACGCCCGGCCAGGCGGTCCACCCCTTGCCTGTCGTTGTTGAGCAGCAGCGACAGGCCGTAGAACAGGTTGATCGACCAATAGGGCACGATGGTCCAGGCGACGAACGGAATGCCGTGCTCCCACGAGAACACGATGCTGCCGACATCGTCGCGCCGCGAGGCCAGCCAGTTGGCGAAGCCGTAGCTGAGATAGAAGAATGGTGCCAGCAAGGCCAGCCAGAGCGCAGCCCTGACGACCACCCGTCCATAAGGCTCGGCGCGCGCGGTGGGTGCAGGCGATAAGACCATGCTGTTCAGCGGCGCCGCGCGACCGAGACGGTGAAGATGCCCCATTGGTCGATGCGCTGGTCGAGCTTCTCGAACCCGGCGGATTCGACGAGCTGGTCCATCTCGCCCTGCGTGCGCCGCCGCATCACCCAGGCCTCGCCGCCGCGATGCGAAGTCAGGCTGCGGGCGATCATCTCGAGCTGCGGATGCCAAGGCTGGTTGGTGTAGAGCAGCAGGCTGCCCGGCTGCATGGCGCTGGCCAAACCACCAAGCGAGCGGGCGATCATCGCGTTGTCCGAGAACAGCTCGTAGAGGCCGGAAACGATGGCGAGGTCGGGGGCCGGATCGACGTTGGCGAGCATGTCGGCATCGAAGGCATCGGCGCGCTGGAACGAGACATCAGCCGGCAATTGCCGCTCAGCGATCAGCTTGCGGCCAAGCTGGACGTTGAGGTCGGAATAATCCTGCAGGCGAACGCTCGCTGGCTGGTCGGGGCTCTTCGCGATGGCATCGAGAACATAGCGGCCATGGCCGGCGGCGATGTCGAGAATGTGCGCCGGCCGGCCAGCGGCCTTGAGCGTCGCCACGCAAGAGCCGATGAGCTCTTCGAGATGCAGCTTGCGCTGGCGGATGCCGCGCCAGCCAATGGCCTCCAGGAAGACACGGTCGACGACGCGGCCAAGAGGTGTGAGACCCCGCGCGTCGTTCTCGTAGACGTAATCCAATGTCGAGCCGGAATCGAAGCCGGTGGCGATGCCGGTCTTCATGCCCTGCGAGACCCAGGCACCCATGCGGATGGAGGCGCGGCTGAATGCCCAATAGAGGCCCTTGGGCGACATCAGAGCGAGCGGCGAGGCAAGCCGGTCGGCCTCGTCGCGGGTGTAGCCGGCGGTGTCCGCCTGCTTCAGGTCGACCGGCGCGTCCGGTGCCGCGAATTGCCTGGCGAGGAACGGCCGGATCAGCTCGAGGGCCTGCGCCCGGTCGCGTTCGCCCAGCGTGTCGTGAAAGAAGCCCGGCAGCACATGGCGTTCCTTGGTGCGGCTGCCGAGATTGACGAAGAACTCGTGCTGCGGGCCGTGGCGCACCACCCAGTCGCTGCCCGAGAGCAGAAGCTGGGTCGGCACGCTGATGGCGCGGGCGTCAGCGACGATGCGTGCGGCATGCTGGTAGAGTTCGACCAGGATGTTGGAAGCGATCGGCCGCGCGATCAGCGGATCGCTCTCGAAGGAGGCGATGCGCACAGGATCGTGGGTCAGGAATTTCGCCTTGACGTAGGAATTGACGAAAAAGCGGCCCTTGATCTTCTGCCAGAGCGCGATGCCCTCCTTGGCGAAGGGTACGTAGAGTTTCACCGAGAAGGCCGGTGAAGCCAGCACCATGGCGCGCAGCTTCGGCGCATAGTCATGCACCCAGGCGGCGGCGAGCACGGCGCCGAAGGACTGCGCGATCAGCGCGATATCCCCAGTGGCGACGCCATCCCTGGCTGCAATCTCGCGCATGAAGCAGTCGATGTCGCGCACCAGCGCCGAGAAGTACGGGGCATAGCCGCGCTCGCCGGATGAGCGGCCATTGCCGCGGGCGTCCCAGGCATAGAAGGCGTGGTCCGGCATCCGCAATTCATCGACGAGATGGGCCATGCGGCCGCCATGCTCGTGGCCGCGATGGAACAGCACCACCGCGCCCTTGGCACCGGCGGAGTCCGCCGGCCAGAATCGGTAGAAGATCTCCGTCCCGTCATGGCTGCGGAAAACCCGCTCCTGCGCTTGCCGCGCAAGGCTTTGCGTGGCCGCGGCGGCGATTGGTTCGTGCATCATGGTCTTCCCCTCTGGCGGCATGGCGAGCCTCGATGCTCAGCTGGCGCTGCCAATAAGGCCGGCGCGTATCCGGTTTATGGCGGTCAGCAGCGAAAGCGTTGCCATGGCCGGAAACACAAACGGTGCTATCGATGCCGGCCAGATCCCGGCGGCGCACAGCACGGCGACCACACCGAGCGCCAGCGCTCTGTCGCTCTTGCCGAATGGCCCGGCATAGTTGCGTCCGATCTTGGCGGCAATGCCGAGCACGCCGGCGAATTCGGTCAACACGGCCGATATCGCGAAGGCGATGACGCCCCATGCGCCAAATTCCGGAAAGACGGCAAAAGGAAGAATCAGTGCGAGGTCCGAAACGACGTCGCACAACTCGTTCAGATACATGCCGAGCGTCGACGCCTGCCCATGTTCCCGTGCCAGCATGCCATCCACGGCATTCAGCGCCATGCGCACGAACATCACCACGGGGATAAGCAACAGCAGCCAGCGCCATTCGTGCAGGATCGCGATGGCCGCGCCGGCGGTTATCGACATCACGGCCGCCAGGATGGTTATGCTGTTTGCGGTGACCCCGATTGCCGCCAGCCGATTGACCAGCGGCCGCAGCCGTCCCTGGAAGGCCGGCTTGAGAGCGTAGAGCGTCGGCATTTTCGTGATCCCCCGATCCTGACCAACGGCTGTACATCAATATGTCAGACCCGACCAGCATGACGTGGCGGAGCGGCGAAGCCGGCTGGCATGGCGACAGGCGCTCACCAATCGGTAACCATGCCTGCATCGCATGACTGTCGTGCATATCTGCCGGCTTCTTATGCAACGCGGCATCTTGAATAGTGAGCACGCTTATTATATATCCCGCTCATGGTTTCTGATGGCATCGACAGATTGGGCTTCTTGATTCACGACGTGCAGCGCCTGATGCGCAAGCGCTTCGAGGCGAGGGCCAGTGGCTTGGGGCTTTCTTCGGCGCAATGGCGGCTTCTGGTCCGCGTTGCCAAGGAAGACGGCGTCGCGCAGGCACGGCTGGCCGAACTTCTCGAAATCGAGCCGATCAGCGTTTCGCGCCTGGTCGACCGCATGGAGGAGGGAGGCTGGATCGAGCGTCGTGCCGACGCCGCCGATCGTCGCGTCCGCATGATCTTCCTGACGCCCAAGGCGAGCGACGCCTACGCCGTGATCAAGAGCATTGCCGGGGAAGTCTATGAGGAATCGCTGGTCGGCGTGAAGCCGGAAGCCCGTCGCGTCCTCGTCGAAGGGCTCGAGGCGATGGTCCGCAACCTGACCGACGACGAGACGCCGTCCATTGAAAAAGTGAAGAATACAGAAGGCGCAGCAGCATGAACGCGGTAGCCAAGATAGACAAGAACACGACCGAACTGGAGATGGAAGCGCCGGCGCAGCCGGCCGCGGCCCCGGTGGCGGTTGCTCCCCCAGTGCAGCCGGCCCCGGCGCCGGTGAAGAAAAAGCGCCGGCTGGGCCGCTTCCTGCTGATGGTCGCGCTGCCCGCGGCACTCGCTGTCGGGGGCGGCTACGTCTGGGTCACCGGCGGCCGCTACCAGGAGACCGAGAACGCCAACCTGCAGCAGGCCAAGGTGTCGATCGCTTCCGACACGGCAGGCCGCATCGTCAAGGTCGACATCTTCGATAACCAGCTGGTCAAGCAGGGTGACGAGCTCTTTGCCATCGACCCCGAGCCATACCGGATCGCGCTGGCGCAGGCCGACGCGGCGGTGGCGGGCGCGCGTCTCAATGTCGAGCAGCTGCGCGCGGCCTATGGCCAGTCGATGGCTCAGCAGAAGTCCGATGCCAGCCAGGTCGTCTTCGCCCAGTCGCAGTTCGACCGCGCCGCCGATCTTGCCCAGAAGGGCATCAACGCCAAATCGTCGCTGGACGAGGCCAAGAACGATCTCGACAAGGCCAAGCAGCAGCTGGCCGTTGCCGAGCAAGGCATCATCAGCGCCAAGGCAGCCCTTGGCGGCAATCCCGATATCGAGACCGACAAGCACCCGACCGTGATGGCCGCGCTCGCCGCGCGCGACAAGGCGGCCTACGACCTGGCGCAGACCACGGTCAAGGCGCCGGCGGACGGCATCGTCAGCCAGGCCTCGTCGTTCAAGGTCGGCCAGTATGTCGGTTCCGGCACGCCGCTGTTTTCACTGGTCGAGACCGGCGACACCTGGATCGATGCCAATTTCAAGGAAACGCAGCTCACCCACATGAAGCCCGGCCAGAAGGCCGAGATCGTGGTCGACACCTATCCAGGGCGCACCTTCGAGGCGACGGTCAAGGCGATCGGCGCCGGCACGGGAGCCGAGTTCTCGCTGCTGCCAGCCCAGAATGCCACCGGCAACTGGGTCAAGGTCACGCAGCGCATCCCGGTTCGTCTCGAATTGACCGATGCGGACGCCAAGATGGCGTTGCGCACCGGCATGAGCGCCACCGTTACCGTCGACACCGGCGTGGCGCGTGGCCTGCCTTCGATCTTCGGTCACGCCACGGCTGGCGAGGCCGCGCAGTAACGTCAGAATGCCGCAGGACCAGCGGCGGAGGTGAATAGCAGGATTGGTCTGATGGGAGGAGCTGGAGGATCAGCGTTTGGGCGCGCCGCGTAGCGGCCTGGCCGAAATCTGAAATCTCCGACGCGGACCCGTCGGTCCTCATGTTTCCGGGCGGCAGGCATCCGCTCATCAGAGACTTTCAGTCGATGTAACCCCCACATCGACAATCGCGTCCCACCGCGACGAGGGTCTCTCAACGGAAGGCGTTGCCGCCCGGAAACCCCTTGTACACGTTTTTGTTACCTGCTGGAAGTTTCATGCCATGAGCACGCCCGAACCCTTCAAAGAAGTGCCGCATCGCGGCCTGATCACGGTCGCGCTCATGCTGGCGACGATCATGCAGGCGCTCGACACGACGATCGCCAACGTCGCGCTGCCGACCATGACCGGCGATCTCGGCGCCTCACCCGACAACATCAACTGGGTGCTGACCTCCTACATCGTCGCCGCCGCCATCATGACGCCGGTCACCGGCTGGCTGGCCGATCGCTTCGGCCGCAAGGAACTGTTCCTGGGGGCGGTTGTCGGTTTCACCGTGTTTTCGATGCTGTGCGGTATCGCCTGGAGTCTGGAGAGCATAGTGTTCTTCCGGCTGATGCAAGGCGTGTTCGGCGCCGCCATCGTGCCACTGTCGCAAACCTTCCTGCTCGACATCAACCCCAGGGAACGTCACGGCCAGGCAATGGCCATCTGGGGCGCCGGCATCATGCTGGGGCCGATCCTGGGTCCGACGCTCGGCGGCTGGCTGACCGAAAATTTCAACTGGCGCTGGGTGTTCTTCATCAACCTGCCGGTCGGCATCATCGCCTTCCTCGGCATGGCCGCCTATCTGCCGGCGGTTGCCCGGCGGGTGCGCAGCTTCGATTTCTTCGGCTTCGCCATGTTATCGCTCGGTGTCGGTGCGCTGCAGCTGCTGCTCGACCGCGGCGGCGAGGTCGACTGGTTTTCCTCGGTCGAGATCTGGATCGAGCTTGCTCTTTCGATCACCGGATTCTGGGTGTTCATCATCCACACGCTGACGGCGGAACGTCCTTTCATCGATCCCAAGATCTTCCTCGACCGCAATTTCGTGACCGGGCTGGCATTCATCTTCGTCATGGGCGTGCTGATCCTGGCCTCGATGTCGCTGCTGCCGCCGATGCTGTCGACCATCTTCGGCTATCCGACCGTCACCATCGGTGTCGTGTTGGGGCCGCGCGGTGTCGGCACCATGATTTCGATGCTTGTCGTGGGGCGGCTCATGAGCAGGATCGACGCCAGGATTCTTGTCGTCATCGGCTTTCTGCTCACGGCGCAATCGCTCTACACCATGTCCAGCTTCACGCCACAGATGGACAATTGGCTGATCCTCAGCTCCGGCGTCATCCAGGGCCTGGGGATGGGAATGGTGTTCGTGCCGCTGTCGACCGTCGCCTTCGCCACGCTTGACGTGCGCTTCCGCACCGATGCCACGGCTTTGTTTAGCCTGGTGCGCAATCTTGGCTCATCCATTGGCGTGTCGGTCGTGACGGTTCTGATGGTGCGCAACACGCAGGTCAACCACACCGAGCTTTCGGCCTTCATCAACCCATTCAATCCGAATCTGTGGGCGGTCTCTCCAGCCGCCGCGAGCGGCGATCCCATGGCGCTCTCACAGGTCGATCGCATGGTCAATCTCCAGGCGATGATGATCTCTTACGTCAATGACTTCAAAATGCTCATGGTGATGACGCTGCTTGCCATTCCGTTTGTTTTCCTGCTGCGCAAGCCGAAGCAGGCGCCTGCCGGCGGCGCGCCGGCAGCGCATATGGATTAGCTTTCCACCCTATTTCCCGAGCACCAGGCTCCAGTAACGGAGCTTGCTGTCGCCGCCGTCGCGCACATAGGCAAGGCCGAAGCGGGTGAAGCGCGGGTCGAGCATGTTGCGGCGATGGCCTGGTGAATGCCCCCAGATGTCGAACAGTTTCTCGAGGTCGAAACGACCCTCGGCGATGTTCTCCGCCGCGGCACCGGAAATTCGATTGTCCCTGACGCGCGAGGCGAAATCCTTGCCCCAGCCGGTGGTGTGGCTCATGCGGCGGCGCTGCGCCATGTAGCCGGCCTGCTGCAGGGCGGCCTGTTCGAGCTGCCGGTCGGGGACCATCGGCGCCAGCCCGGCCGAGGCGCGGATACTGGCCAGCGTGCCGGTGGCGGAGGAGGAGACCCCGGCGCCTTCGCCGGTTGGCAGTGAAACAGTGCTGCAGGCGGCGAGTCCCGCTAGGGCGGCGAGGCCGGCCAGCACCATGCGCCTGTTCAGTTTCGGCATCGCGGGGGTTTCGATTTTCGCTATGGTCATGCCCCTGAGATAACGTCGATCATGGCTTTTGCCGGGCAGGGCGGCGAAAATCGAAGATGTTAGGCGGCAGTATCGAGATCTGCGTCCGAGGAACCGCGCATCCGGTCGTCTTCCGTATGCACCCACCACGAGCCCAGCGCGTCGATGAGCGGTACAAGCTTGCGGCCAGGCGCCGTGAGGTCATAGTCGACCCGCAGCGGATAGCCGGAGTGCGCCGTTCGCCGCACGATACCGGCTTCCTCCAGCTTGCGCAGTTCCAGAGCCAGAATGCGGTGCGACACGGTGGGGTTGTCGCGCCTCAGGTCGCTGAACCGCTTGGTCCCGTCCTTCAGATAGTAGAGCAGCAAAGTGGGCCAGCGGCCGCTGAGCACGCGCATGGTCTCTTCGATCGGACAGCATGAGACGACGTCTTTCATGGGCGGATCCTGGTTACAGAATTGTGCGTAATTTACATGGGACGACCAGCGTTTAGGGTCAAGTTTCGCTGCGCGGCGTGATCTCCTCAATCACGGAAGAAAACAAATGGAACCTATCCTGCTTTATGGCTTCCCGGCGGGAAGCTCGATGGGGCTCGTCGCTGCCTTCGAACGCGTCGGGCAACCCTATCGCCTGTGCCGCGTCGACATGCTCACCGAGATGAAAAACGATGCCTATGCCAGCATCAACGACCGTCAGGAAACGCCGGTGCTGATCACCGACGAAGGCCGGGTGCTCACCGAGACAATGGCCATCGCCGCATGGCTCGAAGCCCGCGACACACAGCGTCGCATCAGCTTCGAACCGCGCACGCCGCAAGCCGACCGCATGCACCAGTTGATGGCCGTCGTGAACACCGGTTTCACCGCCGCCTTCAGCCCGCTCTGGGTGGCATTGGAAATGGCGGCGGATGAACCCGCGCTGAAGGCGACCTTGCGGGAGTTCGGCCGCAAGGCCGTTGCGGAACGTCATGATCGGCTCGAGGCGATGATCGCCGATACGGATTTCCTGGTCGGCGACCGGCTGACTCTGGCCGATACCACGCTGATCGGCGTGGCACGCTGGGCGGAATTTCACCAGGCGATCGACGGCGCTGCCTATCCCAAGCTGGCCGGATTGCGCCTTCGCATCGAAGCCGATCCGGCCGTGCGTTATGCCCTGGCTGTCGAGGATGGCGAAGAGCCAGCCGGTTCTGGCGCCTGCCTTGGCCACGTCCCGCTGACTGAGGTGATCGATCGCTTCGCTGCACCGGCGCAATCGTAGCGATACTCCATCTTCAACCAGGATGTGACTTTGTGAGAGGCACTGATCTGCCGGAGTGCGGTCGCCGCACTCCGGCATTGTTAAACGCGACCGCCATTTTTCTCAACGCGACCGCTTGCGCCGCCGGACATCGGGTCGTTTCTCATTTCACCAGAGTGATCATCCGATCGGCATACATTGTGCGATTTCCAAGCGCCGCCGCGCAATCCGACTTGACGGACGAGTTTCCGGTCATCTGTATCGTATTGCCGACAAGCCTGAGACAGTTGCCCTGGGCGCTCATATCAGAGTTGCCGGCGTAGGAAATGGGCGCGTCCGGCGCGTAGATAAAACCGCTGATCACGGAATTTGCGCCGCCATTCAATGTCAGAGCAGACGTGTTGCCGTGATCCTGAAAAATGGTGATACCGGCATAAGGGCCGCTGGTGGGCGGGGAAAGGTTCACCTTCTCATTGGCATTTATGTAGATCTGAGCGCTTTCCATGAGGAATATGGTCACGCCCTGGCCAGTCAGGCTGCCGTTTCCCCCTGGCTTTATGGTGGTGCCGCGCATGATGTAGACGCCCGGATCGAGCGTGATGTTTCCCGACAATGTCTTGTCGCAATAAGTGCCTGGCGACAGCGTGTAGGTTTTGCCGTTCGGGACCGGCAAACACAATGCGTAAGGGGGAGGAACGACGTCGGCCAGCGGATCAAAGGATGCGTACCGATGTTCGTGCGGCGTTCCGCAGGCGAGACTGGCGCTGGGTGGCAACAGCCCGCTGGTGCCGCCGACAGTTGAGACACAGCCCGCTGAAACCAGGGCGGAGCCGCCCCTGTTCACGGAATCGGGGGCGTCCGAGTTCGCCGCGATCACACAATTGTCCATCGAGACGTTGGTCGAGCCCTGCAGGTTCACGGCGGCGGACGCATGCGGATCGAGCGCCAGCACGCAGGCCTGCGCGCCAGGTTTTATCTTGACCGAGGCCGAGCGGTAGGCCTGCCAGGGGGCCGAGGCGCTGATGAAGCTTGGGCGGCTTATGCTGGACGACAGCGAGATAAAGTAGGCGCTTGGGCTGCCGCTTGCCGTTGCCGCGAAAGCGGAGACGCTGCCCAGATATTCCTGCTGGTCGGCCACGCTCATATTGGCGGCGAAGAATTGCAGCCCAAGCTGCTGGACATCGCCGGCCGCCATATCGGGAGAGAACTTCGTGCCGATGGCGAGCCCCGCCGCGTCAAGCGAGTTCTGTAGTTGCGAGGCGTCATGGCTCGTGCCGATCAGATCAACGGCGCCGGCCAAACCAATCATTATCGGCAGCATCCCGATGGCGGTCGTTATGGCAAAGTTGCCACGCTCCGAAGACCAGAAGCCTTTCAATGCGAACATAGTTCCTCGCCGAACTTCGTAAAGCTCAGGTGATACGCCAAAGATCCCTACGAGCAATTTAAGTAAATGCTAAAATGCGTAAATGCTAAAATGCAGCACAATGATTGGTCAAAATGAAGGACCGCCAAGGTACGCCATATGAGAGGCCATACGGAGAGTTGAACACTACGAGGAGTTGCTCCCCAGGCAATTGACGCGGCGACAATCGCCGCCAACTCTGCTATCGTGCCTCTCGTTCTTGAAGTGGCAGCTCTGGCGGCCATCCTGGCGGTGACCGCCCCGACACACGGGAGGAAGGTTATGGCCGGCTTTCATGTCATGGCGGACGCACGTGGAATGCATGTGCAGCCAACGGTGCGCCGCATCACCACGTCGGACCTTTGGGATGCGCTGCGCCTCGGCGTCGAGGATTTCTGGGCAAAACCTTCGCACTATGTGTTCCTGTGCTTGATCTATCCCATCGTCGGCCTGATCCTGACGCAGTGGACGTCCGGGGCCAACGCCATCCAGCTCATCTATCCCCTGATGTCGGGTTTCGCGCTGGTCGGGCCCTTTGCGGCGCTCGGCCTTTACGAGATCAGCCGCCGGCGCGAACTCGGCATGAACACCTCCTGGCGGCACGCGTTTGATGTGCGGCGCTCGTCCGCGGTTCCGTCGATCGCCGTCATCGGGATCATGCTGGTGGCGCTGTTCCTGTTATGGCTCTACACCGCGCAATCGATCTACACCGGCCTGTTCGGCGACCAGCCGCCGGCCTCGATCGGTGGCTTCATCCGCGACGTGCTGACCACCAGCAAGGGCTGGACGCTGATCCTTGCCGGCAATGCCGCGGGCTTTGTCTTTGCCGTAATCGTGCTGGCCACCACCGTGGTTGCCTTCCCGCTGCTGCTCGACCGTGACGTCGGCGCCGTTTCGGCGATCGAGACCTCGGCACGGGCGGTAATGGCCAACCCGCTGCAGATGGCGCTGTGGGGCTTGCTGGTCGCCGTGCTTCTGGTGATCGGTTCCATCCCGCTGTTTGCCGGGCTAGCCGTCGTCATGCCGGTGCTCGGCCATGCCACCTGGCATCTCTACCGCAAGGTGGTCGAGCCCGAGCGGGCGCAGCAGACAAGGTGGCCGATGTAGGGTGCGCTGTCGCTAACTTCTTGCAATCACTCAACGACGATAGGCCGTTCAGCGATTGAGCTGGGAAACATCACCGCCCCAAAACGCGGCGCGCGGTCTTGACCGGGCGCTTTCCAGGAAGGCGACAATGATTGGATGCGGGTGCTGCTTTGTCGACGTCAGCTGCGGCACGAAGAGCGTGGCAAGGTAGAATGGGTGGGATGGCAGCAGGAGGACGCGAGCCTCGCCATTCGAATCCCTGCCGACAATGTGAAAGCCGCCGGCGTCCAGTTCTTTCTGGTAGGCTGGATTGATGCCGAAGTTGCAATAGTAGCGCTCTTTCGTGTTCGTTTGTCCATAAATCCGCGCTGCCCGGCTCCCTCGCGTCAGAAATACGTCCATGGTTTGCCCAACGAGTGAACAGGTCAGCTGTGTGACGAACAGGGTGGAAGCATAGGGATCGTATTCCGCATGCTCGGCGTCCTGGAAACCCAGCACGTTGCGGGCATATTCGACGACCATATGCTGGCAACCGCCGCAGGTTCCCAAAGCAGGAATTTCGTTTTCCCTGGCATGCCGGATGGCATTCAGAGCGCCATTCATGCTCCTGTACGGGCTGCCTGGAGCGATCCAGATCGCATCAAAAGGTGCCAGCTTGTCGCTGACCCCGGTGATCAGTTCTTCGGTCGAAATCCACTGGTGTTCGTACTGGATACCGAGCGTGGACCCGGCATGATCCAGCGCTTCGTCCATCTTGGCGTGTGGTTCGAAAGATGGCGTGTATTCACCGATCAGCGCCAATGCGAGTCGTTGTGTCATGAGAGCTCCTATGAATTGAAGTGAGCTTCCAGATGCGTTATCGGAGATGCATAAGTAAAATGCATTCGGATGATATCTATCATGACTATCACTAATATCACTCTCGCTCAGCTGCGGGTCCTGACCATGATTGTCGAAGACGCGAGCTTTTCGACGGCCGCTACGCGGATCGGCATGACGCAGTCGGGCGCAAGCCAGGCGATGAGAAGCCTTGAAGGCGTTCTTGGAGTGAAGCTTCTGGTTCGCGGCAAGAACGGGGTGTTTCCGACGGAAATTGGACAAGCAGTGCTTCAGGATGCGCGAGAGGCCGTTCTGGCCATCGAGCGAATCCAGCAAAGGAGCGCCGCAGCTTCAGGCGCTCAGACCGGGCGGTTGCGCATTGGAAGCGTGGCAAGCGCGGTAGAGCGTTTGCTGCCGCAAATACTTGCCCGCTTCCAGCGGCTTTTCCCCGGCGTCGAACTGGTTTTGCTGGAAGGAACCGATCATGAGGTTCTGGAATGGGTTGAAACAGCAGTCGTTGACGTCGGCCTGACCTCCGAACAATCAGCCGAAACTGTCGGGGATGTAGTCCTGGAGGATGATTTCGTCTTTCTTGCTGCTTGCGACCACCCGCTAGCAGCGACGGCGCGCGTCAAATTGTGCGACCTGGCCGACGAGAATTTCATCATGTCGGGCTCTGGTTGCGAGCCGGTCATCCGTCAGCTCTTCGCATCCGTGAACATCTCGCCTAAGGTTGTCCTTACGGTTCGCGATACGGCTGCCCTGGTGGAAATGGTGTCGCAGGGGATCGGTGTGACACTGATGCCTGAGCTTTCCACTCCGGAAGGAGACGCTCGCGTGTGTCGAATTCCCATTGTTCCTTGTGTTCAGAGGCGGCTGCTCGTTGTCAGTCTTGCAAGGGCCAATCGTTCGCCAGCCGCGGAGAAATTCGTGCAGCTGCTGGCGCCCTGACGTTTCTAGCTCAGCTCGCGATCATCGTCCAAGGCGAATTCAGCGCTGCGCCTCTGTCGCCATCTTCAGCGCAAGTGCCGCCAGCACGGTGCCCATCATCCAGCGCTGGATGACCAGCCACAAAGGCCGTCCGGCGAGAAAGGTGGCGATCGAGCCGGCCGTCACCGCGATGACGGCATTGACGCTGAGACTGATCGAAATCTGCGTCGCGCCGAGCACCAGTAGCTGCGACAGGACGTGGCCTTTGCCGGGGCTGATGAACTGCGGCAACAGCGACAGATAGAGCACGGCCACCTTCGGATTGAGCAGATTCGTCATCAGGCCCATGGCGAAAAGCTTGCGCGGCCTGTCCCTCGGCAATTCGCGCACTTCGAACGGCGAGCGTCCGCCCGGCTTCACCGCCTGCCAGGCCAGCCACAGGAGATAGAGCACGCCGGCAAAGCGCAGCGCGTCATAGGCGTAGGGCACGGCGAGCAGCAGCGCGGTGATGCCGAACGCCGCCGCCAGCACATAGAAGACAAAGCCGAGTGCCACGCCGCCAAGCGAGATGAGCCCCGCCTTCGGCCCCTGCGACAGGGAACGCGAGATCAGATAGATCATGTTGGG
This sequence comes from Mesorhizobium sp. M0518, assembly GCF_040321125.1. Classification (NCBI taxonomy): domain Bacteria; kingdom Pseudomonadati; phylum Pseudomonadota; class Alphaproteobacteria; order Hyphomicrobiales; family Phyllobacteriaceae; genus Mesorhizobium; species Mesorhizobium sp. M0518. The sequence continues at coordinate 69,092 of NZ_JAMYQY010000016.1, forward strand.
GCCAGGCGTCAGCACCATGCCGAGGCAGACCAGCGCGAAGGCGAGATGATTGGCCGTTTCGGGCATCTGTTCTTCCCCAGCGCGCCGCGAATGGATGCACGATCCGGCAGGCGGCCAACATGTGCCTGTCCCGGCAGGCGCGCGCAAGTGCATGGCGGCGCCAGCCGTTGTTCCAGCTAGCCGCCGGTGCCTACGGATCAGCCGACGACGCGCAGGTTCGACAGTTCGTTGCCGATTTCCTTGAAATCGTTCGACAAGCTGGCGCCGGTGGCGTTCCAGAACAGTTTTGCCGGCTTGCTCGCGTCCGTTGGATCCTTGCGGAAGCGCGAGTTCGACGAGCAGGATTTCAGCGCCTCGATCGCCTGCTGGTCGGCGATTTTAGTCGTCGACAGATCGAGCGCCACAGTCATCACCATGATGTTGGCTGCCTTGGCGTTGTTGCAAAGCGTCGCCATCTGCTCGTTGAGCGCGTTGGTATAATTGCCGTTAGAATAATCGAATTGGCCAATGGTGCTCGATGTGCCCATGAACAGGCGGCCCACCGACGTGCCGTTGTAGCCGGGTTTGAGATAGCCGAAGGACGCATAGGTCGACTTCGAATCGGCGGGGTCGGAATAGCCGAGCGAGGAAGGCGTGTAGTAGGTGTTGGCGCCGTCGGTCAGCACGATCACGACCTTGTCGTTGCCCCTCTCGGTTTCCGGGCGTCCTTGCGTGAAGGGCTCGCCGCTCGAAACCACGCGCCATCCCCAGGCGATGCCTTCGGGAACATTGGTGCCGCCATCGGGCTTCATCAGGTCGATCGCGGCCTTGATCGCCGTGAGCCCAGTGGCAACGCTGACATCGGTCAGCGGCGTGATCGGGTTGGTGGAGCAGCTGTAGTTCGGCCCGTTGCCGGCGGCCAGCGCCGGCGCATTGATCGGCCGCGGCTGGAAATATTTGGCCATGTTGCGCAACCGGGATTGGCCGGTGCTGCTTGTCGGGTCGTCATTCCACCAGCTGTTGATAGCGCCATAGGCCGTCGGCGCGGCCTCATCCGGATCCTGAGTGATCTTCCAATGGTTGCCGGGTTCGTCAGGGGCGAACATCGGCACGAACATCGTCGCCGGATCGCCAATCCCTATGCCGGTGTTCGCAGAGCCGCCGGAAGGCGCCGCGTCGTTGACATTGTAGGGATAGGGCCTGGCCTCGACGCAACCCTGCCAACTGGCGAACGGGCCATAGGAATCGATGTAGTCGTATTCGTCGTGGTCGCGTTTGCAGGTGTTGTTCGAGTTGTATTCGTCGCAAACCACGCGCTTGCTGTTGGTGACACGCTCATGGTTGGTGACGACCTTCATGTCTCGGTAGAGCGAAAACCGGGTCAGCATCTGGCCTTCGCCGGTACCCCATCCGGTGCCGCGCTTGTACCAGATACCGTTGGTCTGCTGGGCGTATTTGTCGACCGCGTTCAGCGTCGACCAGTCGAAATTCTCGTTCGATACCGGCGACAGTCCTTCGGTGTCCATCCAGGACGCGTTACCGTTGCCGGGTCCGACATTGACCGAGGCGGCAAACGGCACGAGGCCGAACTGCACCGGCCTGTCGACCTGCTTGATCATCGCCGCCTGCTGGGCCAGCGTGTCGACCAGCTGTTTGGCCGCGGTCTTGAGAAGGTCGATCCGCGTTTGCCCCGAGCCCGTTCCGGTCTTGGTCATCGACCCGGAATTGTCGAGCACCAGGGCGACTTCAAGAGTGTTCTTCAGCCGCACTTCCGAGGAGACGTTGAAGCTGATCTTCTGGTTGGCGTCGGTTTCGGATTTGCCGACGAGCTGACCGAAGACCGGATAGAAATAGGGCTTGTAGTCAAGCCGCGCGCTCATCTTGAGCAAGCCCCCGCCGGCGGTGTTGCTTGGCAAGGTGACGCTGAGCGTCGTGTTGGCAGGGTTGATCTTGTTGAGGTTGGCATTGAAGAAATCGAGCGCATAGGCTCTCAACTGGTCGTCGGTAGCACCTTCCGTCAGCCGGCGCGCCGTGGCGAAGTTTGCGGCATCGAGCGCATTCGAAACCGCCTGTTTTTCGCGGCTCATCTCGGTGAAGTCGACGGCCATCGCCAGGGCGCCCATGAGCGGAACCATCGCGACGACGGTCATAAGAGCATAGTTGCCGCGTTGGTCGCGGCAGAACTGACGCCAAAGTCCATGCATGTCTTGCAGCGGCCCCCGCCGGCGGATTCTCGATCAATGCCAGCTTTCCACAAAACGCTGAAGGCCGTGTTTGGGAAATCGCTCGATTGCCGGGGCAGCGCTTCACCAACCGCTAACCAATCGTGCCTGGCGAAAGCTGATGACAGGCCGGGGCGGTTCGGCTAATCCGAACCGGCTGCGGCGAACCGTCGGTCGCGGCGATCGCAACGATCATGACTGAAGGAAACGGCATGGCGGATTCGCCTGAAATCATCAGCTCGCTCGAAGACGTGTCGAAGGCCTATTCGGCAATCCTGTGCGACGTCTGGGGCGTGGTGCACAATGGTGAAACGCATTTCCCGGCGGCGGCCTCGGCATTGGCAAGGGCTCGAGAGGCGAAAATCCCCGTCGTCCTCATCACCAATTCGCCGCGCAGAAGTGCCGATGTCGTGGCGCAGATGAACGCGATCGGTGTTCCACCGTCAGCCTACGACCGGGTGGTTACCTCAGGCGACGTGACGCGGGATCTGATCGCCGAAGGGCCGCGCAAGATTTTCCATATCGGCGCCGACCGGGACTTCACCCTCTATGAAGGTCTCGACGTCGAGCTTGTCGAGGAGTTCGAGGCGTCCGGCATCGTCTGCACCGGCCTGTTCGACGACGAGGTCGAAAACCCCGAGGATTACACGGAGCTCCTGCGGCGGCTGCGCGCCCGGAACCTGCCTTTCATCTGCGCAAATCCCGACATCGTGGTCGAGCGCGGCGAACGCATCATATGGTGTGCCGGCGCGCTGGCGCGTGACTACGCCCAGCTCGGCGGCCGCACATTGATCGCTGGAAAACCTTACGCGCCGATCTACAATCTCGCGATGAAAGAGGTCGCCGAGATTCTTGGCCAGCCGGTCGAGCGCGGCCAGGTGCTGGCCATCGGCGACGGCATGATGACCGATGTGAAGGGCGCCGCCGACAATGGCTTCGATGTTCTTTATGTCTCCGGCGGCATCCATGCCCGCGACTATGGCGATGCCCTGTACCCGGACCCGGCAAGACTGGCGGCGTTCCTGGAAAAGCATGGCTATGGTCCGGTGGCCGTCATTCCCAGACTTCGGTAGGTGACGATGGCAGCCTTCCAACGCATCCTGGCAACCGCGCCGCTTCCCGCCGACCTGCGCGGCGGCGTGGTGGCGATCGGCAATTTCGATGGCGTCCATCGCGGCCATCAGGCGGTGCTCGAGCGGGCCTCTGCCGAGGCCGGACGGCGTGGAGTGCCGGCCCTGGTGCTGACATTCGAACCGCATCCGCGCAAGATCTTCAGGCCTGATATCCCGTTGTTCGTGCTGACGCCGCCGCCGATGAAGGCGAGGCTCCTGTCGCTGCTGGGCTTTGCCGCGCTGGTCGAACAGCCGTTCACGCGCGACTTCGCCTCGCTGTCGGCGGAAGCGTTCGTGACGGATGTGCTGGAAACGAACCTTGGCATTACCCACGCCGTGACCGGGTTCGATTTCCACTTCGGCAAGGATCGTCAAGGCGGCCCGGCCTACCTGATGGCGGCCGGCGAACGTCATGGCTTCGGCGTCACGCTCGTCGACGCCTTCCGGGACGAGGGCGCCGAGGTGGTGTCGTCCAGCCGCATCCGCGGATTGCTGGGCGAGGGCGAGGTGGCTGAAGCCGCCGGTCTGCTCGGCTACCGCTTCACCGTCGAAAGCGAGGTGGTCGGCGGACAGCAGCTTGGCCGCACCCTTGGCTTTCCAACCGCGAATATGAGGCTGTCGGCTGAAGCCGCACTCAAGGAGGGCATCTATGCCGTCCGCTTCCGCCGCGCCGACGGCACGCTTCACGACGGCGTCGCCAGCTTCGGCCGTCGCCCGACGGTCGACGACAATGGCGCGCCGCTGCTTGAAACCTTCGTCTTCGACTTCTCCGAAGACCTCTATGGCGAGGTCTGTCAGGTTTCCTTCTTCGGTTTCCTGCGCCCGGAGGTGAAGTTCGAAGGGCTCGATGCGCTGGTCGCGCAGATGAAGCGCGATGAAGCCGAGGCACGCGCGCTGCTTGCCGGCGTCAAGCCGCTCTCCGATCTCGACGCGGCCATGGCTTTTTGAGTCCAGGCGTGATCCCGGCTATTTTTTCAGCGCGAGGCCGACGGCGATGAAGGTCCAGCCCTGGAAGATCAGATCGATCGCAAGGAACAGACCGAGCACCCACAGGCTGTTGACCGGCCAGCCCATGGCGATGATCAGACCTGCAAGGGCGCTGATGACACCGGCGGCGACGATCCAGCCCCAGCCGCGTTCCGGCCGATGGCTGTAGCCGACCCAGGCCCTGAGCACCCCTGACGCGACCAGCGCGATCGCCAGCAGGAACGTCAGCACCGCCGAGGCAAGCAACGGATTGCCGAAAGCGAAGAAGCCGGCAACGGCGTACAGCAGTCCGCTGAGCAGCCAGTAGAAGAAGCGGCTCCAGGTCTTGACGCCGAACGCATGCACGATCTCGATGATGCCCGCCATCAGCATCAGCCATCCCACGACGTAGACGGAAGCCACCGTGGCGACGAACAGATTGGCAAAGGCAATGCCGCCGAAGATGAGCAGCAGCACACCGAGCGCGACAAACCATCCCCATTTTGTCCGTGTCTGTTCGATCGCGATTTTCAAGGCGTCGCCATGCAGGGTCATTGTCGCGGTCTCCATCGAGGGCTGCGGAATACTGCGAATGGAAGGTAATCCGGGCGCGGGCCAACGTCCAGTCGATGACCGGCAGCCGGATCGCGGCAAAGCGCGAGCGTATGTCTCGGGTTTAAATCAAATTTTACCAAACGGCCGTCAAAGCTGTCGTCGGTAACCGTGTGTGTTGTGTTAGTGGAGTGGCCATGAGTCCGGTCGGAAGAATCTCTCTGGTGTTGGCCGCTGCGATGCTGGGTGGCGCGGGCGTTGCCAATGCGGGCGAGGGCAGCTGGCTGTCCGGCGACTGGTATCTGACCGTTGGCGCCACTGGCATGGTGGCGCCGAATTTCGAGGGCGGCAAGAAGTACCTGCTCAGCGCCTCGCCGATCATTTCGCTGGGCAAGGCCGGACCTGCCGCCCGCTTTGTCTCGCGCAACGACAACATCTCGCTGGCGCTGGTCGATGATGGCGGTGTCCGCGCCGGCCTGACCGGCAAGTTCCTGTTTTCCCGCGACGATGACAACGCCGATGAGCTGAAGGGCCTCGATCCGGTGCGCTGGGGCGGCGAAGTCGGCGGCTTCTTCGAATTCTATCCGACGGACTGGCTGCGCGCCCGCGCCGAGCTGCGCCACGGCATTCGCGCCCACAACGGCTTTGTCGCCGACATCGCCGCCGACGCCTTTTACGACGTGACGCCGACCGTCAGGATTTCGGGAGGACCGCGTGTTTCCTTCGCCTCAGGCAACTATTTCGACGCCTATTATGGCGTCAACGCGCAGGAAGCGGTGGCCTCGGGCTTGAGCGAATACCATCCCGGTGGCGGGTTGAAATCGACCGGCCTCGGCGGCGCTATCACCTGGAAGGTGACCGAGCCGATGACTGCCAGCCTGTTTGGCGAATATTCGCGCCTGATGGGACCGGCGGCCGATTCCAGCCTGGTCAAGGAGCGTGGCGACCGCAACCAGTTTATGATTGGCGTGTCGACCACCTACCGCTTCGATTTCACGATGTAGGTGAATCGAACGAGAGACGCTTTATTCCTGCGTCTATCTCCGCTAAAAGCCCACCAATGACGAGCTTTTCGCGCCTTCGCGTGCTGACGATACGAATTACCGGCCCGGTGTTCCGGGCGGCCTGAGGGTCGCCGGAACCGCCGGGAATTCTGCGCGCGGCCTCTCGCGCTTTTTCCAGATCATCAGGCATGTCGCCCAAAAGTGGCCCCGGTTTTGGGAAAACGACATGCGCAAAAGTATAGTTCAACGCCCGAGCTCTTTTGCCGCCGGGCAATGCACATGGCAGACCAATGACCGATACAACTGAAACGATCGACTATTCCAAGACGCTTTACCTGCCGCGGACGGATTTCCCGATGCGTGCCGGCTTGCCGGAGAAGGAGCCGCTGCTGGTCAAGCGCTGGCAGGACATGGACCTCTACCGCAAGCTGCGCGAGAGCGCTGCCGGCCGCACGAAATACGTGCTGCATGACGGCCCGCCCTACGCCAACGGCAACATCCATATCGGCCATGCGCTGAACAAGATCCTCAAGGACGTCATCACCCGCTCGTTCCAGATGCGCGGTTACGACTCGAACTATGTGCCCGGCTGGGACTGTCACGGCCTGCCGATCGAATGGAAGATCGAGGAGCAGTACCGCGCCAAGGGCAAGAACAAGGACGAGGTGCCGGTCAACGAATTCCGCAAGGAATGCCGTGAGTTCGCCGCAGGTTGGATCACGGTGCAGGGGGCCGAGTTCCAGCGCCTCGGCGTCATCGGCGACTTCGAGAATCCCTATACGACGATGGCTTTCCATGCCGAGTCGCGGATCGCCGGCGAGCTTTTGAAATTCGCCATGTCGGGCCAGCTCTACCGCGGCTCCAAGCCGGTGATGTGGAGCGTGGTCGAGCGTACGGCGCTGGCCGAGGCCGAGATCGAGTACCACGACTATGAGAGCGACACGATCTGGGTGAAGTTTCCGATCCAGTCTGCTGATGGGGATACGATTTTACACGTCGAGGACGAAGGTGGTGAGCGAACTGGCAGGAAAATTGTCGTAAAGCCGCCGCACAGTTTGTCCCATGCTTCAGTTGTCATCTGGACGACAACGCCTTGGACGATCCCGGGTAACCGGGCGGTAGCCTATTCGCCACGCATTGCCTACGGACTTTACGAGATCGTGGCAGCCGAAAATGACTTTGGCCCTCAGCCCGGTGAGAAGCTGGTCTTTGCCGACGCGCTTGCCGATGAAAGCGCAGCCAAAGCCAAGGTGAATTTTAAGCGACTTCGCACCGTGACAAGCGAGGAACTTGCCAACGTAACGTTAGATCATCCGTTTTTTGCGTTAAACGGAGGGTATCATTTCGATGTGCCCATGCTCGTCGGCGACCATGTCACCGACGATGCCGGCACCGGCTTCGTCCACACCGCGCCCGGTCACGGCCGCGAGGACTTTGACGCCTGGATGGACGCGGCGGTGGATCTGCGCGCACGCGGCATCGATCCCGGCATCCCGTTCACCGTCGACGATGGCGGCTTCTTCACCAAGGACGCGCCGGGGTTCGGCCCCGACCGCGAGGGTGGACCGGCACGCGTCATCGATGACAATGGCAAGAAGGGCAACGCCAACCAGGCCGTCATCGACGAGTTGATCAAACGCAACGCGCTGTTCGCGCGTGGCCGGCTGAAGCACAGCTACCCTCACTCCTGGCGGTCCAAGAAACCGATCATCTTCCGCAACACGCCGCAATGGTTCGTCTACATGGACAAGGACCTCGGCGATGGCTCGACGTTGCGCAGCCGGGCGCTCAAGGCCATCGACGACACCCGCTTCGTGCCCGCCGCAGGCCAGAACCGCATCCGCGCCATGATCGAGGAGCGCCCGGACTGGGTGCTGTCGCGCCAGCGCGCCTGGGGCGTGCCGATCGCCGTGTTCGCCGATGCCGACGGCAATGTGCTGAAGGACGAGGCGGTCAACCAGCGCATCATGGACGCCTTCGAGCAGGAAGGCGCCGACGCCTGGTTCGCGGCTGATGCCAAGGAGCGTTTCCTTGGCAATCACGACGCTTCGAAGTGGAAGCAGGTGATGGACATCCTCGACGTCTGGTTCGATTCGGGCTCGACGCATGCCTTCACGCTGGAGGATCGTCCTGACCTGAAATGGCCAGCCGACGTCTATCTCGAAGGCTCCGACCAGCATCGCGGCTGGTTCCATTCGTCGCTGCTGGAGAGCTGCGGCACCAGGGGCAGGGCGCCTTACGACACCGTCGTCACCCATGGCTTCACCATGGACGAGGATGGCCGCAAGATGTCGAAGTCGCTCGGCAACACCGTCGTGCCGCAGGACGTCATCAAGCAGTCGGGCGCCGACATACTGCGTCTGTGGGTGGTGACGACCGACTACTGGGAGGACCAGCGGCTCGGCAAGAACGTGCTGCAGACCAACATCGACGCCTACCGCAAGCTGCGCAACACCATCCGCTGGATGCTGGGTACGCTTGCCCATGACGATGGCGAAGAGGTGCCGATGGAGAAAATGCCGGAGCTGGAGCGGCTGATGCTGCACCGGCTGGCCGAGCTCGATGAGGTCGTGCGTTCGGGCTACGACGCCTTTGAATTCAAGCGCATCACCCGCATGCTGCTCGATTTCATGGTGGTCGAGCTGTCGGCGTTCTATTTCGACATCCGCAAGGATGCGCTCTACTGCGACGCGCCGTCGAGCCTGAAGCGCAAGGCTTCGGTGCAGGTGGTGCGCCATCTCTTCGATTGCCTGGTGAAATGGCTGGCGCCGATGCTGCCTTTCACCACGGAGGAGGCCTGGCTTGACCGTCATCCCGACGCCGTCTCGGTGCATCTCGACCAGTTCCCGCAAATCCCGGCGGACTGGAAGAACGAGGCGCTGGCGGAAAAGTGGCGCCAGGTGCGGCAAGTGCGGCGCGTCGTCACCGGCGCGCTGGAGATCGCGCGCGCCCAGAAGGTGATCGGATCGTCGCTGGAAGCGGTGCCGGTCGTCACAATCAACGACGCAGCGCTCGAAGCGGCGATTTCAGATGTCGACATGGCCGAGATGGCGATCACCAGCGATCTGGTCATCGCTCATGGCGAGGCACCGGCTGGTGCCTTCGCGATCGACGACGTCAAGGGTGTCGCCGTGGTGGTCGAGAAGGCCGAGGATCGTGGCCTGTTAAAATGTGCACGCTCCTGGCGCTACACCGCCGATGTCGGCCAGGATCCGGAATTCCCGGATGTTTCGGCTAGGGATGCGGCGGTGCTGCATGAATTGAAGACGCTTGGCCGACTTTAACGGTTAGTCGGCTGGATCGGTGCACAAATGCCACGCCGGGCGGGCGAAAACCGCCCGCGCGTTGCCCTTAACGAGTGGTTGAGGTAAACACGCGAAACTCCGGAAGACAAATTGTCGCCGGATTTCCGTCGCAAGTGCTTGGACGATGGGGACCGGCCACAAGGCCGGCGGCAATCGAGAGGCTGTCTAGAGTGGGACTTTTTGGCATGACCGAGAGATATAACGCGCGCTTGGCGCTGCTGGCGCCGCTTGTCGCGTCGGGCCTCGCTTTGTCCGGCTGCATGGGCTCTCCGACCTACGGCACCGACAAGACCGCCGGCGAACAGCTGGCCGGCGATATTTCAGGTGCCTTTTCATTCGCGCCGAAGCGCAAGGAACAGATCGACTACAAGCCGCGTCCGACGCTTGTGAAGCCGGCGCCAGGCCAGAAGGAAGCGCTGCCGGCCCCGCAGGACAGCATCGAGACGGCGAGCGCCGAATGGCCCGAATCGCCCGAGCAGCGCCGCGCCCGCCTGCGCGCCGACGCCACCGCCCATCAGAACGACCCGGCTTACCAGTCGGAGATCGTCGACGACGTGCAGACCGATCCGGCCTCGGTGAAGAGGGCAATGGCGGAATCAGGCTCGAGCCACCCGCCGGCATGGACACCGGCCGATTCCGACAAGGGTCGCGCCGCCGAGATCCAGCGCCGCCTTGCCGACAGCAAGCAGGGCGATCCGAACACCCGCAAATATCTGAGCGAGCCTCCAGTGCAGTATCGTGTCGCGGCCGGCACGGCGCCGCAGAACGAGCTTGGCGAGGACGAGTACAAGAAGGAACGCCGTCTCAAGAAAGAGGCGGAAGGCAAGAAGGGCAGCGGCTGGTTCGACTGGATGCCGTCCCTGTAAAAACCGCTTCTTTCTTATTTCTTGCCGAAGGGCGCCCGGCTCAGCCGCGCCGTTCCCGGAAAAATCCTTTGAGCAACAAGGCCGCCTCGGTCTCGCCCATGCCTGGATAGATGTCGGGCCTGTGGTGGCAGGTTGGCGATGCGAAGAAGCGCACGCCATTGACCACCGCGCCGCCCTTGTCGTCGGCGGCACCGAAATAAAGCCGGCGCAGCCGGGCGAAGGAAATTGCGCCGGCGCACATGGCGCAAGGTTCCAGCGTCACATAGAGATCATGGCCGGTCAGCCGCTCGGCCGACAGTTTGCGGCAAGCTTCGCGGATGACCAGCATCTCGGCATGCGCGGTCGGGTCGGCAAGTTCGCGTGTGCGGTTGCCGGCGCTGGCGACAACACCAGCGCCATTGGCGATGACGGCGCCGACCGGCACTTCGCCTCGCAAGGCGGCAGCCTCGGCCGCCTTCAGCGCCAGCGCCATGAAATCGGGCCGCTTCACGCGATTTCCACTCTGATTATCTCCTCGCCACCTGACGGTGATCCTGTTATGGAGCGCAGGACCTCGAAAATCGGGACTCGGTTTTCGAAAATGATCATGCGCCACATCAAAAGTGCTACAGCGTTCGTTGCGCGCCCGAAAGGATGCGCCACGCTGTAGCAGCGCAAACGGATAAAGGCCACATGGACGACAACGACAAGAAATTCCGACCCAGGAAGGGTCCGGCCAAGAGTGGGCCGAAAGCCGCGGGACCGCGCAGCCGTGATGGCGCCGCCGGCAAGGGCGGCAAGCCGTCCTTTGGCGCCAAGAAGCCTTACGCACCGCGTGGCGATCGGCCGATGGCCGCCGATGGCGAGCGGCCGAAGCGCGATTTCAAGGGCGGCGACAAGCCTTTCAGCAAAGGCCCGCGACCCGAAGGGAAGCCTTTTGAGAAGCGCGAAGGGCCGCGCAAGCCCTACGCACCGCGCGGCGACCGCCCGATGGCCGCCGAAGGCGAGCGCAAGCCCTATGAAAAGCGCGAGGGGCCGCGCAAGCCTTATGCGCCCCGTGGAGATCGCCCGGTGGCCGCCGAAGGCGAGCGCAAGCCCTATGAAAAGCGCGAGGGGCCGCGCAAGCCTTATGCCCCCCGAGGCGATCGCCCGGCTGCGGCGGCAGCGGGCGGCGAAAAGCGTTTCGACCGTCCCAAGCGTGATTTCAGTGACCGCGCGCCGCGCGACGCCGGCGATCGCCCGAAGCGTGACTTCGCCGACCGCCCCAAGCGCGATTTCAGCGACCGCCCCAAGCGCGACTTTGGCGATCGGCCGCAAGGCGCATCGGGTGGCAGCTTCAAGCCACGCCCGCGTCCCGCCGAGGGCGCGGAAGAGGCAGGCGAGCGCATCGCCAAGCGGCTGGCGCGCGCCGGCCTGGCCTCGCGCCGCGATGCCGAGGAGCTGATCGCCGCCGGCCGCGTCAAGGTCAATGGCCGCGCCCTGACTTCACCGGCCTTCAACGTCATGCCTGATGACATCATCCATCTCGACGGCATGGAAATCCCGCCGATCGAGCGCACCCGGCTGTTCCTGTTCCACAAGCCGGCCGGCGTCGTCACCACCAACCGCGATCCCGAGGGCCGCAAGACCGTCTTCGACGTGCTGCCGGCTGAATTGCCGCGGCTGATGACCATCGGCCGGCTCGACATCAACACCGAAGGCCTGCTGCTGCTCACCAATGATGGCGGCCTGTCGCGCGTGCTCGAACTGCCGGCCACCGGCTGGCTGCGTCGCTACCGGGTGCGCGTCCACGGCAAGGTCGAGGAAAGCGCGCTTGCGGGCCTGCGTGAAGGCATTGCCGTCGACGGCGTGTTCTACGGTGCCATCGAAGCGACGCTCGACCGTGAGCAAGGCACCAATGCCTGGCTGACGATCGGTCTGCGCGAGGGCAAGAACCGCGAAGTCAGGAACATTCTCGGCTCGCTCGGCCTCGACGTTACGCGGCTGATCCGCATCTCCTACGGGCCATTCCAGCTCGATGACCTCGCCGAGGGCCATGTGCTGGAGATCAAGGGGCGCGTGCTGCGTGACCAGCTCGGCGAGCGCCTGGTCGAGGAATCCGGCGCCAATTTCGACGCCGATGTCACCAAGCCGTTTTCCAACAAGCCGGTGCGGCGCACCGAAGTTCGCGAGCCGGAGCCGGAGCGGCCGAAATTCACCCGCGACGGTGAGCGCCGCCCGATCGGCGAGGGCGGTTTGATCAAGAACCGCAAGCGCCGCGAAGGCAGCCGCGACGAGGCTCTGGGCAAGCTGTCGACAAGTCCCGACAGAAGCGCAGAGAAGAGTTTTGGCGAACGCGGCCCGCGTCCCGAACGCAGCTTTGGCGACAAGCCACGCGGCAGTTTTGGCGACAAACCGCGCGGCGGCTTCGGTGACAAGCCACGTGGTGGCAAAAAGTCCGAGCGCGAGCAGCGGCCGATCGAGCCGCCCGGCCAGCGCAAGGCCAATGTCTGGATGGCACCGGGCGCGCGGCCGATCGGCAAGGGCAGGGCCGACGCCGATGCCGCCAAAGCAGCTGAAGCCAAGGCGCGCAAGGCATCGTTCAAGCCGACCTATGGCAAACCGGCCGGTGCCAAGCCGTTCGGCAAGCCGAGAGGCGAACGTCCGGGCGGGGCCGGCGGCGGTGAGCGTCCGCGCAATGGTCCCCGAGGCCCCAAAGCGAGATGAGAATCGTCGGTGGTGAGTTTCGCGGGCGTCCGCTGGCGGCGCCCCGTTCGAGCGCCATCCGTCCGACGACCGATCGCACCCGCGAGGCGGTCTTCAACGTGCTGGCGCATCGCTTTGCCGCGCAGTTGGACGGTGCGCGCGTGCTCGATCTGTTCGCCGGCACCGGTGCGCTGGGGCTTGAGGCGCTGTCGCGCGGTGCCTCCTATGGCGTCTTCATCGAGGAATCGGCCGAAGGCCGTGGCCTGATCCGCGACAATGTCGAGGCCTTCGGCCTGACCGGCCGCACCAAGATCTTCCGCCGCGATGCCACCGGCCTTGGCGAAGCGGGCACGCTGGCGCCGTTCGGCCTCGTCTTTGCCGACCCGCCCTATGGCAAGGGTCTTGGCGAGCGCGCCTTGCAGTCGGCGAAAGCCGGCGGCTGGCTTCGCCCTGGCGCGCTGTGCGTGGTCGAGGAGGCGGCAGTGGCGCCCTTCGAGCCGGGCCCCGGTTTTTCGGTGCTGGACGAGCGCAACTATGGCGAGACCGTTATCCGCTTTATCGAAGCGGCCTGATACGCCTTCGCGATTGGCGGTTCCTCTCCCCCAATCCTTCATTGGGGGAGAGGTGGCCGCGCAGCGGCCGGAGAGGGGGTCGGTTGTGCGAAACTGTAGTCTTCGACGGCTTTCGAGACGGTCAGGCCAGCTTTTCCTCGGCTCGTCGGCGCAGACCCCCTCTCCGTCTCGGCTTCGCCGAGCCACCTCTCCCCCGCTTCATGGGGGCGAGGAACCGAGCACCGCCTCTAAAATGACCAACAATTAACTTTGCTTGTCGCCAATACCTTGCCTATCGTCTGCAGACAGAACCGGAGCCGTTGATGACATCCAGGATTGAATGGCTGCGGGGAACGCTGTTGGCGACCTCTTTGGCTTTTGTCATGACCAGCCCGGTGCTGGCCGAGAGCCCCGTCTTGCCCAACACGGTTCCGGCCGAGTTCAAGGTCACGGATTTCCTGCTCGACAACGGCATGGAGGTGGTCGTCATTCCCGACCACCGTGCGCCGATCGTCACCCACATGGTCTGGTACAAGATCGGCAGCGCCGACGAGCCGCCCGGCAAATCCGGCATTGCGCATTTCTTCGAACATCTGATGTTCAAGGCAACGACCAACCATGCGGCGGGCGAGTTCGACCGCGCCATCTCCGATATCGGCGGCTCCAACAACGCCTTCACCTCTTACGACTACACCGCCTTCCACGAGACAGTGGCGCCGTCGGCGCTCGAGCTGATGATGAGCTTCGAGGCTGATCGCATGCGCAATCTCATTCTCACCGACGATGTCATCAAGACCGAGCGCGATGTCATCCTCGAGGAGCGCCGCTCGCGCATCGACAACAGCCCCGAGGCCGTGCTGGACGAGGAGGTCGATGCGACGCTGTGGCAGAACCAGCCCTATCGCATCCCGGTCATCGGCTGGATGCAGGAGATGCAGCAGCTGAACCGCGCCGACGCTGTTGCCTTCTATGACAAATATTACCGGCCCAACAACGCGGTGCTGATCGTCGCCGGCGATGTCGAACCGGACACGGTGCGGGCGCTGGCCGAAAAGACCTATGGCAAGGTGGCACGCGGCCCCGATCTGCCGCCGCGCATCCGTCCGGTCGAGCCGGAGCAGAACACCAAGCGCACGGTGACGCTCGCCGATGCCCGCGTCAGCGTGCCGAGCTTTTCCACCCAATGGGTGGTGCCGTCCTATCACACCGGCAAGCCGGGCGAGGCGGAAGCGCTCGACCTCCTGGCGGAGATTCTTGGCGGCGGCAATCGCAGTCGGCTCTACCAGGCGCTCGTCGTCCAGCAAGGTATCGCATCCAGCGCCGGCGCCTTTTTCCAGGGCACCATGCTCGACGACACCAACTTTACCGTCTATGGCGCGCCGCGCGGCGATGCGAAGATTTCCGACGTCGAAGCGGCGGTCGATGCCGAAGTGGTGCGCATCGTCAAGGATGGCGTCACGCCATCGGAGCTGGAAAAGGCCAAGGACCGCTATGTCAGGTCGATGATCTTTGCCCGCGACAAGCAGGATTCCATGGCCAACATCTACGGCTCGACGCTGGCCACCGGCGGCAATGTGCAGGACGTCCAGCAGTGGACGGACCGCATCCGCAAGGTCACGACAGACGAGGTCAAGGCCGTCGCCGCGCGCTATCTCGTGCTCGCACGGTCGACCACCGGCTATCTCTTGCCGCAGCAACAGGCGGGGAATTGATTTGATGACGAGCACGAACGCGGTACGCGCACCCCTCACCACCCTTTTCCTCTCCATCCTCTTCCTCATCCTGCCGGCACTCACCGCGCGGGCCATGGACATCCAGTCCGTCACCTCGCCAAAGGGCATCACCGCCTGGCTGGTCGAGGACTATTCCGTGCCGGTCGTCGCCATCCGCTTCGTCTTCGGCGGCGGCTCGACGCAGGATCCGGTCGGCAAGGAGGGACTGGCCAATCTGATGACCGGCCTGTTCGACGAAGGCGCCGGCCCGCTCGACAGCGAAGACTTCCAGATCAAGCTCGACGATGCCGGCGCCGAGATGAGCTTCGACGAGAGCCGCGACGGCATCTACGGCTCGATGCGCATGCTGGCCGAGCAGCGCGACCAGGCCTTCGACCTGTTGCGGCTGGCGGTCAACGAGCCGCGCTTCGACCAGCTGCCGATCGACCGCATCCGCGCCCAGATCCTGTCCGGCATCATCGCCGGCGAGAATGATCCCGACACGGTGGCGCAGAACAAATGGGCGCGGGCGCTTTATGGCGATCATCCCTATTCCCGCTCCGACCAGGGCACCAAGGAAAGCATCGCCACCATCACGCCCGACGATCTCAAAGCCCTGCACAAAGCGGTGTTCGCGCGCGGCGGCCTGCGTGTCGCCGTTGTCGGCGCCATCGACGCGGAGACGCTGAAGAAGAAGCTCGACATGGTGTTCGGCGACCTGCCGCAAAACCAGGCGCTGAGGCCAGTGGCCGATATCGACCCAAAGCTGGCGCAGCATATCGAGGTCGATTACGACCTGCCGCAGACCTCCCTACAGCTCGCTTTTCCCGGCGTGGAGCGCAAGGCGGCGGATTTCTTCCCCGCCGTTCTGATGAACGAGATCCTCGGCGGCGGCACCTTCACCTCGCGCCTGTTCCAGGAAGTGCGCGAAAAGCGCGGGCTGGCCTACAGCGTCAACTCCTCGCTCATCAACCAGGACCACGCCAACGCGCTGATCGTCAGCACCGGCACCCGCTCCGACCGTGCGTCCGAAACGCTCGGCATCATCCGCGACGTGGTCAAGCGACTGGCCGAAGAAGGCCCGACCGAAGCGGAACTGGCGGCGACCAAGAAATACATGATCGGCGCCTACGCCATCAACAATCTGGACTCGTCCAGCGCCATCGCCTCGACGCTGGTCGAACTGCAGCTCGACGATCTCGGCATCGACTATATGCAGAGCCGCACCGGTTACATCAACGCGGTGACGCTCGACCAGGTCAAGGCGGCGGCGAGGAAGCTGCTGACCACCGAGCCGACCATCATGGTCATCGGCCCGAAACTGGCCGGAGCCGGCAAGGGATGAGCCCGACCTTCGGCATAGCCTTCGGCGGCGGTGGCGCGCGCGGGCTGGCACATATCCATGTCATCGAGGCGCTGGACGAACTGGGCATCAGACCGGTGGCGGTTGCCGGCTCGTCGATCGGCGCCATCATGGGCGCCGGCATGGCATCAGGCATGACCGGCAAGGACATCCACGACTATGCCCGCTCGATCCTCGGCCGCCGCGCCCAAGTGGCGAGCCGCATGTGGCGGGCGCGGCCGGGCACCATCGCCGAAGCCATGCAGGTCCGCGTCAGCCAGTTCAATGTCGAGCGCATCCTGAAAGCCTTTCTGCCCGAGGCCATTCCCGAAACCTTCGCCGAGCTGAAAATCCCGCTCAAGGTGACGGCAACCGACTATTTCGGCCACAAGCTGGCTGTCTTCGAAGACGGCGACCTGCACTCGGCGCTGGCGGCCTCGGCGGCCATCCCCGCCGTGTTCCGGCCGGTGACGCGCGACGGCAGGCTGCTGATTGACGGCGGCATCTACAACCCCGTGCCGTTCGACCTGATCGAAAACGACGCCGACATCATCATCGGCGTCGACGTCGTCGGCGCGCCGGAAGAGGCCGACCGCAAACAGCCGACCTCCGTCGACCTGATGTTCGGCGCCACGCAATTGATGATGCAGTCGATCACCGCCAACAAGCTGAGACAATGCCGCCCCGACATCCTGGTCCGCCCTGCGGTCTCAAGATACCGCGTCCTCGATTTCCTGAAGATCGACGCCTTGATGAACGAGACGGTGGACATCAAGGACGAGCTGAAGCGGCAGGTGGAGAAGGTGGTTGAGGCGAGGAATAGTGCCGCCATCAAGAGGAGGCGGGGGAAGCAGGTCGGGTGAGGATGCATCTTCCCCATTCGATCTGAAAGGCTCCAACCGATTCACGACTTTGCCACCACAGGCGCATACTCCAGCGCCACAACGCCGTTGCTGAACGGCGTGGCCGAAATCAGTTCGAGCCGGACCGGCTCGCCGGCTGGGAACAGCGGTTTACCCCGGCCGACGGTGCCTGGATAGCTGAGCAGCCTGAGGCGATCGACCAGGCCGTGGCGCAGCAATTCCTGCGCGACGCTGAGGCTGCCATGCACATAGATGTTGCCGCCGCTGCCTTGCTTCAGCGTCCTGACCGCTTCCGGCAGGGGGTCTTTCAGCAATTCGGCCGGCTTCCAGTCGAGCGCCTTCAGGCTGGCCGAAGCGACATATTTCGGCAGCGCGTTGAACCGGTCGGCAAAATCTCCGGTTTCCGTGGGCCAGGAGCCGGCAAAGATCTCATAGGTCGAGCGCCCCAAAAGCATGGCGCCGCTATCGGCAAGCTCGTCTTCCTTGAACCTGTTCATCTCGTCGTTCCAGGTCACGCTGGGCAGCTTCTCGACCTCGGCAATGCCATCGACGCTGATGAATTCGGTGACGATGAGTTTTGGCATGGCGCTCTCCCTTTTCCGTCAGAGGACGAACCGCGCAGGCCCTTTGCTACACTCCATGAGAAAATACCGCGGCGGTTTGTTTCTTCGGCCGATGCCAGAAGTAAGTCTTCGCTAACCGTCGTCACCCGATAATCCGCAACGTTCTCAGTAGCGGATCATCTCAAAGTGCGCACCTTTGTCAGCTGCTTTGACCGCTTTCTTTACACATTGCTCGACATACTGCTGATCCATAGCCCAACCAACCAGCAACCCATTCTCCAAATGAACTCGATCCGAGGCTGGCCGATGGGGAGGCTGGAAGCGTGCAAATTCGACAAACGAACCGTTCTTCTTCATCACAAAAACATCGAGCACCCATTCGGGACGCACTTCCTCATACTCTGGCACCTCAAGTGGTTTGCCGATAGGAGACCGGACCACGTAGGTCTTTTCCCCTGGGTTGAACCAACTCAGATGAAGATCCTGCCCGTAGTACCGCAAGAAGAACGATCGCCCGGAATTGTGGTATCCACCTTCCTCGTCAACCATCCATGCCCTGAACATGAGATTGCCGATCTTTCTAAACCCGTCTCTGTCAAGGAAGGCGACTTCGAAGCCCCCGCCCCACGAATCTCGGATTCCTGTTCCGATTTTAAGCTGCAGAACCATGGCCCGCGCTGCGAAACGGAGCATGATTGCCCGGGCAACTAAGCCGTCCGCTCGCTCCTGATTTGGTAAAAGGTCGGGGTGCGCTTGCAAATACGCAAAGAAGTCTGATGCGCCGCTACCAAGGAGATAGATCCGCTTGTTGCCCAGCTCAAACCCGCGTGTACGGACGCAGAACGGGTAGACTGCTTCAGCCGATATCAGCAGCGCAACCAGCTCGGTATTTGCGCCACACGTGTCAAGAATTTCTAGGATTATCTCGGGGTCGCGCAAATCAGACTCATCTAGTGGTAACGCATCATCGATTTCGCGGATCATCCGATCTACTTCTGCGCGCTCTCCGGCCCAAGCAAGCATTAGATACGGTCGGACTATTATTAGTTTCTGAGCAAGGCCGGCAGCGTGGTCCCCTCCTAGTCCGGGGTAGACTCCCTCCCGATGCTGGGTCGGCAAATCAACCGCGGATGGGATCCGCCACGAGACGAGTAAGTCACCGATGAATGCAGGTAGCCCTCCCACACTCAGACCTGCAACAAGTGTCATCGTTCAGCGCCTCCATACCCTTGGGCAAACCAGCAACGAGGGTCGTCGGCCTTCAAACCCCACGTTGGCGCTCAGGCTTTAAGCACTAAGACAGAGGACTACGAACGTTGACAGCGTGCCCCATAGCATTTTTAGATGCTCTGGCGAGACGTTGAAATTCGGTGAATGGACGTAGCGATTCAGTGTATCCATCGAGATGAGTTTTTCACCATGCTTGAGTTTATTTATCTCCCCGAGGTACTTCTTATCTAGTTTGCCGTTAGCATACATATCTTCTGCAACCTTCGCCGCTTTTTGGGCCAGCTTGTCGTTCTCATGGACTGAAGTCAGTGATTTTTCCTTGATATAATTGTCGATAGAGAGTTCAAGCAGAACGCGAAGCAGTACTGAGATTGCATTGGGGTGATCGGAGAGCTTCAGCTTAAACTGCAGTTCTTCCCAAATTTCACGATGGCGCTGGAGGTGTGCAGCCCACGTCACCCCATAGTTCACTTGAGGGATGAGATGCGGCCAAGGTGCGGATTTGGCCGGACTAGGTTTCTGAGGTGCCGGGTGCGTTGATATCGACACCGAGGCTTGAACTGGCTTGGACTTTGGCGCCACTGTCGGCAGTACGCCTTCACGGTCGAGGTCATCTATATATTCGAGCTTAGCCTCCGTGTCCCAGATGTCGTCGAGGGTAATGGTTCGAGCGGCGAGATCGTTGGCGACGCGCTGCAGGGCACGGAGCGTCGCCTGCTCTTCGCGGATGAACTCTAGTTTTCCCTTACGAACCGAAATTCCCAACCGATTGCGCAATGATTCGGACGAGAGTAGGCGGTTCATATTGGATCGAGGAATCTTCCTGCTAGGCAGCATTTTCGCCGACCTTAGCTTTGCCTCGATCTCATCGGCGACATGAAGCCCATTACTCTTCCCTGTTCGGATGACGAAATTGTTTTTCATCCGATCGTTCCAATTGCTTTGCCCTATGCCGCCTTGAACGCCGATGTGGCGGCGGAAGAGGATGTCATCTACGCGGTCGCGGTCAGTCTCGACCCGGCACTCGATCTTATCGGGGAACTTACCTTTCCACTGCTTGCGCAACTCCGTGAAGAACTGTTGCAATTCCACGGTCGGTGCGCGGCGCGGCGTGGATAGTAGTTTCAGGCAGGTAGTACGTCGGTTGCCGTCGGCAACAACGAATTTGTCGCCGTCGGGGAATACGAGCGGTGGCTCAAAAACCTCGCCCTTGGCGGCTAGATCCTTCGCCAAATTGCGCATGTGTTGTTCTTGCGACGCGAAGAGTTGCGCGATAGCAGCGGTTTCGTTTTCAAGCTCTCCATGTCGATCGTTCGCACGGTTCACGACCAGCGCACTGAGTGCGATCCTTCGAATAGACATTTACCCCTCCGCCGCACGTTTTCTGCTCGCTCAGCACAGGATACCCCGGCGCCCATCACTTATGCTATGGGTTCCTCGAAGAATTATACAGTGTCAGAGACAGCCGGGAAGCAATACTCGTGATGCATTCTAAAACAATTGATGAGGAATTCTCCAAGCCGAGGCGGGCGCGCTCGGCGTCGCTTGTCCGATACATCTTGCAGTCGGACTACCATCCATTTATCGGCCGCATCTACGGCCTCAGCATCGTCAATATGAATTTCGACAGCTGGGAGGAGGTAAACAAGCATCCCGACTGCAAGTATGCTCTCGAAACGAACGAATATCTACATGCTTTGGCAGCGCGCGTTGAATCACTAAATCTTGTTGGTGACCTATTTTGGCCAGAACCGCTTCCAACGAATTTTCGTGACTTTCCCGTATCTCGTTATGAATGGCTTACGATCGCGCTTGACGTATTTCTTGTACGCTATGTCTCAGTCGTTGACTGCGCGCTTCTCCTCACGAATCAGGTCTTCCAATGCGGCGTTAAGGTCAGAAATTGTACAAGCGAGGCGTTGCGCAAGAAAGGCGTCGTCCCGGATGTGGCCGCCATCTTAGACGACATGCTCGTTGATCAAGGGCGACTGAGAACTGAGCGGAATTTTCGGGTGCATCAGGGCGTAGAACGCGACTTTACGCAAGACGATCAGACGTTTCGGATGGCTGCGCTGTTCGAGCATCGGTTTCAAGGTATAAAAGGCGAGGACCAGTTTGGTCGGCGTATCAATGTCACGCGGTTCTTTAAGGAAGCCCTTGTTGAACTCCAGCGCGATTTCAATCGCGCAACGCGGCGCCTCGTTCGTTTGCTCGATAGTCTCTATGATCAACTTTGGGAGGAGTTTGAGAAACGTTTCGGGCCACTGATTCTGGCCGCCACTCACGGCTTCAATGCCGGGGCGAAAAATAAACGCCAAACAGCAATTCGAGAAGGGCCGTCGAAGGTTTAGATAAGGTAGTAACCCAAGTCTAGCTTGCCTTCACTAGCCCGCCCCTCTCAGTCCTTAGCCCGCTCCACATACGCCCCGTCAGCCGTCATCACCACCACGCGGGTGCCCGGCGCGATGTGCGGCGGCACCAGGGTGCGCACGCCGTTGGACAGCACGGCGGGCTTGTAGGACGACGAGGCCGTCTGTCCCTTGGTCGTGGGCTCGGTTTCCACCACTTCGAAGGTGGCGCGCTGCGGCAGCACCAGGGAAATCGCAATGCCGTTGAACTGTGACACCTGCACGGCCATGCCTTCCAGCAGGTAGGGCGCCATGTCGCCGACCACGGCTTCCGATACCGCCACCTGGTCGTAGCTTTCCGGGTTCATGAAATGAAAGCCTTCGCCGTCGCGATAGAGGAACGTGTGCTCGCGCTCTTCCACATAGGCGCGCTCCACCTGTTCAGTGGTGCGGTAGCGCTCAGAAACCTTCACCCCGTCGCCGATGCGGCGCATGTCGAGCTGCGTCACCGGCGTGCCCTTGCCTGGGTGGATGTTTTCGGCAAAGAGGATCACATAAAGCTTGCCGTCCCTGTCGACGACATTGCCTTTGCGGAGCGAACTGGCGATGACTTTCACCACGGTTTTAAATCCTGCAAGAAGAGTTGACTGGCGTTTGCCGGCTTGTGCGGCGCTGGAAGGGGGCCTAGCGCATCTTGGCCGCCGCCGCCAGCCCCCTTCCACCATGATCTGAGCCCCATGACCGAAGCTTCGCCCTGGTGGACGCCGCATGTCCACGCCGACCGCCGCCCGCGGCTGATGCTGCGCAATGGCATCGCCGCCAGCCTGCGCGACTGGTTCGCCGCCCATGATTTCGTCGAGGTGCAGACGGCGGCCCTGCAGGTCTCACCCGGCAACGAGGCGCATCTGGCGGCTTTCGCCACGGAAGCGGTCGGGCCGGACGGTGCAAGGACGCCGCTCTATCTCCACACCTCGCCGGAATTCGCCTGCAAGAAGCTGCTCGCCGCCGGTGAAGTCAGGATTTTCAGCTTCGGTCCGGTCTACCGCAACCGTGAGCGCGGCCCCTTGCACCATCCCGAATTCACCATGCTCGAATGGTATCGGGTGGGCGAGGCCTATGAGAGCCTGATGCTGGATTGCGCGGCCTTTCTGGCGCTGGCCGCGACAAGGGCAGGGGCGACTCTTTTCTCTTTCCGGGGCCGCGACTGCGATCCGTTTGCCGAGCCCGAACGGCTGACGGTGGCGGACGCCTTCACCCACTATTCCGGCATCGACCTGCTGGCCACGGTCGCCGCCGACGGCAGCACCGATCGCGACGCGCTGTATGCGGCGTTGACCCAGGCCGGCCTGCGCACTGCGCCCGACGACAGCTGGGCCGATTTGTTCAGCCGGGTGATGGTGGAAAAAATCGAGCCGTTGCTCGGGCAGGGGCGCGCGACCATCCTGTGCGAATATCCGCTGGCCGAGGCGGCATTGGCGCGGCCGAGCCCGAACGACTCGCGCGTCGCCGAGCGTTTCGAGCTCTATTGCTGCGGCGTCGAACTCGCCAACGGCTTTGGCGAACTGACCGACGCCGACGAGCAGCGCCGGCGTTTCGTCATCGAGATGGATGAGAAACAGCGCATCTATGGCGAGCGCTATCCGCTGGACGAGGATTTTCTTGCCGCCCTTGCCATCATGCCGCTGGCCAGCGGAATCGCGCTCGGCTTCGACCGGCTGGCGATGCTGGCAACCGGCGCGCAAAAGATCGAGGACGTGATCTGGACGCCGGTCGCCTGAGGCGCGGAAAGATCTGGCCTATTCGATTCCAGGGATCAAGACTGGACCGTGACCCCGAACCAAGAGACCACATGATCGGTACGGGATTTCAAGGTCAATCGGGAAGATCCACAGTGGCTGCTTCTGAAACGGTCGAAATCGCCATTGTCGGCGCCGGAGTTGTCGGGCTGGCGACGGCACTTCGCCTTGTCGCGGACGGCCGCGAAGTTCTGCTCATCGATCCGAACGAGCCGGGCTCCGGCGCGTCGTTCGGCAATGCCGGGACGATCGCCGAATATGCCTGCATGCCGGTCGGCACTCCTGCGGTGCTGCGGGCGTTGCCAAAGCTGCTGCTTGATCCCGACAGCCCGTTTTCGCTGCGCTGGCCGGCGCTGCTGCAGCTGGCGCCATGGCTCGTTCGGTTCATGCGGCAGTCGCTGCCGGCGGCCACCCGGGCCAATGCGCTGGCGCTCGCCGGACTGCTGGCCGACGCCCTCCCGGCCTGGGAGGAAATGGCTGGGGAGGCCGATCTGGACGATCTGCTGCGCCGCAATGGCTGTCTTTACCTCTATCGCCGCGAGAGCGATTTTGCCGCTGGCGCCGGCGGCCGGGCAATGCGCGCTGGGTTTGGCATCCACCAAGAGGTGCTGACTCCGGAAGAGGTGGCGGCACTTGAGCCGGGCCTGCCGGCGACAGCAGCGCATGGCGTGTATTTTCCCGACTCGATCAATGTCACCGATCCGGCAATGGTGATGCGGCGGTTGCTGGGCGCGGTGAGCGCCCGTGGTGCATCGGTGAAGCAGGCTGAGATCACCGGGCTGCAGGTCGAGGCTGGCGGTGTCCAGCTCAGCGGCCCCGGCGTTCGCATCAAGGCTGGCACGGTGGTGATCGCCGCCGGTGCACGGTCACGCGCACTGGCCGCGCAGGCCGGCGACAGGATTCCGCTCGAGACCGAGCGCGGCTATCATCTGGAATTCCACACCGACGCGCCGCTGCTCAACCGGCCTGTCTGTCCCGTCGATCTTGGTTTCTACCTGACGCCGATGGCTGGCCGCTTGCGGGTCGCCGGCACCGTCGAACTCGGCGGCCTGGTCGCGCCGCCAAATCCGCGCCGGCTGGCGCTGCTTGACCGTGGCGCCAGGCAAATTTTTCCCGGGCTCGGCTCGCCTGCCTCGCAATGGCTCGGCTTCCGGCCGTCCCTGCCGGATTCCAGGCCGGTCATCGGCGCTTCGCGCGGCAGCTCCCGCATAATCCATGCTTTCGGGCACGGCCATCTCGGCCTGACGCTGGCTCCGATCACCGCGCGGCTGGTCGCCGATTTGATCGGCGGACGCGGCGATCCAGCGCGGCTCGCACCTTTCGCGGCGGGCCGTTTCGGCCGTTGATCGACCGATGTCATCGATCTGAGCTAGTGCGCGAAAACCTGCTCCAGCGAGCGAAAGCCCTTGAATTCCAGGGCATTGCCCGAGGTATCGCGGATGAACAGCGTCGCCTGTTCGCCGGGTTCGCCCTTGAAACGCACCATCGGCCGTTCCAGCCAGTCGATGTCGTCGCGCGCCTCCAGCCGTGCCGCCAGGCTCTGCCAGTCGTCCATCAACAGCACGGCGCCGAAATGCGGGATCGGCACGACAATGCCGTCGACCTTGCCGTCGCTGGGGGCCTGTGCGGCCTGCGGCCGCAGATGCGCCGACATCTGGTGGCCGTAGAGGTCGAAATCCACCCAGGTCGCGGATGAACGGCCGATCGCACAGCCCAGCACCTCGCCATAGAAAACGCGGGTTTCATCGAGATCACGGACCGGAAAGGCGAGATGGAAAGGCGTCATCGAAAATGCTCCGTGCAGGCTGCGAACCGATTTTGCGTCACAGGGTTCGCGGTTTTGAACCGTCCACGCTGCATTTTGATTGAAGCCTATGCCATTGCACAAGCCGGACCGGAACAATAGATGGGTGGGCAACGGCCGCACACCGGCCGCACCAGCAGGATTTCAGGCATGACCGATATATCAGACGCAGCAAAATTGACCGACCGCGTCGCGGCTCTGGTCGAGGCTGCCAAGAAGGCCGGCGCCGATGCCGCCGACGCGGTGGCCGTGCGCGGCCGCTCGACCGGGGTGTCGGTGCGTCTCGGCAAGGTCGAGGCTACCGAAGCCTCCGAAAGCGAGGATGTGGCGCTGCGCGTTTTCGTTGGCGGCTGCGTGGCGAGTGTCTCCGCGACGGCGGCGTCCGACCCGAAAACACTGGCCGAGCGCGCCGTGGCGATGGCGAAAGTGTCGCCGCAGGATCCTTATCAGGGGCTGGCCGACCCGGCATTGCTCGCCAAACAGACGCGCGATCTCGATCTTTTCGACGCCACCGAAGTGTCGGCAGACCAGTTGAAGGAAGCCGCATTGGCGGCGGAAGCGGCAGCGCTTGCCGTCAAGGGCGTGACCAATTCGGCCGGCGCCAGCGCCGGTGCCGGTCTGGGTGGCCTGGTGCTGGCCACCTCGCATGGCTTCCTCGGCCACTATATCGGCTCGCGGTTCTCGCGCTCGGCCAGCGTCATCGCCGGCGAGGGCACCGGCATGGAGCGCGACTATGAATTCTCCTCGCGCCAGCATTTTGCCGATCTCGATGCGCCCGAAGACATCGGCCGCAAGGCCGGCGAACGCGCGGTGCGCCGCATTGGCGCGCGTAAGGCGGCGACCGGACCGGTAGACGTGGTGTTCGACCCGCGCGTCGCGCGCGGCATCGCCGGCCATCTGGCCGGCGCCATCAATGGCGCCTCGGTCGCGCGCAAGACCTCGTTTCTGCGCGACATGATGGGCAAGCAGGTGGCCGCGTCCGCCATCACCGTCACCGACGAGCCGCTCAGGCGGCGTGGCCAGGCCTCGCGGCCGTTCGACGGCGAGGGCGTCGAGGGCGAAAAGCTGTTGATGGTCGAGAAAGGCGTGCTCAACCACTGGTTCCTGTCGACCTCGGCCGCAAGGGAACTGGGTCTCGTCACCAACGGCCGCGGCGCACGCGGCGGCTCTTCCGTGACGCCATCCTCCACCAATCTCGCCATCGAGCCTGGCGAGCGGTCGCCGGAAGAGCTGATCAAATCGCTCAAGACCGGCTTCTACGTCACCGAAGTGTTCGGCCAGGGCGTCGACATGATCACTGGCGAATACAGCCGTGGCGCTTCCGGTTTTTGGATCGAGAATGGCGAGCTTGCCTATCCGGTCGCCGAGGTCACCATCGCCTCGAACCTGAAGACGATGTTCCTCAACATGGTGCCGGCCGATGACCTCGACCGCAATTTCGGCACCGCCGCGCCGACGCTCCTGATCGAAGGCATGACCCTTGCCGGAGCATGACCTGACCATAGCCGGGGCCATCTCCGGCGCCTCTGGGGACTTGCCGCTGCTGCGCGATGCCGCCCGCGAGGCGGGGCTCATCGCCATGCGCTACTTCGGCAACAGCCCGCAAGTGTGGATGAAGGGCGGCACATCGCCGGTGAGCGAGGCTGACCATGCCGCCGACGCCTACCTGCGCGAAACATTGCTGGCGGCGCGGCCGGATTATGGCTGGCTGTCGGAAGAGACGGTCGACGATCCGGTCCGGCTTTCGGCACGCCGCACCTTCGTCGTCGACCCGATCGACGGCACGCGCGGTTTTCTGGAAGGCCAGCGCACCTGGTGCGTCAGCGTCGCCGTCGTCGAGCGTGGCCGTACGCTGGCCGGCGTGCTGGAATGCCCGGCGATGGAGGAAACCTATTGGGCGCTGCCCGGCCAAGGTGCCTTCCGCAACGGCAAGCGCATTGCGGTTCGCAAGCTGGCGGACACGGCCGAGATTTCCGGGCTGAAGCAGTTGACCGACCTGATGCCGGCCGAATGGCAGGCGCGGCTGAAGCGGGCGCCCTACAGCCCTTCGCTCGCCTATCGGCTGGCGATGATCGCCAATGGCGCGCTGGACGCCACTTTCGTCAAGCCGAACGCGCATGACTGGGACATTGCGGCGGCCGACCTCATCCTGCGCGAGGCCGGCGGCCAGCTGCTCGACCAGCACGGTCGCGCTCCGCTCTATGCCGGCGAGGTGACCCGCCACGGCGCCCTTGCTGCCGGCAGCGGTGAATTGCTGGCCGTGCTCGCCGGCGTCATCGCCGGCCTGGACGCGTGAAAGCGTTTTCCCGGGCGAGATGAATTCATCTCGCCCTAAAGGTTCCAAAGTTGGCGGCTTTGGTCTAGACCTGTGACAAACTCACGATATGTGAAGGACCGACATGCCCGCGGAAGACGGAAAGAAACAGCTTTTGCATCTGGTGTTCGGTGGTGAACTGAAGAAGCTTGGCGGCACCGAATTCCGCGATCTCGAGGGCCTCGACATCGTCGGCATCTATCCCGACTATCAATCCGCGCACACGGCATGGAAAGCCAAGGCGCAAGCCAGCGTGGACAACGCCCACATGCGTTATTTCGTCGTTCATCTGCACCGGCTGCTGGACCCCGACAACAAGGCTTCCGGTTGACTTCGATGGAGCATGACCTGGCGAAAGGGCCAGCAAGCGATGCCGCGCCCACGGGCAGGGGACGCAGCCGCACGACCAAGGCCTTCTGGCGCAAGATTCGCCAACCGCTGGCGCAGTCGCGATTCGTCAAGAACGCCATCGCCAGCCTGTTCGCCCAGTTCGTCCGCTTCGTGCGCCTCACCAATCGCGTCGTGGAGGGCTCGGCGCGGTTTTCGGGCGGCGCCTATACCGAGTTCGAGCCTGGCATCATAGCCTTGTGGCACGGCCAGCATCTGCTGACGCCGGCCTACTACCCCAAGCGCAAGCCGCTGGTCGCCATGGTCTCACGCAGCGCCGATGCCGAGCTCAACGCGCTGATGCTGGAAAAATTCGGCATCGAGGCGGTGCGCGGGTCGGGCGGGCGGGAAAATGCCAGGCATCTCGACAAGGGTGGGGCAAAAGCGCTTATCGCCCTGAAAAAGTCGCTCGCCGTCGGCAAGAACGTCGCCATGATCGCAGATATTCCGCACGGCACGCCGCGAGACGCAGGGCTTGGCATCGTTCTCCTGGCCCGCCTCTCGGGCCGGCCGCTTGTGCCCGTCGCCATCACCACCAGCCGCCGCAAGGTGCTGGAGAAGAGCTGGGACAAGACCACCATCAACCTGCCGTTCGGCCGTTCGTCGATCGTCATCGGCCAGCCGATCTTCGTGGCGGCCGGCGCCGATGACGCCGAAATGGAGCGCAAGCGCCAGGAAGTGACGACCGCGCTCAATGCCGCGACTGCCGAGGCCTACCGTCTCGTGGATGCTCCGCGATGAGCGGCCGCTGGGCACGGGCCATGCTGTCGGCTTACCGGTTCGCGGGTGCGGCAGCCTATCCGCTGGTCGGGCCCTATGTTGCCTGGCGCACCTCGCGCGGCAAGGAAGACCGCTACCGCCGCCGCGAGCGCTATGGCGTCGCCGGCCGCGCGCGCCCCGACGGGCCGGTGATCTGGATCCATGCCGCGAGCGTCGGTGAGACCATAGCCGTCGTGCCGCTGGTCGAAAGCATTCTCGACTACGGCGTCAACATCGTGCTGACGACCGGCACGGTCACCTCGGCGCAGGTCGCCGACGAGCGGCTCGGTGATCGGATCATCCATCAATACGTACCGCTCGACCTGAAGCCGGCGGTCAGCCGGTTCCTTGATCACTGGCAGCCGGATCTGGCGATCATCGCCGAATCCGAGATCTGGCCGATGACCATCCTCGAGCTCGGCGCGCGCCGCGTGCCGCAGGTGCTGGTCAATGGCAGGCTGTCCGACCGCTCGTTCAAGTCGTGGAAGAAACGGGCCAACATCGCCGAGGCGTTGTTCGAGAACCTGGCTCACGTCGTGGCGCAGTCGGATGTCGATGGCGAGCGGTTTCTGGCGCTAGGCGCGCGGCCGGTCACCGTGTCGGGCAATCTCAAGGTCGATACCTCGCCGCCGCCCGTCGACGAACGGGCGCTGGCGACGCTGCGGCGGCAGGTAGGCACGCGCCCGACCTGGGCGGCGATCTCGACCCATGACGGCGAGGAAGTGGTCGCGGCTGAAGTCCACGCGACGCTGCACAAACGCCACCATGGTCTGCTGACGATCGTCGTTCCGCGTCATCCCGATCGCGGCGAGGCGCTTGCGGCACAAATTTCCGGCATGGGCCTGAAGGTCGCGCGGCGCAGCAAGGGCGACAGGATCGCCGCCGACACGGATATATTGCTCGGCGACACGATCGGCGAGATGGGACTCTATCTCCGGCTGACCGAAATCGCCTTCGTCGGCCGCTCGCTTACCTCCGAGGGTGGCCAGAACCCGCTGGAGCCGGCCATGCTCGACACGGCGGTTCTCGCCGGGCGCAATGTGCAGAATTTTCGCGAGGCCTACCAGCGTCTGCTCGACAGCGGCGGCGCCAAGCTGGTGCGCGATCGCGACATGCTGGCCGGCGCCGTCAATTTCCTCCTGACCAACGAAGTGGCGCGCCACGAGATGATGGCGGCAGGCGTGGCGACCGTCGACGAAATGCGCGGCGCGCTGGCGCGCACGCTGAAATCGCTCGAGCCCTATATCCAGCCGCTGGTCGTCAAGTCGCGCCTGAAGGGCGCTAACGGGCGCTAACGTGGCCTCCGAAGCACCACCATTCTGGTGGGAAGAGCCGGACTGGCGGGTCTTGGCGCTGTCGCCGCTATCGGCCATCTATGCCGCCGCCGCCGGCCGCGGCATGCGGCGGGCCAAGCGCGAGAAGATCGAGGCACCCGTTCTGTGCATCGGCAATTTTACGGTTGGCGGCACCGGCAAGACACCGGTGGCCATCGCGCTCGCCGAAAAGGCCAAGCGCATGCATCTGAAACCAGGCTTCCTGTCGCGCGGCCATGGCGGCTCCTTCGCCGAGCCGCATGTCGTCGATATCCATCACGACAGCGCCAGGCATGTCGGCGACGAGCCGCTCCTGCTGGCCGAACACGCGCCGGTGGCGGTGACGCCCAGCCGCGCCGCCGGTGCCCGGCTGCTGCTGGAACGGCATGGCTGCGATTTCCTGATCATGGACGATGGATTCCAGAGCGCCCGCATCCACATCGACTATGCGCTGGTCGTCGTCGATGCGCGCTATGGCATCGGCAATGGCCGTGTCATTCCGGGCGGTCCGCTCCGAGCCAGGATCGTCGATCAACTGGTCTTCACCAGTGGGCTGTTGAAAATGGGCGAGGGCACTGCCGCCGACGCCGTCGTCCGCCAGGCGGCACGCGCCGGCCGGCCGATCTTCGAGGCCCATACAGAGCCAAGCGGCAAGGCAGGGCTTGCCGGCAAGCGGTTCCTCGCCTTCGCCGGTATAGGCCATCCCGAGAAATTCTTCGACACGGTGCGCGAAGCCGGCGGCGAACTGGCGTTGACGCGGCCGTTTCCGGACCATCATTTCTATGCCGAGGACGAACTTGCCGAGTTGGCGGCGACCGCGCACGCCGAAGGGCTGGTGCTCATCACCACCGCCAAGGACGCCGCCCGGCTGCGCCACGGCGCCTCACAGGACTTCCTCGACCGGCTCGAGGTGCTCGAGATCGACACGGTCTTCGAACTCGACCACGTTCCCGAGCGCATCATCGACGAGACGCTCGATGCCTGGCGCCAGCGCAAGCTGAAGGGCTAAAGCAATTCCAGGAAAAGTGTGAAACGGTTTTCCTGGGAAAAAGCGCATAGCGCTTTCCCTTGGGAATTGCGTCAAACAAAGAGCTGGAGCGGTTCGCCGTTCCGTGAAACGGGGAACTGCTCTAACCGCGCTTACGCAGCTCCGGATGCATCTCGATTTCGCGGCGCAGCGAGGCGGTGGCGCTGATGTAGGGCTCCTGCCTGGCGACGCTCCAGTATTTCAACTCGTCGAGCGGAATGCTTTCGCCTGTCACCGCGCAACGCACGAACGCGCCGGGACTGGTAACCTGGAAGTCGCCATCCAAATAGCGGATGCGGGCTTCCTTGCCGCCGGGGCCTTCGAAACGGTTCATCATGCGGGGACGCCAGGGTTCATGAGGATTTCATCGCCATAAATTCCCGGCGAGGTCAAGCATGCGACAAGCCTGAGACAATGCTGAACGCTTATTGTGAGGCGGAAAAATGGTGTTGGCAGGCCGCAATGGACATTTCCTCCACTCGTCTTCCCGCCTTGCTCAGGGAAGTGATGACGCCGCAGGCAGTGCCCTCGGGGCAGGCTGATCCAGTCATGACGGCACTGGTCAAGGCGCTGGTCCAGCCGCCGGCGCCGTCTCTGCTCGCACAACAGACAGCGCCAGCGCTGTTGACTTTGCCGGCCGCGCCGATGGCCGTCAAATCGCAGCAGATCGCATCGGCTGGCATCGTCGATGCCTATCTTGCCCAACTTGAGACGGGCGAAGAGGCGGCGTTGGCAACGATCGCGGCGAGAAAGGCAGAACCCGAAGCCGAAACGCTGCGAGCCTTCTTGCCGCTTTCGACAACGGCCAATGACAATGCCCCTGCCAAGGTTGCGGGGCTGTCATTGCTGTCGCTTATCCCGCCGCAGGCTCCAGTCCCGCGCAACGCTGCCGCCCTGGGTACATTGGCGGGCAGGCACAGGCCGGCCAATCAATCCCATGGTGCGGTGCCGAACCCTGAGCAGTTGCTGGTGAAAATTGGCTTTGTTTCGATAATGGCCGGTTTTCTGGGAATCGTGATCCTCGGGTTCGTTCTGTTGTTGCTTCGCTGAGCTTCGAATCGGCCGGTTCTCGATATATGTCCGAGAGGCCTATCGCTCGGCTTCGATAAACGCCTCGATCTTGTCCGGAGCCAGCCCGGCCTCTGCCGCGATGCGGCGGGCGAGGTCGGCGGCTGCGGCACGCGGCCGCCCGATCGGCCGGTCAAGCCAGTAGGACACCGGATTGAGCGCGGTGCGCTCATCGACGGGAGTGATGCGGCCCGATTGCAATTGATGCCCGGTCAGGGGTGGGCGTGCCAGCGCGATGCCCAGCCCATAGGCGGCGGCGTCGAGCACCAGATTGTAGTCCTCGAAGCGGCGGTCCTGCGGGCGCGGGCGATAATCCATGCCTTGCGCGGCAAACCAGGCGCGCCAGGCAGACGCGTCGGAATCGTTGATCAGCGGATATTTGAGCAGCCGGGCCGGGTCGCCGCGGCCGATCTCGCGGGCAAGCCCGGGTGACGCGACGGGGAAGACATGTTCCTCGAAAAGCTGCACCGAGACGCGGCCCGGAATGCCGCCGCGTCCACAGCGGATGGAGAGATCGATACCCTCATCGGCAAGGTCGGCCTGGCGGATGTCGACATCGAGCACGATGCGCAGCTTCGAGGGATTGTTCTCCAGAGCCGCCATGCGCGGCATCAGCCACAGCCCGCTGACCGAGGGGATCGAGGTCAGCCGCACCACGGCGGTGCCACGCGGCTCGACCCAGCGGTCGGAATGGGTCGATATCAGCGCAAAGGCTTCCGACGTGCGCAGATGCAGCCGGTTCCCCTCGATCGTCAGCGAGACGCCGCGCGCACCACGGTCGAAGACTTTCAATCCCAGCCAGTCCTCGAGCTTGGCGATCTGCCGGCTGACGGCGCCATGGGTGATATTGAGCTTTTCGGCGGCCGCCGAAAAGCTGCCTGTCCGCGCCGCCGCATCGAAGGCGCGCAGCGTCTCGAGCGGCACCATTGTGTCCGAGCTGTGATCCATAGTCACAGGTGATCCTCGATTTGGTCGTTTGTCAACTGGCCTGAAATGGCGTTTTCTGCCTCTCAGGACCGAAGAATACGAGGGCAGTGAGATGAGCGCGATGACGGGCACGTTGAATTCGACACAGCGGATGGACACCACGGCAGCCATTGCTGTCGCGCTGACGGTGGTCGGCTGGGCTTCTGCCTTTCCCGCCATCCGAGCCGGTCTCGCCGCCTTCGGACCGCTGGAATTGGGTGCATTGCGCTTTGCCATCGCCGCGGTGCCGGCGGCGATCTTCCTGGCCGTCAAGCGCCCGGTGCTGCCCAGGCTCGACGAAGTGTGGCGCCTTGTCTTTGGCGGCGCCATCTTCGTCGCGCTTTATACCGTCATGCTCAATTTCGGCGAACTGACCGTCTCGGCCGGTGCCGCCGGCTTCATCATCAATGTCAGCCCGATCTTCACCGCCATCATGGCGATGGTCCTGCTGGGCGAGCGCTTTTCGGGCATGGCCTGGGCCGGCACGGTGATTTCCTTCGCCGGCATTGGCGTCATCGCCATGGCCGACGGGCATGGCCTGTCTTTCAACACCGGTGCTCTTCTGGTGCTTGGTTCGGCCTTGTGCTCGGCCGTCAACACTATCGTCCAGAAGCCGCTGTTTGCCCGCCATCATCCGTTGACCATTTCGGCTTCGAACATGGTGCTCGGCGCACTATGCTTGGCGCCCTTCCTGCCGTCGGCCTTTTCGCAGGCGGCGGTTGCCGACACGGCAGGCCTCGGCGCCGTCATCTTTCTTGGCATCGTGCCCAGCCTGATCGCCTATGCCGCCTGGGCGACCGCGCTGTCGCGTCTGCCCGCCGCACGTGCCTCCAACTTCCTCTATCTGGTCTCGCCGATGTCCGCGCTGATCGGCTTCTTCTGGCTGGGCGAAGTCCCGACGCTGCTCGGCATAATCGGCGGCGCGCTGGCGCTGGGCGGTGTCATCGTGGTGAATTTGAAGAGATGATTTGGTAAGTCGGAGCCATTCCCCGGGCGGGAGTTGCGCCTTTGCCTGCCTTGCTGGTCATCCGGAGATCCGGCCTGATCCATATTGCCGTTTCCCTCATTCGGAACGATCCCTCGGTCAAAGGCGTTTAGCCGGTGTTTATTCGACGGAGGTCCGAATGCCGGGTGCAACGACGCACCGACGCATGCAACTGGATGATCTATCCATTTTTTATCGCGAGGCAGGGCCGCCAGAAGCACCTGTCTTGCTGTTGCCGCACGGCTATCCCTGCTCTTCGTTCCAATTCCGCCGACTGATGCCGGCGCTCGCCGACCGCTGGCGAACGATTGCATTCGACTGGCCGGGCTTCGGATACAGTGGCACACCAGATCCGGCCGCCTTTGGCTATGATTTCGACGCCTATTCCGACGTGCTTTCCAAACTTGCCGGTGAATTCGGTCTCGAACGCTACGCCTTGTGGCTGCATGATTATGGCTCGCAGATAGGACTCCGGCATGCGATCTCGCATCCGGAGCGGATCAGCGCCCTGATCATCCAGAACGGCGACATCTACGAGGACGTGCTTGGCCCCAAATACGCCACGATCAAGGCTTGGTGGACCGACAAGACGCCCGACAGGCACCGTCCGCTCGAGGCCGCCGTGAGCGAGGATGGGTTCCGGGCCGAGTTCATCGGGGAAGTGGCTGATGACGTTGCCACGCGCGTGCCGCCCGATCTCTGGAGCCTTCACTGGCCATTGATGAACACGCCGGTTCGCCAGCAGATCGCCGTCGGTCTGATGGAGAAGCTGGAAGCCAATCTGACCTGGTTTCCGCGCTACCAGGCTTATTTGCGTGAATACCACCCGCCCACGCTGATCCTTTGGGGGCCAGAGGACGGCTATATGCCCGCGGCGTCGGCACGGGCCTATCATCGCGATCTGCCCGATGCGGAACTGCATCTGATCGAAGGGGCGGGTCACTGGCTGCTCGAGACACATTTCGACGACGCGATGCCGCTGGTCCGCGAGTTCCTGGCTCGTGTTCACGCCTGATCCCACCCGGCGTTGCTTGCTGCGCTCAGTTGCTGTCCCCTGTCTGAAGGAGAACCTCATGCCGACCAAACCGACCATCGCGCGCATCTGGCGCGGTCGCACCCGCCGCGACGTCGCCGACGCCTATGAGCCATACCTGCGTGCCGAGGGTATTCCGCCCCTCGAGAAGACGGCGCTTGGCGTCCAATTGCTGCGCGAAGACCGCGATGCCGAGACGTGGTTCACAACCATCTCGTATTGGGCCGACATGCAAGCGATGACGGCCTTTACCAGAGGCGAACCGACCAAAGTCCATCATCTGGACCGCGATGCCGAGTTCCTGATCGAGCTGCCGGAGCGGATCGACATCCACCGGATACTTGTCGATCGTCAGGGACTGCGCTGAGCGGCGAATCTGGTGGTTCGCAATCTCGCCTTCTTCGCGGTGATGTCGCTGATCTGGGGGCTGACCTGGGCGGCGATCAAGCTCGGTCTCAATGACGTGCCTCCGCTACTGCTGGCGGCGGCGCGCTATTTGCTGACCGCCGCGCTTCTGGCAACAGCGGTGCGTGGAGCCGGCGCGGCATTCGCCCACGGGCGAACGGGGCGAACGGTGGTCTCGGCATTGCTGGTCAATACCGGCACCTACGGTCTGCTTTTCTGGGGAATGCAGCACGTGCCCTCGGGATTGTCGGGGCTGGTCAACCTGGCGCTGATCCCGATCCTGCTGTTCGCGATTGCCGCATTCACCGGCGAGGAGCGACCGACCTGGCGCCACGCTTCCGCGCTCGCTATCGGCAGCATTGGGCTGGTTGGGCTGTTCTGGACGCGGCTTGGCGCGGGAAGCGGTTCGAGCGGCATCGGGCTCGCTGCGATCGTCGTTGCGACCGCTTGTTATTGCTTCGGCAGCGTGGTTTCGCGCCCGCTGGTGGGCGCGGTCAAACCACTGGCGCTGACAATGGTCCAGGCTGCGATCGGCGGTGTTGCACTGCTTGCGCTGTCGCTCGTGCTGGAGCCGATCTCGGGTGAGACGCTCGAGGCGCTGCACACGCCGGCCGCCATCGGCAGTCTGCTGTTCCTGTCGCTGTTTGGCACGATCGTCGCCTATACGCTCTATCTCGTGCTGATGCGTGATTGGGGCACCGTCCGTGCCGGGCTCTACGCCTTCGTTTCGCCGATCGTCGCTTTAGCGGCCGGAGCCTGGCTCTTCGGCGAGGCGGTCGGCTGGGCTGAAATCGCCGGTGCGATCCTCCTGCTGGCGGCGGCTGCGATCGCGCTGCTCGGGCCGCCAGGCGAAAATCGCGGGTGACCGCATTGTCGGCCGATCTCCTTGGCTTGCCGGTCTCAAGTGGTGAAGCGATGGCCCGCAATCCGTCCGCAGCTATCGCCGCCCGAAAAGCCGTTCGATATCCGCCAGCTTAAGTTCGATGTAGGTCGGGCGACCGTGATTGCAGGTGCCCGAGCCGGGCGTCGCCTCCATCTGCCGCAGCAGGGCATTCATCTCCTCGGCCTTGAGCAGGCGGCCGGAGCGCACAGAGCCGTGGCAGGCCATGGTCGCGGCTATTTTGTCCAGCCGCTCCTTCAGCGTGTCGACCGTGTCGTTGTCGGCGATCTCGTCGGCGAGGTCGCGCACCAATTGCCCGACATTGGTCTCGCCCAGCATCGACGGCGTCTCGCGCACCGCGACGGCGCCGGGGCCGAAGCGCTCGATGCCGAGACCGAAGCGGGCCAGCGTTTCCGAATGCAGCGCAAGCCGCTCGGCATCCTCCTCCGGCAGGTCGATGATCTCGGGCAGAAGCAGCATCTGCGAGGGCACCGGGCGCGAGTGCAGCGCATTCTTCAGCGCCTCGTAGACCAGCCGTTCATGCGCCGCATGCTGGTCGACGATGATGAGCGAATCCCTGGTCTGGGCGACGATGTAGTTCTCATGCACCTGGGCGCGCGCCGCGCCCAGCACCGCGCCGAGCAGCGTCTCGGCCGCTTCATCCTGCCCTGCGCGTGCATCGGCGCTATGCTGCGGACCGGCATCGAAAGCCGCTTGCTCGTTTTCATGCAAGCCGCGCTGCTGGAAGCCCGCACCCTCGAAACCCATATCGAGCGGCCGCTGCGACGACCGGGCGGGATCGAAGCCGGACGGACCCGAGGCGCGGTAGGCCGCGTCGTAGCTGCGGTGGCCGTTTGCCGCTCCACCGTGGCCGTAGGATGCGGCCCCTGGCCGGAACGCCGCCATCATGCCGGCGGCCCCCGTGGTGGCGGCGCGGACGCCGGCATCGTCCAGTGCCTGTCGGATTGCCCCGACGATCAGTCCGCGCACAAGGCCGGGATCGCGGAAGCGCACATCGGCCTTGGCTGGATGAACATTGACGTCGACGATGGCCGGGTCGAGCGTCAGGAACAGCACCGTCACCGCATGGCGGTCGCGCGGCAGGACGTCGGCGTAGGCACCGCGTATGGCGCCGGCGATCAGTTTGTCGCGCACCGGGCGGCCGTTCACATAGGCATATTGCTGCAGCGCGTTGGCGCGGGTGAAGGACGGGATCGACACGTGGCCGGTCAGATGCACGCCTTCGCGCATCGCGTCGAGGGCAATAGAATTGTCCGGAAAGTCGGCGCCCATCACCTGGGCGACACGGCGCAGGCTGCCTTCCGCGCTGTCATCCGCCGCCGGCAATTCCAGCGTCGAGCGGTCCGAGCCGGCCAGCGTGAAGCGCACGGCGGGGAAGGCGATGGCGATGCGCTTGACCACATCGCTGGTGGCCGAGCTTTCGGCGCGCTCGCCCTTCATGAACTTTAATCGGGCCGGCGTTGCGAAGAACAGGTCGCGCACCTCGACCGTGGTGCCGCGATTGGCCGCCGCCGGCCTGACAGGCAGGACGCGGCCACCCTCGATGCCGATCTCGGCGGCGCTGTCACTTGCTGCCGTGCGCGAGCGGATCGAAAGTCGCGACACCGAGCCGATCGACGGCAGCGCTTCGCCGCGGAAGCCCAGCGAGCGGATGTCGTTGATATCCTTGGTGAGCTTGGAGGTGCAATGACGTGCGATCGCCAGCGTCAGCTCCCGTTCGGGAATGCCGGAACCGTCATCGGTGACGCGGATCAGGTTCAGCCCGCCGCCGGCTGTGACGATCTCGACGCGCGAAGCACCGGCGTCGAGCGCAT
Organism: Mesorhizobium sp. M0518; assembly: GCF_040321125.1. Classification (NCBI taxonomy): domain Bacteria; kingdom Pseudomonadati; phylum Pseudomonadota; class Alphaproteobacteria; order Hyphomicrobiales; family Phyllobacteriaceae; genus Mesorhizobium; species Mesorhizobium sp. M0518. The sequence goes on from NZ_JAMYQY010000016.1 coordinate 106,943, forward strand.
TCTCGACCAGTTCCTTGACCACGCTTGCGGGACGCTCGATGACTTCGCCGGCGGCGATCTGGTTGATCATCGTTTCGGAAAGCTGGCGGATGGGCATGGCGCCACTATAGGCGGATTCGACGCCGATGAGGAAGCATTCGATGTCGGCGGAATAGCGATGATGCTGGCGGGACAGCACCCCCCTCTGGCCTGCCGGCCATCTCCCCCGCAAGGAGGGAGATCGGATGTCGCCACGGCTTTCGCCAATCTGCAGCGCTGCAGGAAGGGTGGCGAGGCTGGAACTGCCAATCTCCCCACTTGCGGGGAGATCTCCGGCAGGACAGAGGGGGGTGCTGTCCCGCCGACTTCCAAGGGACTGGGAGGCACTGCCCCTCATGCCTGAGCGGCCAGCCAGTCGCGCACCTTGCGGGCGTTGTCGCTGAGTTCCCGGTTCTTCGGCCAGACGACATAGAACGCCTTGCCGGTCTTCAGCACATGATCCGTCACCGGCACCAGCAAGCCCGACGCCAGCAACCGCTCGGCGAGATGCCGCCAGCCGAGCGCGATGCCTTGGCCTTCCATGACGCCCTGAATCACCAGGCCGTAGTCATTGATGCGCAGGCCGCGCGCGGTATCGCTGAGATTGGCGCCCGCCGACTGGAACCATTCGTCCCAGCTGGCCGCCTCGCGATACGGCTCCTCCAAATGGATGAGGCGGTGCGTGGCCAGTTCGGCAGCGAATTTGGGCAGGCCGAACTTTGCCGCATAGCTGGTGCCGGCGACGGGAAATATCTCCTCGTCAGCCAGCGGCAACGAGTGATAGTCCGGCCAGTCCCGCGGCGCGCCGCCGCGCACGCCGAGCGGAATGCCTTCGGCGATGATGTCGAGGTCGCGGTCGGCGGTCTGGATACGCAGGTCGATGCCCGGCAGTTCGTCGCGGAACTGCTGCAGCCGCGGCATCATCCAGAACGAACCGAACGCGGTCGAGGCGGCCAGCGTGACATGACCGCCGGTCGCCTGCAGGCGTAGATCCTCCGCCGATTTGCGGATATGCGAAAGCCCAAGCGAGACATCGGCATGGAAGCGCTCGCCGGCCTCGGTCAGGAGAACCTGGCGGTGGCGGCGCTGGAACAGCTTGGCGCCAAGCTGCTCTTCCAGCCCGCGCACGGCATAGGAGACGGCGGCCTGCGTCATGCCGAGCTCGCGGCCGGCGGCGGTGAAGCTCGAAAGCCGCCCGGCCGCCTCGAAGACGATCAGGCTGCCGGCCGAGGGCAGGAGGTGGCGCAGGCTTCGCATAAGCTGAGCTTATACAAGAGATCAGGATTTTCCAGCGTCACATCACCATTTTGTCGCGCTAGGCTCCTTCATGAGTGGAATGGAGTTGCCATGAACGCACCGGCCCCTGAAGTGACCGAACATGCCAACCGCCGCAGTGGCGGCCGCCTGGGGCGCAAGGCGCTGCGCGGAGCCCCCGTAACGTCGTTCCCGACCCTGGTCCGCCAGATCCCCGTCTACCAGATGGTCCCCGATGAGGCGGTCGAGCTGATCCACGAGGAGTCGCTCCTGATCCTCGAAGAGGTGGGATGCGAATTCCGCGACGACGAGGCTATCGCGCTGTGGAAGGCGGCGGGCGCGGATGTCTCGGAAACTCGTGTGCGGATCGACCGGGCCCTGCTGATGGAGCTGGTATCGAAGGTCCCGTCGGAGTTCACGCTCAATGCGAGGAATCCGCAGCGTACGGTGCGGGTGGGCGGCAACAATACCATCTTCGTGCCGATGTATGGCGCGCCTTATGTTCGCGATCTCGACAACAACAGGCGCTACGGCACGCTGGCCGACCTCAACAATTTCCACAAGCTCGCCTACATGGCGCCGGCGCTGCATTCATCGAGTTCGGTCATTTGCGAGCCGATGGAAATCGCGGTACCGAAGCGTCACCTCCACATCATCCATTCCGCGCTTAAGCATTCCGACAAGCCGTTCATGGGCATCGTCACGTCCAAGGAGCGGGCGGAAGACACGATGGCGATGGCAGGCATCGTGTTCGGCGAGGATTACGTCCGCGACAATCCGGTCCTGGTGTCGATCACCAACTGCAATTCGCCGCTGGTGTGGGACGCCACCATGCTGGACGCGATGAAGGTCTATGCGCGAAGCAACCAGCCGCTGATCCTCGCACCCTTCGCACTGTGCGGCGCCTCGACTTCGGCGTCCGCCGTGGGCGCGGTTGCGCAGGTCAATGCGGAAGCGCTGGCGGGCGTCGCCTTCACGCAACTGCTGCGCCCAGGGTCGCCGCAGATCTACGGGCAGTTCATGGTCACGGTGGACATGAAGACCGGCGCTCCGATGGGCGGCACGCCCGAGGCGGCGCAGATGATGTATCTGATGGGAGCCTTGGCGCGGAAATACCGGCTGCCGTGGCGCACGTCCGGCTTTCATGTCGGGTCGAAGCTCAACGACGCCCAGGCGGGTTACGAGGCGAACATGCTGATGCATGCCGCCATCCTCGCCGGCGCCAACTACATCTGGCACTCCGCGGGATGGCTCGAGGCCGGCCTGACCTGCGGCTATTCGAAATTCGCCACCGACTGCGAACAGCTCATCGGCTGGTACAAATATGCCGGCGGTCTGCCGTTCGACGATTTCAAGGAAGCCATGGCGGCCATCCGCGAGGTGGGACCGCAGGGCCATTTCCTCGGCACCCAGCATACGCTCGAACATTTCGAATCCGCCTTCTTCATGCCCTCGATCATGGACTTCAATTCGTTCGAACAGTGGAAGGCGGAAGGGGCGAAGGACCACGACACGCGCGGCCGCGAGAAGGCGCGCAACATGCTGGCGGATTACGAGGAGCCGAAGCTCGATGAAGGCATCGCCGATGGCCTGATGGATTTCATCGCGCGGCGCGAGGAGAGGCTGCCGGACAGCGTCAGTTGACGCGAAGAACCAAGATCAAGGGAACCAGACGGGAGGAAAAAATGGCATTCTTCAGAAGCAGTGGCGATCGCGTGCCGAGCGCTATCGAGGCAATGGCGGTCGAAGCACGCGCGGGTCGTGTCGACCGGCGCGAGTTCCTGGCGCTGGCAAGCGCCTTCGGCGCATCGACGGCGCTTGCCTATGGCATGATCGGTCTTGCCGTGCCGGATCGGGCCTTGGCCGAAGAGCCGAAGAAAGGCGGAACGCTGCGCGTCTCGATGTCGGTGAAGGGACAGAAGGATCCGCGCACTTACGACTGGGTGGAACTGGCGAACATTTCGCGTTGCTGGCTGGAGCCGCTTGTCCGCTATACCAGGCAGTTCACCTTCGAGCCGGTTCTGCTCGAAAGCTGGGATATCAATGACGACGCCACCGAATATGTGCTGCATGTGCGCAAGGGCATCACATGGAACAACGGCGATGCCTTCAACGCCGATGACGTCGCTCACAATCTGACGCGCTGGTGCGAGAAGAATGTCGCCGGCAATTCCATGGCCGCCCGTGTCGGCGCGCTGATCGACACAAAGACCGGCAAGGCCAGGGATGGTGCGATCACCAAGGTCGACGACAACACGGTCAAGCTGAAGCTAAGCGAACCAGACATTTCACTGATCCCGAATTTCACCGACTATCCGGCGCTCGTCGTCCATCGCAGCTTCGATGCCGATGGTGCCGATCCGATCAAGAAGCCGATCGGCACGGGACCGTTCGAACTGGTCTCCTACGATGTCGGCCAGAAGGCGGTCGTCAAGCGTCGTGAGAATGGCAAATGGTGGGGTGGTGAAGCGCCGCTCGACAGCGTCGAGTTCATCGACTACGGCACCGATTTCAACGCCACCGTTAACGCGTTCGAATCGGGTGAGATCGACCTCAATTTCGAGTCGCCCGCCGACTTCATCGACATTCTCGACAAGATGGATCTGGTGAAATCGGAGGTGGCGACGGCGACGACGCTGGTTGCGCGCACCAACATTACCCACAAGCCCTATGACGACAAGCGGGTGCGCAACGCCCTGCAAATGGCCGTCGACAACAATGCGGTCCTCCAACTTGGTTACGCCGGGCGAGGCACCCCTAGTGAAAACCACCACGTTGCCCCGATCCATCCGGAATACTATCCGCTGCCCAAGAAGACACGCGACGCCGCCGGCGCCAAGAAGCTGATGGCGGAAGCCGGACAGGCTGACTTCGAGCATGAGCTGATCACCATCGAGGACGATTGGCAGAAGAATACCGGCGACGCCATTGCCGGCCAGCTGCGCGATGCCGGGATCAAGGTGAAGCGCACGGTGCTGCCGGGTTCGACCTTCTGGAACGACTGGACGAAATATCCCTATTCGATGACGATCTGGTACATGCGCCCGCTTGGCGTCCAGGTGCTGGCGCTCGGCTATCGCACCGGCGAGGCCTGGAATGAATCGGCATATTCCAACCCCGATTTCGACGCCAAGCTCAAGCAGGCGCTATCGCTCATCGACGTGGAGAAACGACGCGAGGTCATGAAGGATGTCGAGCAGATCCTGCAGGATTCGGGCGTCATTATTCAGCCGTTCTGGCAGAAGCTCTACAGCCACCAGAACAAGAAGGTGAAGAACTATGGTGTCCACCAGACATTCGAGATGGACCTTCAGAACGTCTGGCTGGACGGCTGAAACAAGGCGCTGCAGGACTTCATGAGCCGCAAAAAAGCCGATATGCAGGATACGTGGTATTGATAGGCTCAAGCCATCAAAAGCCGGAGATTCTGCATGAGACTGACAGTGCTCGTTGCCGCCCTTTCGATAGCCCTGCCGGCCGCCGCCGTCGCCGGACCGGCGTCCGATGCGGTGAAGTTCTTCTATGTCCCGGCGGTCAAGTTCGAGGCCGACGAACAATATCGGGACCGGTTCACCGAACCGGTGACGAAACTGTTCGAGTTGAACGACCAGGCAACGAAGAAGAACCCGGACCAGGTCGCCTGCATCGATTTCGATCCTGGTCTCGACGCCCAGGATTTCGATCAGAAAACCGTCTCGAAAACGCTGAAACTGTCTGAGAAGCTGGATGGCGATAACGCACAGGTCACGGTATCCTTCAGCCTGTTCTCCGAGGGCGATGATTCCAAACGTGAAATGCTCTGGTCGCTCAAGAAGATCGACGGCAAGTGGAAGATATCGGACATCGCTTCCAAGACCAGCGACTGGACGCTCAGTGCGCTGGAATGCATGGCCGGCCAGACGCCGGAGTGAAGCGATGGCCCATCGCCGGTTGCTGGCCCTGTCGGGTGTGTGTCTGCTGGCGGCTCTGAGCGGCGCCGCCGCGCAAGGCCTGTTGGGTGCGCCGCCGGCTGACGCCGCGCCGGGCGACAGCGGGGCTCCGCCCGCAAATGCACCCGGAACCGGAGTGGAACCGGCAACGCCGCCTGTTGGATGGTCGCCAGCCGAAGCCGCGCCGGCCGCACCGATCCAGCCGGGCTCGCCGACCGCTGTGGTGCGGCCGTTTTACGATCAGGTCGGGCTGGAGATCGATCCAGCCGAGCGAAGCCATTTCATCGACCCGGCCAAAACCGTGCTCGACAAGAGCGACGCCTTGCGCAAATCCGGGCAGGGCGAGTGCCTCGACCCCAACATGGCGCTCGATAATGCCGATTACGACAAGGCCGAGATCGACAAGAGCCTGAAGACGCTCGAGGCGATCAACGGCGACCAGGCCAAGGTCATCGTCGCCTTCGTCATATCGGGCAACCCGCACCGGCTGGAATGGAAATTCAAGAGGGTCGACGGCGACTGGAAGATATCGGACCTGCTGTCGGTGACCGGCGAATGGGCACTCAGCCAATATCAGTGCGAATGATGGGCGAGCTCAACCCCGCCCGCGATAGGGCGCCACCCCGGTGTCGGGCAGCCAGGCGCCTTCGGGCGGAGCGCCCGTTTGCCAGAACACATCGATCGGAATGCCGCCGCGTGGATACCAATAGCCGCCTATGCGCAACCACAGCGGCTTGGTTGCCGCCACGATGCGGCGGCCGATCATGACGGTGCAGTCTTCATGGAAGGCGCCATGGTTGCGAAACGAGGTCATGAACAGCTTGAGCGACTTCGATTCCACCAGAGCCGCATCGGGTGCGTAGTCGATGACGATATGGGCGAAGTCCGGCTGGCCGGTGACGGGGCACAGCGAGGTGAATTCCGGACAGGTGAAGCGCACGATCGCCGGCGGTCCGTCACCACGCGAAAACGGTACGGTCTCCAGGACCGCTGCTTCGGGGCTTTGTGGCGTCTCGACGTGCGCGCCGAGCTGGGTGAGAGTTTTGGTGTCGATCATGGGCGCAATCCTTGTCGCATGCGCCCGGAGTGCGTGCGGGACGACATGCTTGAAAACGAATTTTGCCGCTCATTAGCACAATTTGAAACCGCAGGAAGACGATGACCAGCAACGATCCGCTTCTCCAGCCCTACCAGCTCAAACATTTGACGCTGAAGAACCGGGTCATGTCGACCAGCCATGAGCCGGCCTATTCCGAGGACGGCATGCCGAAACAGCGCTACCGGCTCTACCATGCAGAGAAGGCCAAGGGCGGCATGGCGCTGACCATGACCGCCGGCTCGGCGATCGTCTCGCGCGACAGCCCGGCCGCCTTCGGCAATCTGCATGTCTATGACGACAGGATCGTGCCGTGGCTGGCCGAGCTCGCCGACGCCTGCCACGAGCACGACTGCAAGGTGATGATCCAGATCACCCATCTCGGCCGCCGTACCGGCTGGAACAAGGCCGACTGGCTGCCGGTGCTCTCGGCCTCGCCGGTGCGTGAGCCGGCGCATCGCGCATTCCCGAAGACGATCGAGGACTGGGACATCGAGCGCATCGTCGCCGACTATGCTTCAGCCGCCCAGCGCTGCGAGGCCGCCGGCCTCGACGGCATCGAGTTCGAATCCTACGGCCATCTGATGGACGGCTTCTGGTCGCCGGCCACCAATCATCGCGACGACGAATTCGGCGGCTCGCTGGACAATCGCCTGCGCTTCACCAACATGGTGCTCGATGCCGTGCGGGCAGCTGTCGGCGACAAATTCGTCGTCGGCATCCGCATGGTCGCCGACGAAGATTTCGAAAAAGGCCTGTCGAAGGCGGAGGGGATCGAAATCGCCAGGCGGCTGGCGGGCTCCGGCAAGGTCGATTTCCTCAACATCATTCGTGGCTCGATCGAGAGCGATGCGGCGCTGACCAAGGTCATCCCGGTAACCGGCATGCGCTCTTCGCCGCATCTTGATTTCGCCGGAGAGGTGAGGGCGGCGACGAAATTCCCGACCTTCCACGCGGCGCGCATATCCGACGTGGCCACCGCACGCCACGCCATCGCCACCGGCAAGCTCGACATGGTCGGCATGACCCGCGCCCATATCGCCGATCCGCACATCATCAAAAAGGTGATGGAGGGGCGCGAGCATGAGATCCGCCCGTGCGTGGGCGCCACCTATTGTCTCGACCGCATCTATGAGGGCGGCGAAGCGCTTTGCGTCCACAATGCCGCGACCGGCCGCGAGGCCGAAATCCCGCATATCATCGTCAAGACCGAAGGACCGAAGCAGAAAATCGTGGTCGTCGGAGCCGGCGCCGGCGGGCTGGAGGTTGCGCGGGTCGCGGCCGAGCGCGGCCACAAGGTGATGGTGCTTGAAGCATCGAGCCAGGCCGGCGGCCAGGTGCGATTGGCGACGCAGAACCCGCGCCGCAAGGAACTGATCGGTATCATCGACTGGCGGCTGGCTGAACTCGACCGGCTCGGCGTCGAGATCCGCTACGACACTTGGGCGGAAAAAGACGATGTCCTGGCGCTGTCGCCCGATGTGGTGGTGGTCGCTACCGGCGGCCTGCCGCAGAACCCGCCGCTGACGGCCGGCGACAACCTTGTCACCTCGAGTTGGGACATCATGGCCAGCAGCGTCAAGCCGGCCGAAAATGTGCTGCTCTATGACGACAATGGCGGCCATCAGGGCATGGGCGCCGCCGAACTGATCGCCAATGCCGGCTCGAAACTCGAGCTTGTATCGCCGGAGCGTTTCTTTGCCCCGGAAATGGGCGGCATGAACCATGTGCCCTATATCAGGGCCTTTCAGGAAAAGGGCGTCACCATCACCATCAACACGCGGCTGCGTTCGGTGCGGCGCGAGGGCAATCAACTGATCGCAGAGCTGGCTTCGGATTTCGCCGATGGCTGGCGCGGCGAGCGCAGGGTCGACCAGGTGGTGGTCGAGCACGGTACGCTGCCGCTCGATGATCTCTACCTATCGCTAAAGCCTCTGTCGAAGAATGGCGGTGCGGTCGACTACGAACGGCTGGTGAGTGGTGGCGACATCTTTCCCAAGCGCAATCCAGAAGGCGGCTTCGTGCTGTTCCGCATCGGCGACGCGGTCGCCTCGCGCAACATCCACGCCGCCATCTATGACGGCATCAGGTTCGGCTTGCGTATCTGAAATTAGCTATTGCGAGGATCGGTGGCGCGCGGTCGGACCTGCGTACGAGAGCCCGTATACTTCGGTCTGGCCGCGCGCCCGCACGTCATTGGCTCGTCGCCAGACAACGTACGATTCTGTGAGCTTGTGCTGCGTGGGCGGCGCTCAAAACATTCTGGCCGTGGCCATGCACAGCACGGTCAGCACCAGCAGCCCCCCTGCGATGCGCTCGCCTCTTGTCATCTTCGCGCGCAACTGGCTTTCCGTTGCCGCATCGGCACCGGCAAGCTGCCTGCTGGCTGAGCCCACCAGCGCGCCTTGCACGCCGGCGGCGATCAGGGCCGTCACGATGCCCAGCGCCAGCACCTTCTCCATCGAGCCGAAAACGCCCTCGTGAAAGAAATACCAGAGCAGTATGCCGGTCAGGAAAACCAGACTGGCAGCGCCCATTTGCGGCCGGAAGAACCGTTCCGCCCGGATGTCCGGGTCACGGCCGACCGCGATCGTCGTACCCGCCCAGAATACACCTGCCATGACATGAAGGCCGATAACGACGATGTAGACATATTGCATAACCGGATTTCCTCTTTAGCCCGCCATCTCTCGGTAATTAGATATCAAATGGTTAGATGTCAATGTATAAGTCGCGCCAGTTCCATCCGTGCATGACACCGTCTAGTGTCCTGCAATGACACCCTTCGAACGCCCGCCAGTCGGCATGAATCTCGGACGAACCGCCAAGCTGGTTGCCCAGGCCTTCGACGCTGCCCTGGTCGAGGCCGGTGGCACGCTGCCGGTCTGGCTCACGCTGCTGTCGGTCAAGTCGAGCAAGCTTGCCAATCAGCGTGAACTCGCCGGCATGATCGGCATCCAAGGCGCGACGTTGACCCACCATCTCAACGCGATGGAGGCGCAGGGCCTGCTGACGCGCCGCCGTGATCCCATCAACCGCCGGGTTCATCTGGTCGAACTGACCGCGGCCGGAGAAGCGATGTTCGAGACATTGCGTAAGGCCGCGCTTTCCTTTGACAAGCGGCTGCGGGTCGGACTGTCCGACGAGCGGCTGGCGGAGTTCGCGCAGGTGCTGGCCGTGTTGCGGGCGAATGTGGGATGATCTTGGTGGGATCGACAGGCCTTGTTTGATCCGAGTTGCTCTGCTATATGACCACTCTAGTCATTTTGGAGCAAGCTATGCGCGAGATTCAGTTGAAGGATGCCAAGGCAACACTTTCAGCGGTGGTCGATCAAGCCGTCGCCGGGACGCCTGCCGTCATCACCCGTCACGGGCGCAAGCAGGCTGTCATTCTGTCTTTCGAAGACTATGAAAGGCTTTCGCGCGTGCCAAGTTTTGGACAATTGTTGGCGGCCTTCCCTGGTGACCTTGGCGATATTCCGCCTCGTTCCCGCAAACCGGCTCGCAAGGTTGCGTTGTAACGCGGTCGATGTTTCTGCTGGATACCAATATCATCTCGGCAATGGCGCCGTCCAAGAAAGCGGATCGGCATGCATTGGCGACTTGGCTCGACCAGGCGAGCAACCATCTGTTCCTGTCCGTTGTCACCGCATCCGAAGTTGCCGCTGGAATAGCGAAGGCCGAACGTGAGGGTGCGACAACAAAGGCGAACTCGCTGCGCGGCTGGTGGCAAGCGGTTCAGCACCTTTATGGAGAAAGAGTGCTTCCCTTCGATTTGCGCGCCGCGCATGCTGCGGGACTAATCCTGGATCGGGCGAGGGCGCACCGGCCTGGATTTGAAGACATAGCGATTGCTGCCACAGCCGAGGTCCATGGTTTAACGATACTGACGGACAACGAGCGTCATTTCGCGCCACTTGGTGTGCCAATGCTCAATCCGCTGAAGAGCTTGCCGTCTTTGCCGGCTCAGTCGTCGTAGCCCTGGATTGTCCCAAAAGTGTAATGGCGCAGCTTCAGCGCGGCGATCAAATTGGTCAGCTTCGTCTTGCCGTCGAACGCGTTCTGGAACATCTCGTCATGCATCAGCAGGATCAGCTTGCCGGGTTTGACGAAGCGGCCATAGCCGAACAGGTGATCGATCTCGCTGACCAGATGATCGACGCTCTGCACCGGCTCGCCATTGTCCTTGTGGACCCATTCATGGTCCCAGCCGTAGAGATAGAAGCCTGAGGCCGCGACAAACTCGTAATCGGGCTCTTCACGCCCCTCCTGGGCGAGGCCAAGCGAAGTGTCGTTCTTCGACATGGAGGGCAGCCTGAACACGTCGCGCCCCGGCAGTCTTGCATGCACCACGGGCTTCAAGCCGAGCACCGCATTCGCCCTTACCATGTCGGCGACGACACCCTCGGTGTTGCCGTAGAAATGCCGGTAGTGATTGTAGGCATGGCTGTAGCTGTGGTTGCCGAGCGTCACCAGGGGAAGCTGCCTGGCGCGCTGGACGAGCGCTCTGTTGGCGGCGCTCGCCTGCGCATGCATGCCGACCATGAACATTGTCGCCGGAACCTGTTCGGCTTCCAGCACATCGAGGATGTTGCTTGTGCCGTTCAGCGGCCCATCGTCGAAGGTAAGATAGATTATGCGATCGGCCCCTTGGGCGGGGACCGCAAAAATCAAAAGCGCCGCCAGGACAAACCGAAACGGTGTCATCGGCCCCGATACCCGGTTGCGATCCGACAAAGCCGCCATCTTCACACACGGTTGTCAAGGCAGCCCGGCCGTACCTATGCCAGGCTTCCTTGCAGCACCGTCAGCTTGGCCTTCTTGGGCATGCGGGCGGTCAGCCATTCCAGCGCCTTGTCGTGCGGCATCGGGAAGGCGATGGAGTAGCCCTGCACCTGGTCGCAGCCGATCGCCATCAGCGAATTGAGCTCGGCCTCGGTTTCGGCGCCCTCTGCGACGATCGAGATGCCAAGGCCACGCGCCAGCTCGGTGATGGCGCGGACGATCTTCGAGTTGTCGCCATTCTCATGGATGTTCTGGACGAAGCGGCGATCGATCTTCAGCCGGTCGATCTCGTTCGGGTTGACATGGCTGAGCGAAGCATAGCCGGTGCCGAAATCATCGAGTTCAAGATGGACGCCGGCTGCCCGGATGTGCCGCAGCTTGGCCGCGATGCCCGTCTTTTCGTCGTCGAGGATGACGGATTCGACGATTTCCAGCGACAGTTTCTGCGGCGGCAGCCCCGCCTTTTCCAGCGTCTCGAACAAGAACGCATCGAAATCGTGCTCGCGCAGCTCGGTGCCGGAAACATTGACGGCAAGCCGTCCGAAGGCAATGCCGGCGCGATTCCATTCGGCGGCCTCGTTGATCGCCTTGGTGATGACGATGCGGCCGATCTCGGGCATGAAGCCGCATTTCTCGGCGACCGGAATGAACTCGCCGGGTGGGATCATGCCGCGCTCGGCATGGTTCCAGCGCACCAGCGCCTCGATGCCGCTGATCGTGCCGTTGCTCAGCGAGACCTGCGGCTGGAAATAGACCTGGAACGCCTGCTCGGCGATGGCGACCTTGATGTCGTGCTCAAGCTGCTTGCGATAGTCGAGTTCGCGGCGCAGCTCCTCGGAGAAGAAGGAGAAGTTGCCGCCGCCAAGCTTCTTGGCGGAGTAAAGCGCCAGATCGGCGTGGACCAGCAAATCCCCAGCATTGTCGGCGTCGATCGGATAGACCGCGATGCCGGCGCTGGCGCCTGGGAGAATGGTCGTGCCCTGGAAGACGATCGGCTCGTTGATGTGTGCCAGGATGCGCCGCGCCAGCATATTGATGTCTTCGGTGCCGCCGGCGCCGCCGAGGATCATGACGAACTCGTCGCCGCCCAGGCGCACGCACAGATCCGACGCCCGGCAGGAATCGCGCATGCGCTGTGCCGTGACGACCAGCACATAGTCGCCGGCGGCGTGGCCGAGCGTATCGTTGATCTGCTTGAATCGGTCGAGATCGAGCTGGACGACGGCAAGGCGTTCGCGACGCCGGTGCGTGCCCTTGATCAGCGTGTCGAAATGATCGGTCAGGAACGTGCGGTTGTGCAGGCCGGTGAGGCCGTCATGCACCGCGATGAAGGCCATGGAATTGCGCGCGTCGATCAATTCATGCGTCTTGCGCAGGATGGCGTTCGACATCGGCCTGAAGATGAACAGCGCCACCAGTATGATGACGCCGATTGTGGCGTAGAACAGCGTGCGGTGGAGAGCGAGCAGCTTCTCGGAGCGGTCGTCGGCGTCGGCAGTGATGCGCTGGCCAAGCGCGGCATAGCCCGACAAGGTCGCGTTGGCGACAGACGCGTCGAGATTGACGCGTTCGCCGCCGCCCTTGTAACCGCCATTGCCGCTGAATTGCGATTCATAGGCCGAGATCAGGCGGTCGCCATTGGCGATAAGCCCGACCGAGAAATAGTCGAGGTGGAAGGGCTTGGCGAAAAGCACGCTTTCGATCGACTTCGGGTCAAGCTTGGCCGGCGATTGCGGATCGGCTCCCGTCTGATCGAGCAGCAGATCATAGTTCGTCTCGAACTCCGCCGTTGCCTGCTTGAGCGCGCTGACCAGCGCCGGTTGCTTGTCGCGTGAACCGGCACCCGTTGCGCTGGCAAGGAAGACGATGCGCTGCGACAGCGTCTTTTGCGTGCTGACGATGTCGAGCAAGGTGTGGTTGTGCTGCTGGGTGGCCATCATCTGCTGCAGCAGGATGAAGGAGGCGATCACCATGGCCGCAATGATCAGCAGGGCCAGCCAATAGCCAGCCTTGATCAGCAGTATGAGCTTGCCTGAAACGGTTTGCACCGGCTGCTGCGACATTTTCGGGGGCGGCCCTCTCGCCTACGGATTCTTGCCTAAAGATTCTTGTATGAGCACCATTGAACTGCAAACGTTAACAGGACCGGAAATCGACGGCTGCCCGGCGAGGGGCGGCTGTCGAAAGATCGCGAAATGGTTATCGGCTCGTTTAGCGCCATACCGGCATTTGAGCGGTCATCGGCCAGAACCCTTTGTCGTGGTGTCGTTCCTGGGCCGCATGATGATCGACACCGGGGCCGCATCGTGCTGCTTGCCACCGGTCGGTCGTTTTTGCGATGGATTTTTCGCGCGGACGAGACGACAGTCAGCCCACATCAAACGAGGCCGACCATGACCGCAGCATTCCTCTCCCACATCGACAGCGAGCTCGCGGGGCTCAAATCGGCAGGCCTCTACAAGTCGGAGCGGGTGATCACTTCAACGCAGTCGGCCGAGATCGAGGTCGGCGGCGACAAGGTGCTGAATTTCTGTGCCAACAACTATCTCGGCCTCGCCGACAGCGCCGATTTGCGTGCGGCGGCCAGCCAGGCGCTCGACCGCTATGGCTACGGCATGGCATCGGTGCGCTTTATCTGCGGTACGCAGGAAGAGCACAAGCAGCTCGAATCCACGATTTCCTCTTTCCTCGGCATGGAAGACACCATCCTCTACGGCTCCTGTTTCGATGCCAATGGCGGCCTGTTCGAGCCGCTGCTGGGCGAGGAAGACGCCATTATCTCGGATGCCTTGAATCATGCCTCGATCATCGATGGCGTGAGGCTGTCGAAGGCCAAACGTTTCCGCTACGCCAACAACGATATGGCCGATCTCGAGGCGCGACTGAAAGAAGCCCGGGACTGCCGCTTCCGGTTGATCGCCACCGACGGCGTGTTTTCGATGGATGGCATCATCGCCAATCTCAGGGGTGTCTGCGACCTCGCCGAGAAATACGACGCCATGGTGATGGTCGACGACAGCCATGCCGTCGGCTTCGTCGGCCAGAACGGCCGCGGCTCGGCCGAGCATTGCGGCGTCGAGGGCAGGGTCGATATCATCACCGGGACGCTCGGCAAGGCGCTCGGCGGCGCGTCCGGCGGTTACACCTCGGGCAAGAGGCAGGTGGTCGACTGGCTGCGCCAGCGCTCACGGCCCTATCTCTTCTCCAACACGCTGATGCCGGCGATCGCCGGCGCTTCGATCAAAGTGTTCGAACTGATCAAAGACGGCGATGGGCTGCGCGACAAACTCTACGACAATGCGGCGCGCTTCCGGTCGCAGATGGGCAAACTCGGCTTCACGCTGGCCGGAGCCGATCATCCGATCATTCCGGTGATGCTGGGTGATGCCAGCCTGGCGCAGGAGATGGCGGCGCGCATGCTGAAGCGCGGCATCTACGTCATCGGCTTTTCCTTCCCGGTGGTGCCGAAAGGGCAAGCCCGCATCCGCACGCAGATGTCGGCGGCCCATTCCAGCGCGGATATCGATCGGGCAGTGGAAGCGTTTGCCGCCGTCGGGCGCGAACTCGGGGTCATTTCCTGAAAGGCCGGAATCGAAAAGCGATTCCGGATCAAGAGATTCAAGGGACAAAAGCATGTCGAACATGATGAAGGCGCTGGTGAAGGCCAAGGCCGAGCCAGGCATCTGGATGGAAGAGGTGCCGGTACCGGAGATCGGTCCCAACGACGTGCTGATCAAGATCAAGAAGACGGCGATCTGCGGCACCGACGTGCATATCTACAATTGGGACCAGTGGGCGCAGAAGACGGTGCCGGTGCCGATGGTCACCGGCCATGAATTCGTCGGCACCGTTGCCGATTTCGGCGCTGCGGTCACCGAATACAAGGTTGGCCAGCGCGTGTCGGGCGAAGGCCACATCGTCTGCGGCCATTGCCGCAACTGCCGGGCGGGCAGGGGACATCTGTGCCGCAACACGCTCGGCGTCGGGGTCAACCGTCCGGGCGCCTTCGGCGAGTATCTGGCGATCCCGCAGCACAATGTCGTGCCGATCCCCGATGATGTGCCCGACGAGATCGCCGCCATCTTCGATCCCCTGGGCAATGCCGTTCACACCGCATTGTCCTTTGATCTGGTCGGCGAGGATGTGCTGGTGACCGGCGCCGGGCCGATCGGCATCATGGGCGCGCTCGTCGCGCAATGCGTCGGCGCGCGCAAAGTGGTCATCACCGACATCAACCCGGTGCGGCTGGCGCTGGCCAAGAAACTCGGCGTCCAGCATGTCGTCGACGCCTCGAAGGAAAAGCTGCGCGACGTCATGCCGGCGCTTGGCATGACCGAAGGCTTTGACGTCGGCCTCGAAATGTCGGGCGCCGCCCCCGCTTTCCGCGACATGATCGACACCATGAACAATGGCGGCAAGATCGCCATTCTGGGCATCGCGCCGACCGGCTTCGAGATCGACTGGAACAAGGTCATCTTCAAGATGCTGCATCTCAAGGGCATCTACGGCCGCGAGATGTTCGAAACCTGGTACAAGATGATCGCGCTTGTGCAGGGCCCGCTGGATGTCTCCGGCCTGATCACGCACCGCATCGGCATCGACGATTTCCAAGCCGGCTTCGATGCGATGCGCAGCGGCAGTTCCGGCAAGGTGGTGATGGACTGGTAGATGCCGCCCTACCGCAGGATTCTGTTTTTCATCAGCCATTTCACGGAGCGGGGCCACGCGTGGTTCGCACCCATGCGAAGATCGGTAAACCCCTCCGAAACATGTCTCCCGGTTTCGGCGTCAAGGATGCGAATGAACATAGTATGTTCTGTTCGGTTGACGCGCGTTACGACGCCAAGCAAGGCAAGCGACGCGCCGTGCTCCTTGGCAATCGGGCCTTCACAACCAGCGCAGTTGCGCAATCCGTGCGGCGCAGCAGCCTGTGTATCCCTCGCCGGCACATCAATTACTGTAAAACGCCCAGACTGGGAGAGCATGTCCCTCGCAACTTGTGCCGATTCCGACAGATAGCGCCTGTCATATTCATCCGGGGGAATTATTCCCGCCCCGGCGCTCTTGTCCTCCAATTCGAAAGGGAACACTTCGATCGACATCGGCTTTGTCTGTTGGGCCTGCGCAAATGTGCAGGTGCCTACAAGCAGCGTCACTAGGACACTTAATGTGCGAATGCTCATCGTAGTCCTCCCGTCGGTGTGATGGGCATTATACGCGGCCTGACAACGCAAATCACGATCAAATCGAAGGCAATGCTATGCTTTGGCTGTGGTGGGAGCTCCCACGCAGTCTCGCTCGAACTCTGTCGTTCAGAGTGATTGGCTTGATCTTGGACTAGCTCGGGACCAGACTGGTCTCCAATGCAGCCAGTCCGCTGGTGATCGCCGCGCGCTCTTCAGCACTTAGTCTTGCCAGCAAATCCCGTTCGAACGCTTTCGCCAGCGGCACCATCTCGCGATAGGCGGCAAGCCCCGTTCCGGTCAGCGTCAGATGTTCGATACGGCGGTCTTTTTCGTCCGGTTTTCGCGTCAGCCAGCGACGCCGTTCGAGTTCGGCGACAGCGCGCGAAACCTTTGTCTTGTGCATGGCCGACTGTTCGCCCAGCGCCGTCGCCGTCATCGTGCCACGCTGTCCGAGCCCGGCCAGCGTGCGCCATTCGGGACGCGTGAGGCCGTGACGATCCTTGTATATCCTCGAGAATTCCCGGCTGACGGCCTCGGCAAGCCGGTGCAGCCGGTAGGGCAGGAAATTTTCCAGATTGAGAATTTCAGGCGCGTCGGACGCTTCGATCACCATTTTTCAAAGCCGCCATTGATGGTTACATTTTCAATGGTTACAAATGAAACCAGTTTGGTCAATTGACATCCATTTTGGGAGGAAGCAATGGCCTTTTTCTATATGCCGGGCTTCGGCAACGACTTCGAAACCGAGACGCTGTCCGGCTCGCTGCCGCAGGGACGGAATTCGCCGCAGCGGCCGGCCTACGGTCTTTACGCCGAACAGCTTTCCGGCTCTCCCTTCACTGCGCCGCGCGGCACCAATGAGCGCTCCTGGCTGTACCGCATCCGACCGAGCGTCAAGCACACTGGGCGTTTCAAGGCGGCCAGCTATCCCTTGTGGAAGACCGCTCCCAATGTCGGCGATCATGAACTGGCGCTTGGCCAGTATCGCTGGAATCCGGTGCCGATGCCGAAGGAGCCGACCGATTTTATCAAGGGCATGCGCAGCATCACCACATCAGGCGATGTGCTCGGGCAGACCGGCATGGCAGCCCATGTCTATGTCGCCAACCGCTCGATGGCGGACGATCATTTCTTCAACGCCGACGGCGAGTTGCTGGTCGTGCCGCAGGTCGGCGCCTTGCGCTTCGTCACCGAGATGGGCGTCATAGAGCTTCGGCCCGGCGAGATCGCCGTGCTGCCACGCGGTCTGGTCTTCAAGGTCGAGCTGGTCGACAAGGAAGTGCGCGGCTATGTCTGCGAAAACTACGGTGCCAAGCTGACGCTGCCCGACCGTGGCCCGATCGGCGCCAATTGCCTGGCCAATCCGCGCGATTTCAAGACGCCTTGCGCCTGGTTCGAGGAGAAGGAAACGCCTTGCCGGCTGACGGTGAAATGGTGCGGCAATTTCCATGTCACCGAGATCGGCCATTCGCCGCTCGACGTCGTTGCCTGGCACGGCAACTACGCGCCCTACAAATATGATCTGGCGACCTTTTCGCCGGTCGGAGCGCTGCTGTTCGACCATCCCGACCCGTCCATCTTCACGGTGCTGACCGCACCGAGCGGCGAGGAGGGCACGGCCAATATCGACTTCGTCATCTTCCCGCCGCGCTGGCTGGTGGCCGAAGATACCTTCCGGCCGCCCTGGTACCACCGCAACATCATGAGCGAGTTCATGGGCCTGATCCATGGCCAGTACGACGCCAAGGAAGAAGGCTTTGTGCCCGGCGGCATCAGCCTGCACAATCTGATGCTGGCCCATGGGCCGGATGCGCCTGGCTTCGAAAAGGCCTCGCGCGCGGACCTGAAACCGGTCAAGCTCGACAACACCATGGCGTTCATGTTCGAGACCCGATTTCCGCAGATGCTGACCCGCTACGGCGCCGAACTCGAAACCCGGCAGGACAATTACATCGACTGCTGGGCGGATCTGAAGAAGCGTTTCAACGGCACGCCCGAGGGCGACTGGTCTTGAGCACCGAGCCAATGCCGGACCGCCTGGTGATTTTGGGTTCGAAGGGTGGTCCTGCGCTCCGGCCAGGCGGTCCATGGCCGAGTTCCTCGCTGCTGCGGATCGGCGGCCGCAGCATCGTTGTCGACTGCGGACTTGGCGTGACGCGCGGTCTGGTCGACGCCGGCATCAGCCTGAAATCGCTCGACCTGATCTTCATCACGCATCTGCATTCCGATCATGTGCTGGAGCTGGGGCCGCTGATCCACACCGCCTGGACGGCGGGTCTGGCGGCGCCGGTCCACGTGTTCGGTCCGCCCGGCACGGATCATTATTGGCAGCGCTTTTGCCAGGCGATCGAGTTCGATATCGAAATCCGCATCGTCGACGAGGGCCGGCCGGATATTCGAGACCTGGTTTCGATCGTCGAATTCGGCGAAGGCCAGGTGCTCGAGCAGGGCGGCTTGACGGTTTCGGCGCTGCGCGTCGAGCATCCGCCGGTGACCGACTGTTTTGCCCTCCGCTTCGAACACGGCGGGAAAAGCGTGGTGTTCTCCGCTGACACGGCCTTTTATCCGCCGCTCGCGGAGTTCGCCCGGAGTGCGGATATCCTCGTCCATGAAGCCATGCTGGAGGAAGGCATCGAGCGGCTGGTGGCCAGGACCGGCAATGGCGCGCGGCTGAAAGGCCACCTGCTCGCGAGCCACAGCTTTGCCGAAGAGGCCGGCAGCATCGCCAGCGATGCCGGCGTGAAGAGGTTGGTGCTCAACCACCTCATTCCGGCCGACGATCCCGGGATCGGCGAGGCCGACTGGACTGACGCTGTCAGGAAAACATGGGCCGGCGACTTGACGATCGCCCGCGACGGCCTTGTTGTGGAGTTAAGCAGCGAGAAAGCTGCACAAGGAGAGGAAACTGCATGAAGCTTGCCACATTGAAGGACGGGACGCGCGACGGAAAACTCGTCGTCGTCTCGCGCGACTTGACACGCTTCACCGACGCCTCGTTCCTGGTGCGCACGCTGCAGGCGGCGCTCGACGACTGGCGCCGCATCGCCCCGCATCTCGCGACAATAGCGGAATCGCTTGAGAACAATGCGATGCCGGCGGAGCGCTTCCACGAGCATGACGCCCACTCGCCGCTGCCGCGCGCCTATCAATGGGCCGACGGCTCGGCTTACGTGAACCATGTCGAGCTGGTGCGCAAAGCGCGCGGCGCCGAGATGCCGGCGAGCTTCTGGACCGACCCGCTGATCTACCAGGGCGGCTCGGACGCCTTCATTCCGCCACGTGACCCGATCCGCATGGCTGACGAAGGCTTCGGCATCGACATGGAGGGCGAGGTCGCCGTCATTGTCGACGACGTGCCGATGGGCGCCACTCTCGAAGAAGCGCGCGCTGCGATCCGGCTGGTCATGCTGGTCAATGACGTCACGCTGCGCGCGCTCACCGGACCGGAACTGGCGAAGGGGTTTGGTTTTTTCCAGTCAAAGCCGTCCTCGGCGTTTTCGCCGGTCGCGGTCACGCCGAACGAACTGGGTGACGCCTGGGACGGCGGCAAGGTCAGCCTGCCGTTGCTCGCCGACCTCAACGGTAAGCCGTTCGGCCGGGCCAATGCCGGTGTCGACATGACCTTCGATTTTCCGGCGCTGATCGTTCACGCTGCCAAGACCAGGCCGCTTGCCGCCGGCACGATCATCGGTTCCGGCACCGTTTCCAACAAGCTCGACGGCGGGCCGGGCAAACCTGTCTCGGCCGGCGGCGCCGGCTATTCCTGCATCGCCGAACTGCGCATGATCGAGACCATCGTGTCAGGCGAAGCCCAAACGCCGTTCCTGCGCTTCGGCGACACGGTACGCATCGAGATGAGGGACAAGGCCGGGCATTCGATTTTCGGCGCCATCGAGCAGAAGGTCGAGAAATACGAGAGGTAAGGGAATGACGGGGGTCTATCTGCTGGCCGGTGTCTGGGCACTCGCCATACTGGCGGTCTTCATCCAGGCGATCCGGCTGAGTTACCGCATCGAGGCGCGCTCGCCTGACCTGACCAACCGCAGCGGCTTTCCGCGCAAGGCGATGATGTTGCACACCATCACCAACATGAAAGTCGCCCGGGATGAGGAGACGCAAGCCATGCGTCGGCGCATGAACCGGCTGCTGCTGATCGTTCTTGCGGGATTTGCAGCTATGTGGGCGGGCTTGTATCTGGTGCGGGCAGGGGGCTGATCTCGTGAACCTGCTTGACCATCTGCGCCGTATGGCCGGCAACAATCTGTGGTCGAACGACCGGCTCTACCGCGCGGTGCTGTCCCTCCAGCCCGGTGAGTTCGAGGCCGAACGCACCAGCTTCTTTCCGTCGATCAAGGCAACTCTCAACCACATCCTTGCGGTCGATCTTCTCTATCTCGATTTTCTCGAAGAGGGTGGTCTCGGTGCTGCCGCCCATGACGACTTCGTGCCCCTCGACGAGCCGGCGGCGTTGTTTGCCGCGCAGGTCGCAGCCGACCGGCGGCTGATCGCCTTTTGCGATAGGCTGTCGGCCGACGATCTCGATCGCCGCGTCATCACCGACCGGCGCGAGGACGGCATGATCCCCGAGCGCATCGGCGATATCCTCGCCCATGTCTTTCTGCACGACATCCATCACCGCGGCCAGGTGCACGCCATGCTGTCCGGCACGTCGGTCAAGCCGCCGCAACTGGACGAGTTCTTGCTCGATTATGATTTGAAGCTGAGACAAGTGGAGGTTGAGCGGCTGGGTTTGTGAGACCAATTGCTTGGCCGATCATGCCACAGCGACACCGTAACGGGCGAAATGCGGGTCGGATGTCAAGATGGTCAGGTTCTCTACTTGCGCCTGCGCGATCAGCAGTCTGTCGAATGGATCACCATGATGGTGGGGTAGGCTGCTGACGGCGTTCGCATGCTGCAAAGTGACGGCAAGTGGCTGAAATTGCATTCTGGGAAGCAGCGTTGGCAGATCGTCCGGCGCGTTGAGTTTTCCGATTGAGCGTTTGATGGCAATTTCCCAGACGCTTGCCGCGCTCGCGAACACCACCGCTTCCGAAGCCAAGATAGCGCGGTGGTGCTGGCTGAGACGTGGATCGTCTGAAATCGACCACAGGATGATATGCGTGTCGGCGAGAAACGGGCCGACCGTCATTTCACGTACTCGTCCCATTCGGGACCGAGTTCATCAAAATCGTCCGCAATCCAAATCTTGCCCTTCAAGGCGCCAATACGCGGCAGTGGTTCGGCCGCTGCCGGCGGTACGATGCGCGCGGCCACCTTGCCGTGGCGTGTGAGAACGATCTCCTCGCCGGCTTCCGCGCGGCTGACGAGTTCCGACAATTTGGCCTTGGCCTCGGCGATGGAAACATTCATAGCGCGATCCGTATGACCATAATTTAGGTCATAATTGGTCGCGCCGCAAGAAGCCCGGTTCGAATCTACTACTCCGCAGCCTGAACCTTGATCACCCCGCGCTTGATCTGGTCCTGCTCGATCGATTCGAACAGCGCGCGGAAGTTGCCCTCGCCAAAACCTTCGTCGCCCTTGCGCTGGATGAACTCGAAAAAGATCGGGCCGATCACGGTCTTCGAAAAGATCTGCAGCAGGATCTTGGTCGTGCCGCCGTCGACCACGCCTTCGCCGTCGATCAGGATACCGTGCTTCTTCATCCGCTCGATCGGTTCGTCATGGCCATTCACGCGGTCATACGACATGTCGTAGTAGGTCTCCGGAGGGCCGGGCATGAACTTCAGGCCGTTCTCGGCCAACCTGTCGGTGGCGGCGTAGATCTCGTCGGTGCCGACAGCGATGTGCTGAATGCCCTCGCCATTGTACTTCTTCAGGTATTCGGCGATCTGGCTAGTCTCGTCCTTGGACTCGTTCAGCGGAATGCGGATCTTGCCGCAGGGCGAGGTGATGGCGCGGCTCACCAGGCCGGTGATCTTGCCGTCGATGTCGAAGAAATGGATCTGTTTGAAGCCGAACAGATTGCGGTAGAAATCCCACCACTTGTCCATCTGGCCGCGATAGACATTGTGGGTCAGGTGATCGAGGTAATAGAAGCCGACGCCTTCCGGCCGCGGGTCGCGAGTGCCCAGCCATTCGAACTCGGCATTATAGGCCGAACCCTTCTTGCCGTAGGTCTCGATGAAATAGAGCAGCGAGCCGCCAATGCCGATGATTGCCGGCACGTCGAGCGCCTTGTCGGCGCCTTCGTAAGGCGTGGCTCCCTTGGCAACCGCGTGATCGAAAGCGTGCTTGGCATCGACCACCCGCCAGGCCATAGAGGCAGCACAGGGGCCGTGCTTGTCGACGAATTTCATTGCATGCGAGCCGGGTTCGGCATTGACGACATAGTTGATGTCACCCTGCCGCCAGATGGTGATGTCTTTCGTGCGGTGCTTAGCCACCGCGACATAGCCCATACGGGTGAACAGTTCAGCGAGCTTCTGGGGCTCCGGATGCGCGAATTCGACAAACTCGAAACCGTCGGTGCCGGCCGGGTTGTCCTTGCTGATCTTGGCGGGCGGGGCGTCGTGCGGGAAGGGACCCATCATATTCCTCCGAAGCTGGCCTGGCCTGAAAAGGCCCTTTGACACGATCATAACGCGGAGGAGGCGCACGGTGCTTGCATTCAAACGCTTGAAATGATGATGTCATGCGTGAATCGTGCATGATGCGAGGAAAAACCATGGATGAAGCGCGCATTGATCAGTTTGACCGCAAGATAATGGCGCTATTGCAGGGTGATGCGCGGCTGACCAACAATGATCTTTCGGAGCGGGTGAACCTGTCGGCGTCGCAATGCTCGCGCCGCCGCCAGCGGCTCGAGGAGGATGGCTTTATCAAGGGCTATCGGGCGGTGCTCGACCGCGACAAACTCGGTTTTTCGCTGGTCAACGTCATTTCGGTCACGCTCGCCACGCACAATCGCGACAATGCGCGGCGCTTCGGCGAGCTGGTGGCACGGCTGCCTGAGGTGCAGGAAGCGCACGCGCTGACCGGCGAGATGGATTACATCCTGAAAGTGGTGACGCCCGACCTGAAGTCGCTGTCGGAATTCGTCAACGGCGTGCTCTTGCCGCACGAATCCGTGCAGCATGTGAAGACGGCGATCGTGCTTGAGACACTCAAGGAAACCGCCGCGCTGCCGATCTAAATCTTGAGCGGATCTAACCCTTCGACTGTTGGATCAGCCCATAGAGATTGGTGCAGCGGGCGCCGGAGCGGCAATAGGCGAAGACCGGGCCGTCGAGCTCGTCGAGCGCTTCGGCCTGATCCTCGACATTCTCGGCGGTGATCTGGCCGCTGATGACGGGGATGTAGCGGAAGGCAAGCCCTGCGGCTTCGACCGCTGCCTTGACGGTGTCGGCAGAAGGCTGGCCGGGCTGTTCGTCATCGGGCCGGTTGCAGATGACGCTCTTGAAGCCGGCTTCCTTGATGGCGGCGACGTCCTCAGGCTGGATCTGGCCCGAAACCGAATAGTCCTCGCTGATTTCGCGGTATTCCATGGCAGCATCCTCGCAAACTGGTCAGGCGGCAGTCTTGCCACTCCCCGACATGGGCGGCAATCCATACCGAAGGAATTCTCTGCCAAATAGACACTGCGTGCCGGAAAATCCAACCGGGCCGATGCGGCCCGGCTGGACAATCCTTCATACTCAGCTGCCGAGAATAGCGCCTTTGATCTGACGGATGTTGTTGTGCATCATGTCGATATAGGTCGCGGCCGGGCCGTCGGGCTGCGACAGCGCATCCGAATAGAGCGTGCCGCCGACCTTGATGCCGGTTTCGCTGGCGATCTGTTCGATCAGGCGCGGGTTGGTGATGTTCTCAACGAAGATCGCAGCCGCCTTGTCCTGCTTCACCTGATTGACCAGTTTGGCGACGTCTGCGGCGGATGGCTCGGAGTCGGTCGAGATGCCTTGCGGGGCGAGGAAGGTCAGGCCGTATGCGTGTTCGAAATAGCCGAAGGCGTCATGCGAGGTGATGACGACGCGCTTGCTCTCCGGGATCGAGGCAATCGCCATTTTCACTTCACCTTCGACCGCGTCGAGCTTCTTGGTGTAGGCGGCGGCATTGGTCTGGTAGCTGACGCAGCCTTCGGAATCGGCCGCGCAGAAGGCCTCGGCGATGTTCTTCACGTAGATCCTGGCGTTGGCGATCGACTGGAAGGCGTGCGGATCGGTGACCGTCTTGCCGCCGCCGGTGCCGGCACCTTCGGCCGCGTCGGCGTCGGCGAATTCAGGCTTGAAATCGATCGGCGTCACGCCCTTGGTCAAGGTAATGATAGACGCCTTGGTGGCGCTGGCATCGACCAGCCGCTGCAGGAAACCTTCGAAATGCAGGCCGTTGACCAGCACGATGTCGGCCTTGGCCATGGCCACAGCATCGGCCGGGCTCGGCTCGTAGACATGGGCGTCGCCATCCGGCCCGACAATGGTGGTGACGTCGATGCGGTCGCCGCCGACATTTTTGGCGAAATCGGCAATGACGGTGAAGCTGGCGACCACTTTCAGCGGTGCCGCCAAGGCCGACGATGCGCCAAAGGCGGTTAATGTTATAACGCTCATAGCCAAGGCGGCATGGATCGATTTCAGCATAGACGGGTCTCCTTCTAGGGGCGGGGATCAGGCCGTTCTGTGACGGTGATGGATGATGCGCGCGCGCAGAATGCCGCGCGTGCCAAACAGGATCGAGGCGAAATAGACGACGCCGGCCGACAGGATGATGGCCGGGCCGGACGGCAGTGACGCGTGATAGGACAAAAGCAGCCCGGCGACGCAGGACGCGAAGCCGATCAGCACCGCCAGCACGCACATCGGCTCGACGCGAACTGTCCAGAAGCGGGCGGCTGCGGCCGGCAGCATCATCAGCCCAACCGACAGAAGCGTGCCGAGTGCCTGGAAGCCGCCGACAAGGTTGAGCACGACAAGGCCGAGGAAGATGAAATGCACCGGACTGCCGAGCCGGCTGACCGAGCGCAGGAACAGCGGGTCGAGGCATTCGGCGACCAGCGCCCGCCAGAAGATGGCGAGGCTGACCAGCGTCACCGCGACGATGCCGCCGATCAGCGTCAGGGCCTCATCGTTGAGCGCCAGCACGGTGCCGAACAGCACGTGCATGAGATCGACGCTGGAACCGCGGATCGACACCATCAGCACGCCGATGGCGAGCGAAATCAGATAGAACGCCGCCATCGAGGCGTCCTCGCGCTGGATGGTGAAGCGCGAGACGGCGCCGGCGCCGAGCGCGACGATGACGCCGGCGATCAGGCCGCCGATGGTCATCGGCAGGATCTCCAGTCCATAGAACAGGAAGCCGGCGGCTGCACCGGGCAGGATGGCGTGCGCCATCGCGTCGCCCGACAGGCTCATGCGTCGCAGCATCAGGAAGACGCCGATAGGGCAGGCGCCGAGCGACAGCATCAGCGAACCGATCAAAGCCCGCTGCATGAAGCCGAAATCGGCGAAGGGCGCGATGACAAGACCGTAAAGCATGTCCATCAGGCAGCCCTCGGTCCGACGCCGTGTTGATGGTCATGGTGATCGTGGCCATGGTGATCGTGACCATGAGCGTCCTCGCCCGGCTCGCACCAGGGTGCATTTTCTTCCCAGGCTTCGTGGAAGCGGCGGGCGCGCAACAGGTTATCAGGCTTCAGCGTTTCCCTGGTTTCGCCCCAGGCGATCGGCTGGCGGGCGAGAAGCAGCGTTTCGGGGAAATTCTGCCGCACCAGGTCCAGATCGTGCACGACAACCATGATGGTGCGTTCCTCGCCATGCCAGTGCTTGATCAGGGCAATGAGGTCGCCGACCGTCTTGGCGTCGACAGCATTGAAGGGTTCGTCGAGCAGGATGAGGTCGGCGTCCTGCAGCAGGACACGCGCAAACAGCGTGCGCTGCAACTGGCCGCCCGACAGCGTGTCGATCGGCCGCTTCTCGAAACCGCCGAGGCCAACCGCCATCAGCGCCTTGCTGACGTCTTCGCGATCTTCCTTGGTGTAGCGGCAAAGCAGGCCGCGCCGTGGCCACAGGCCGAGCGAAACCAGATCCACCACCCGTGCCGGAAAGGAGCGGTCGAGCTCCGATTGCTGCGGCAGATAAGCGGCACGTACACCGGGCGCGCGGATAACCTCGCCGGCCATCGGCTTCAGGACGCCGACAATGCCTTTCATCAGCGTCGATTTGCCGGAGCCATTGGCGCCGACCACAGCGGTCAGTGAGCCCTTGCGGATGGTGCCGTCGAGATGATGGATCGCCGGATGGCTGCCGTAGCCAAGCGTCAGGTCGCGGAATGTCAGGCAGGTATTTGTCATTCTGCGATCCGTAGGCGGCGAAATCCGGCTGCTGGCAGCGGCCGACTGGATATGTGATGTTATTACATTAGTCAACAAGCCAATCCGGCGGAATTGCGGCCGCAGGGTCAACTTGCCGTGTTTGCACATCCATATGCCGTTGGCCCAAGGGGATTCGACCTGACGATCTTGCCCGAAGCCGGTCGCGACTCTAAAGAAGCGCAACCGCCACAGGAAGGAACCATCCAATGAGCATTCGTCGCATCGATATTGGCCCGCGCATGAGCCAGATCGTCATCCATGGCAATACCGTCTATCTGGCTGGTCAGGTCGGCCAGCCAACCGGCAACGTCGCTTCGCAGACCAGGGACATCCTGGCGGCCATCGACGAACTGCTGGCCAAGGCCGGTTCCGACAAGACCAAGATACTGCAGGCGATCATCTGGCTGGCCGACATGAGCACCTTTGCCGAGATGAACGCGGAGTGGGACAAGTGGGTGCCGCAAGGCAACACGCCAGCCCGCGCCACCGGCGAAGCAAAGCTCGCCACCCCGGATTATCTGGTCGAGATTATTATTACCGCGGCGATTTGATCGGCGGCCTTCTACCTCCCCCTTGTGGGGAGGTCGGACCGAAGGTCCGGGTGGGGGTCGGCGCCGCTGCCCTCCGCTATGGCTCCGGGCGTTCGGTGTTCGAAAAGCCAAATCGTTGGCTTTTCGCCAGCCTGCGGCTGGACACGCCTCACCCCTGCGACGGCCTGAACCTTGCCACCAGCGTGTGGCTCTCGGCTGCGTAGGTAAAGCGTACATGGGTGACCGGATGTTCGGCGCTCCATGTCCGCCGCTCGACCACCAGGCAAGGCGCACCGGTTTCTATGTCGAGTGCCGCGGCGATATGCCTGTCGGCTGCGACAGCGCGAATCCGGTGCTCGGCTTCGCTCCACGGCACGCGGCCGATCAGCCATGGCCCTGGTGCGATGGCCACGAATTCCTCGTCCGCTGCCTCGGGCACGGCGGTGAGGTTGATCAGCCGCTGTTCATGCGCGAACGGCCGCTCGCCGGCGAAATGCCCGCATTCCAGCGCCAGAACCGGTCCGGCCAAGCCCAATTCCAGCGAGGCGCGGTCCCCGGCGCTGCTGCGCCTTTTGTGTCGCATCACGCGCTCGTAGCGATAGGGCAGACCGAGCGCTTCGACCTCGATGCGGATATCGTGGATTTCCAGCACCGCCGCTTGCGACTGCGGCCGGCGCACAAAGCTGCCTGAGCGGCGGCGGCGTTCGATCAGCCCGGCCTTGGCAAGCTGTGACAGCGCCTTGTTCACCGTCATGCGCGAGCAATTGTATTGCACGCTCAATTCGTGCTCGAACGGGATGCGATGGCCGGGCGCCCAGGCCCCGGACGTGATCTTCTCGCTAATGTCGGTCAGGATGCGCTGGTGCAGCGAGCCGCCACCTTCCGCTACCACTGTGTCGGCCATGCTCATGCCGAAAGCGCCGTCATCACGCTGCGAAACCGCCCGGCGATGGCCTCTCGCTTCACATGCCTGCCGCCGCTGACCTGTTTGAGCCCATGCACCCAGACGCAGTCGACCTTGCTGCCATTGGCGAAGATCCAGGCGTCGAGAATTGCGTCGCCGGTCTTGCCAGCCAGCGAGGGATTTTTGGGATCGAGCGAGACGAGATCGGCCGAGGCGCCGGCGGCGATCGCGGAAGCACCGGCGCCAAGCGCGACGCTGCCACCGTCGAGTGCGGCGTCGAACAGCGCGCGGCCAGTCGAGCCGCCGGCGACCGCCAGCACATTACGGGCGCGGCGGGCGAGGCGCTGCGAATATTCGAGCTGGCGCAACTCGTCCGGGAGGCCGATGAGCACGTTGGAATCGGAGCCGACCCCGAAGCGGCCGCCATGGTCTCTGAACAGTGGCGCTGCAAAAGTGCCGTCGCCGAGATTGGCCTCGGTGATCGGGCAAAGGCCGGCGATGGCGCCACTCCTGGCCATGGCAACGGTTTCAGCATCGGTCATGTGCGTGGTGTGGATCAGGCACCAGCGCTTGTCGACCTTGGCATGCCCAAGCAGAAATTCGACCGGCCGCGCGCCCGACCAGGCAA
Organism: Mesorhizobium sp. M0518; assembly: GCF_040321125.1. Taxonomy (NCBI): domain Bacteria; kingdom Pseudomonadati; phylum Pseudomonadota; class Alphaproteobacteria; order Hyphomicrobiales; family Phyllobacteriaceae; genus Mesorhizobium; species Mesorhizobium sp. M0518. Next base: position 135,609 of record NZ_JAMYQY010000016.1, read on the forward strand.
GGCAATCCTCGACCTCTTTCACCTGCTCGGCAATGTGGATGTGGATAGGCCCATCCGGTGCTATGGCAGTCACCTCAATCAGTTCTTCCGGTGTCGCGGCGCGCAAACTGTGCGGAGCGACGCCGACGACAGCCTGATTCAGTGCACGAACCGATTCGCGGCATTTCTCAACAAGCCGCGAGAACCGATTCACATCGTTGATGAATCGCCGCTGGCCTTCGTTTGGCACGGCACCGCCGAAAGACGAGTGCGCATAAAACACCGGCAACAGCGTCAGGCCGATGCCCGTCTCGCCGGCCGCGGCCGCAATGCGTTCGGCCATCTCGGCGAGGTTGGCATAGGGTTTTCCATCGCGGTCGTGATGCAGATAGTGAAATTCGCCGACGCGGGAAAAACCGGCCTCCAGCAACTCGACATAGAGCTGCGCTGCAACCGCCTCGACCTGATTGGGCGTCATCGACAGGGCGAAGCGGTACATCACCTCTCGCCAGCTCCAGAAACTGTCGGCGGAGGGGCCGCGAAGCTCGGCAAGGCCGGCCATGCCGCGCTGGAAGGCGTGGCTGTGCAAATTGGGCATGCCGGGCAACAGGATCGCGTGGCGTTCGTCGTCGGCTGTCGCAGCGGCACCAGGCTGAACGGCTGTAATGCGCCCCTCGGCCAGGGTGATCCGCACATTATCGCGCCAGCCATTGGGAAGGAGCGCCTGTTCCGCAAAGATCGCTGCCACTTTTCTCTCCGGTTCTCTGTCTCTCATGCGATGATGGCACTTGCAGTGCGTTTCGATATGTATATACATAATCGTCATCGATTGAAACGGAAAAGATGATGGCTGGACAGAGCAAAAGCCGGGCAGGGGATCTTCGTCTGTGGCGCAATGCGCGGCTCGCGACCATGGCCGAAGGGTCTGCCGGACTTGGCATCGTCGAACACGGCGCGGTCGCTTCGCGTGACGGCCGCATTGTCTATGCCGGCCCCGAGTCGGAGCTGCCCCCAACACTTGCCCAGGGCGTCGAGACGATCGATTGCGAGGGCCGCTGGATCACACCCGGCCTGATCGACTGCCACACCCATCTGGTCCATGCCGGCAACCGCGCCAACGAATTCGAGATGCGGCTGGCCGGCTCCACCTATGAAGAGGTCGCCCGGGCCGGCGGCGGCATTGTCTCCTCGGTCAAGTCGCTGCGCGCCGCCAGCGAAGACGAACTGGTCACTCAATCGCTGCCGCGCCTCGATGCGCTGATCGCCGAAGGCGTGACCACCGTCGAGATCAAGTCCGGCTATGGCCTCGACCTCGAAAACGAGAAGAAGTCGCTGCGTGCCGCCCGCCAACTGGGCGAGCAACGGCCGGTGACGATCCGCACGACCTTCCTCGGCGCTCACGCGCTGCCGCCGGAAGCCAAGGGCGACAAGGACGCTTTTATCGATCTGGTCGCCAATGAGATTCTTCCTTCGGTTGCCGCCGAGGGGCTGGCCGATGCCGTCGACGGTTTCTGCGAGGGCATCGCCTTTTCGCCGGAACAGATGGCGCGCGTCTTCGATGCGGCCAAAGCGGCCGGCCTGCCGGTCAAGCTCCATGCCGACCAGCTGTCCAACCTGCATGGCGCCGAACTCGCCGCCCGCTACGGCGCTCTGTCGGCCGACCATCTCGAATACACCGATGATGCAGGTGCAGCGGCGATGGCCAAGGCCGGAACCGTGGCGACGATCCTGCCCGGCGCCTACTATTTCATCCGCGAAACCAAGAAGCCGCCGATCAGCCTGTTTCGCCAGCACGGCGTCAAGATGGCTGTCGCCACCGACAACAACCCCGGCACCTCGCCGCTGACCTCGCTGCTTCTGACCATGAACATGGCCGCGACCCTGTTCGGCCTGACCGTCGATGAATGTCTTGCCGGCGTCACCCGCGAGGCGGCCCGCGCGCTTGGTTTGCTGGAAGAAACCGGCACGCTTGAGGTCGGAAAGTCCGCCGACCTGGCGATCTGGGACATCGAGCGCCCCGCCGAACTCGTCTACCGCATGGGCTTCAACCCGCTGCATGCCCGCATTTGGAGAGGACAATGACCGAACTGACCCTGAAGCCCGGCAATGCGACGCTGGCGGACTGGCGCGCCATCTATCGTGGCGCCGTGCCCAAGCTGGACAACGCCTGCCGGCCAAAGATCAAGGCGAGCGCCGAGGCCGTCGCCAGGATCGTCGCCAAGGGCGAACCGGTCTATGGCATCAACACCGGTTTTGGCAAACTGGCCAGCGTCCGCATCCCGGCCGAGGATCTCGAGACCTTGCAGCGCAACATCGTTCTGTCGCACGCCGCCGGCGTCGGCGAGCCGATGCCTGTTGCTGTCTGCAGGCTGATGATGGCGCTGAAACTCGCCAGCCTGGCGCAGGGCGCGTCCGGCGTGAGGCCGCAAACCATCGAATTGCTGGAAGCAATGCTGGCCAACGACGTCATCCCGGTGGTGCCGGCGCAGGGTTCGGTCGGCGCCTCCGGGGACCTTGCCCCGCTGTCGCACATGACCGCGGTGATGATCGGCGTCGGCGAATGTTTTACCCCGCATGGCCGTTTCCCGGCCAAGGTCGCCTTCGTCTCACATGGACTGGAGCCGGTGACACTGGGCGCCAAGGAAGGCCTGGCGCTGCTCAACGGCACCCAGTTTTCGACCGCCTATGCGCTGGCCGCCTTGTTCGAGGCCGAAGTGCTCTATCAATCGGCGCTGGTCGCTGGTGCCCTATCGACCGACGCGGCAAAAGGTTCTGACGCCCCCTTCGATCCGCGCATCCATGTGCTGAGAAAGCATCCCGGCCAGATCGAGACGGCCGACGCCCTGCGCAATCTGATGGCCGGCAGCGCCATCCGTGAATCGCATCGGGTTGGCGACGAACGCGTGCAGGATCCCTATTGCCTGCGCTGCCAGCCGCAGGTCATGGGCGCCGCACTCACCGTGCTGCGCCAGGCGGCCGACACGCTGGGCACCGAAGCCAATGGCGTCACCGACAATCCGCTGATCTTCGCCGAGGACGACACCGCGCTTTCCGGCGGCAATTTCCACGCCGAGCCGGTGGCCTTCGCCGCCGACATGATCGCGCTCGCGGTCTGCGAGATCGGTTCGCTGTCGGAACGCCGCATCGCCATGCTTGTCGATCCGGCACTTTCGGGCATGCCGGCCTTCTTGACGCCGAAGCCCGGTCTGAACTCCGGCTTCATGATCCCGCAGGTGACGGCGGCGGCTCTCGTCTCGGAAAACAAGCAGAAAGCCTATCCGGCCAGCGTCGATTCGATCCCCACATCGGCCAACCAGGAAGACCATGTTTCGATGGCCGCGCACGGTGCGCGCCGGCTGATCGGCATGGTCGAGAATGCAACGGCAGTGATCGGCATCGAATTGCTGGCCGCCGCGCAAGGCTGCGACTTCCATGCGCCGCTGGCGTCGAGCGATGCCTTGGAAGCGGTGCGCAAGCTGGTCCGGGCCGAGGTGCCGCATCTCGACAATGACCGGCATTTCCATCCCGACATGGAAAAGGCCATCGCCATGGTGCGCAGCGGCGCGACCATCAAGGCCGCCGGCGCGATAACGCTGCCGTCGATTTCTGGAGCGGCATGATGGCAGGCACGCCCTGGCTCACCGTCACGCCCGGCATGGCCCCGTTGTTGGTGTCGATCCCGCACACCGGTATCGATCTCGCCGGCCTCGAGAACCGGCTGATGTCGCCCTGGCTCGGTCGCCGCGATTGCGACTGGTGGATCGACAAGCTCTATGATTTCGCCGGCAGCCTGGGGGCAACTGTCGTGCACACGGCGATCTCGCGCACCGTCATCGACGTCAACCGCGATCCCTCCGGCGCCTCGCTTTACCCCGGTCAGGCGACGACCGGCCTCTGCCCGACCGAAACCTTCGATGGCGATCCGCTCTACCGCGAGGGCGAAGAACCGGGGCCGTCGGAGATCGACGAACGTCGCGAGAAATTCTTCGTGCCCTACCATGCCGCCTTGCAGGTCGAGATCGACCGGTTGCGTGGCTTGCACGAAAAGATCGTGCTCTATGACTGCCACTCGATCCGTTCAGTGCTGCCGCGCCTCTTCGAAGGCACGCTGCCGGTTTTCAATCTCGGCACCAATGACGGTAGGAGCGCCGATCCGACGCTGCAGGCGATGGTCGGCCAGATCATGGCCGAAACCGGTGGAACCTCTGTCATCAATGGCCGCTTCAAAGGCGGCTGGATCACACGCCATTTCGGCCAGCCGCAACAAGGTGTGCATGCGCTGCAGATGGAACTCTCCAACCGCGGCTATATGCGCGAGCCCGATGGCAAGGGCACGCCGGACAATTGGCCGGTGCCCTATGACGCCGAGTTCGCAGCACCGATCCGCGCCACCCTGCGGAAAATCCTCGAGACCGCGACATCCTGGGCGCGCGTCTGACATCAGGTCCTTTATGGAGTGACGCCATGAACAATCCTCGCCACAACATCCGCGAAGTCCGCAGCCCGCGCGGCACCGAAATCAGCGCGCGCTCCTGGCTGACGGAAGCGCCGCTGCGCATGCTGATGAACAACCTCGACCCGGATGTTGCAGAAAATCCCAACGAGCTGGTCGTCTATGGCGGCATCGGCCGGGCGGCGCGCACCTGGAACGACTTTGACCGCATCGTCGCCTCCTTGAGGACACTGGCCGATGACGAGACTTTGCTGGTCCAGTCCGGCAAGCCGGTCGGCGTGTTCCGCACCCATCCCGACGCGCCGCGCGTGCTGATCGCCAATTCCAATTTGGTGCCGCACTGGGCGAATTGGGAAAAGTTCAACGAGCTCGATAAGAAGGGCTTGATGATGTACGGCCAGATGACGGCCGGCTCGTGGATCTACATCGGCACGCAAGGCATCGTGCAGGGCACCTACGAGACCTTCGTCGAGGCCGGCCGCCAGCACTATGGCGGCAATCTCCGGGGCAAATGGATCCTGACCGGCGGTCTCGGCGGCATGGGTGGCGCCCAGCCGCTCGCCGCCGTCATGGCCGGCGCCTGTTGTCTCGCCATCGAATGCAATCCGGACTCGATCGATTTTCGCCTGCGCACCCGCTACGTCGACGAGCGCGCCGACACGCTCGACGAGGCGCTGGAAAAGATCGAACGCTGGACCAAGGCCGGGGAGGCGAAGTCGGTCGGCCTGCTTGGCAATACGGCCGACATCGTGCCGGAGATGTTCAGGCGTGGCATTCGCCCCGATATGGTCACGGACCAGACCTCGGCGCATGATCCCATCAACGGCTACCTGCCGAAGGGCTGGACGATGGCCGAGTGGCGCGAGAAGCGCGTCAGCGACCCCAAGGAAGTCGAGAAGGCAGCCCGCGCCTCCATGCGCGAACATGTCGAGGCGATGGTGGCGTTCTGGAACGCCGGCGTGCCGACGCTCGACTACGGCAACAACATCCGCCAGGTGGCCAAGGAGGAGGGGTTCGAGAACGCCTTTGCCTTCCCCGGCTTCGTGCCCGCCTATATCCGTCCGCTGTTCTGCCGCGGCATCGGCCCCTTTCGATGGGCGGCCCTGTCGGGCGATCCGGAGGATATCTACAAGACCGACGCCAAGGTGCGCGAACTGACGCCCGGCAACACCCATCTGCACAACTGGCTCGACATGGCGCGTGAGCGCATTGCCTTCCAGGGTCTGCCAGCGCGCATCTGCTGGGTTGGCCTCGGCGACCGGCATCGGCTCGGGCTCGCCTTCAACGAAATGGTGGCCAAGGGCGAGTTGAAGGCGCCTGTCGTCATCGGTCGCGATCACCTCGATTCCGGCTCGGTCGCTTCGCCGAACCGCGAAACGGAATCGATGAAGGACGGCTCGGACGCGGTATCCGACTGGCCGCTGCTAAACGCATTGCTCAACACGGCGTCCGGCGCCACCTGGGTGTCGCTGCACCATGGCGGCGGCGTCGGCATGGGTTTCTCGCAGCACGCCGGCATGGTGATCGTCGCCGACGGCACGCGCGAAGCCGCCAGGCGCCTGGAGCGGGTGTTGTGGAACGACCCGGCGACCGGTGTCATGCGCCACGCCGATGCCGGCTACGAGATCGCCGTCGAATGCGCCAAGGAGCACCAGCTCAATTTGCCCGGCATTCTCGGCTGATTGGTTGAGCCGATGCGTGTTCTGCGGGCAGCCGAATACCGGTCGATGCCGTGGAAGAACGGCGGCGGCGTGACGACGGAAATCGCCGTCTCGCCCACTGGTGCCGGGCTCGACGATTTCGACTGGCGCGTCTCGATGGCGCGCGTCGAATTGAGCGGTCCTTTCTCGCAATTTGCCGGGATCGATCGCACCCTTGCCGTGCTCGAAGGCGAGGGCATCGTCCTCGAGATTGCCGGCCACCCGCCGACATCCATAAACAGGACGACTGCCCTGTTTTCTTTCCCTGCCGACGTGCGGACCTCGGCCGCGCTGATCGGCGGACCGATCACTGATCTCAATGTCATGACCCGCCGAAGCCGGATGACGCATTCGGTCGAACGCCTGGTGATTTCGGCCCCCGTGGAAATCCGGACTGAAGCCGGCACAACGCTCATCCTGTGCTTGAACGGCGACGTCAGCGTGCCCGCCGCTGAACCGGTTCGCCTCGGGCCGCTCGACACGCTGCGGTCCGGTCCGGTCAGCACCGGCCTGCTTGTCCAGCCCGCCCATGAGGCAACGCTGTTCGTGATCCGGATCTGCGCCGTCGCCGGCAACGATTAACGCTTGTTTCCAAACATGATCGCGGTACCGGCGAAATATAGCGTAAGCTGCTGGCGGCATCACGAAAAAGCCTGAATCCTCTCCGCCGATCTGGCTTGGCGGGGAAGTAGGGTGCTTGTCTTTGAGTCTTGCTGAGAGATGACGCCCTGTCGCGGTGCGGAAACAAACTTTCGCCAAGTGGGGTTTATGCAACCAATTGCATTTGAACCGGTTTTAGGGCCATTGCCGTGGCGGTGACGCCGCGCAGTGCCCGCTTACGGAATTTTCAATGAATATTCAGACGAATCCTGCCCAAATCGAGAAGACAAGCGCAAGCTTCCCGGCCATTACCGAAGAGCCGATCCGTTCCAATTACCTGCCCGAAGAGCGCCTTCGGCTGCTTGGCGAAAGCCTGGCAAAAGGCGACCTCACGGACCTGTTCGGCCTGACGCCCTTTGATTTTCAGGCCCGTATCCGGGATAGCGCCAAGAAGATCCTGGAAGTCTACCGGTCGACCAATGCTGCGCAGGCGAGGGGCGAGACGATCACGCCGGCGGCACAATGGCTGCTCGACAACAATTACCTGGTCGAAGAGACCATTTTCCAGGTCAAGCGCGACCTGCCGCGCCGGTTCTATCGTCAGTTGCCGACGCTGAAACTGCCTGACAACGGCACTGTGCCGCGCGCGCTGGCGCTGGCCTGGACCTATGTGGCGCATTCGGACAGTTCCGTTTCGGCGACGATGTTCAAGTCCATCGTCCAGGGTTTCCAGTCGGTCGAGCCGCTGAAGATCGGCGAACTCTGGGCGCTGCCTTCGCTGTTGCGCTTCGTCCTGATCGAAAATCTCCGCCGGCTGGCCGTCAGGGTCAATCGCACCCGCCAGATGCGCCAGATCGCCAACGATGTGGCCGACAAGGTCCTGGCCACCGACGACAGCGCCGACCGGCAGGCGATCCTGTCCAACTTCAGCGCCCACGCGCAGGACACCACCTTCGCCACCCAGCTGCTCTATCGGTTGCGCGATGGATCGCAGAATGCCGGCAAGGCTCTGGAATGGCTGGAAGGCGAGCTTGAAAAGACCGGCTCCGATGCCGAGGAAATCATCATTTCCGAACATCACACGCTGTCCAGCGGCAATGTGACAACGGGCAACATCATCCGCGGCCTGCGCCTCATCAACGACGTCGACTGGACGGTGTGGTTCGAAGGCGTCAGCCGCATCGACACCGTGCTGCGCGAGCGCACCGATTTCGCCGCGCTCGACTTTTTTTCGCGCGATCAGTACCGGACCGCGATCGAGGAATTGGCGCGCCGCTCGAACCTTTCGGAATATCGCGTTGCCGAGAAGGCCATCGAGCTGGCCGGCCACGCTGCTAGTGATGGCGATGGCGACGTCGTTTTAACCGGGTCCGCCCACACCGATGTCGGCTTCTTTCTCGTCGGCCCACGCCGGCTAGAGCTGGAGAAGGCGATCGGCTACCGGCCCACCATCAGCCAGACGGTCAAGCGTGCCTTCCGCAAGACCGGGTGGCTCGGCATCGTCGTACCCGTGTTTGCGCTGACGGCCCTGCTTCTCGTCCTCTCCGGCAACGCGCTTGCCAATCTCGGCCTGTCGGTGCCCTCGATCGTCCTCATGCTGGCGCTTTTTGCCGTGCCGGCCAGCGAGGGCGCGCTCGCCTTCTTCAACACGGTCGTATCGCTGTTCCTGAAACCGACGCGCCTCGTCGGCTACGATTACCGACACGGCGTGCCGCCCGAGGCGCGCACGTTGGTGGTGGTGCCGTCGCTGATCGGCTCGCGCGACGATGTCGAGGAAAACATCCGCAACATCGAGGTGCATCATCTCGCCAACACGGCCGATGAAATCCATTTCGCGCTGCTGTCGGACTGGCCAGACTCGAAGACCGAGATCGATGCGGCGGACACCGAAATCCTCGAATTCGCCCGTACCGAAATCGCCCGTCTCAACGCCCGCTATCCCTCCGAAGGCGCGCCGCGTTTCTACATCCTGCACCGGCGCCGGCTCTTCAACGCGGCGCAAGGGGCCTGGATGGGCTGGGAGCGCAAGCGCGGCAAGCTGCACGAGCTCGATCTTCTGCTGCGCGGCGACAGCGACACCACGTTCCTGCCGCTCGACGTGCCGCTGCCGGAGAACGTCGTCCATGTGATGACGCTCGATGCCGACACGCGCACCACCCGTGACGCGGTCGCCACCCTCGTGGGCAAGCTCTGCCACCCGCTCAACCGGCCGCATTTCGATGCCAGCAAGCGCGTCGTCACGGCCGGCTATGCGATCCTGCAGCCGCGCATCACCGCGTCGCTGACATCAGGCGACGATGCGTCGTTCTTCCAGCGGGTGTTTTCGGCAAATCGCGGCCTCGACCCTTATGTCTTTGCCGTGTCCGATCTCTATCAGGACGTCTTCGGCGACGGGTCCTTCACCGGCAAGGGCCTCTATCATGTCGACGCCTTCGAGGCCGCGCTGCAGGGCCGCATCGAGGAAAACACCATCCTCAGCCACGATCTGCTGGAAGGCGCGCTCGCGCGCGCGGCGCTGGTCACCGACGTCGAACTGGTCGAGGACTATCCGACCCGATATTCGGTCGACGCCTCGCGCCACCATCGCTGGGCGCGCGGCGACTGGCAGCTGCTCGGCTTCATGCTCGATCCGCGCTCCGGCGTGCCGGCGCTGTCGCGCTGGAAGATGATCGACAATCTGCGCCGCTCGCTGACGCCGATCTTCTGGGTGATGGCGGCGATCGCCGGCTGGACGCTGCTGCCCTTCACGCAGGCCGCGCAATGGCAGGCCCTGCTGATCCTCAGCCTGTTCATGGCGCCGACATTCGACATCGTCAACGCCATCCTGCCCAAGAGCGGCGACCAGACGCCGCGCGGCCATTTCTCGGCCCTGGCGCGCGACGTCGCTTTCGGCACCGCTATGGTGGCGCTGAAAATCGTGCTGATGGCGCACAACGCCTGGATGATGGGCGATGCCATCGTGCGTACCCTCTACCGGCTGTTCGTCAGCCGCCAGAACCTTTTGGAATGGCGCACCGCCTCGCAGGCGCATAAGGCGGGCGACAACGATGTCGGGTCGTATTACGGCATGATGTATGGCGCCGTGATCATCGGCTTCGTCGGCCTTGCCATTCCGGTGCTGGCCGATTCGACCGGCGCCTTCGTCGCCTTCTTCTTCGCCCTGTTCTGGATTGGCTCGCCGGCCATCGCCAGCTGGATCAGCCGTTCGGCTGAAACCGAGGATCGGCTGCGCATATCGCAGGCCGACATCCACACGTTGCGCACGGTGGCGCGGCGCACGTGGCACTATTTCGAAAGCTTCGTGACGGCAGAACACCACCATCTGCCGCCCGATAATTTCCAGGAAAGCCCGGCGCCGGTGGTGGCGCCACGCACCTCGCCGACCAATATCGGCGTCTACCTGCTGTCCGTCGTCTCCGCCCGCGACTTCGGCTGGATCAGCCTGTCCGACGCCATCACCCGCATCGACGCCACCATGGCGACGATCGAGGGCATGCCGCGTGAGCGCGGTCACCTCTTCAACTGGTACGACACGACGACACTGAAGCCGCTCTATCCGCTTTACATCTCGGCTGTCGACAGCGGCAATCTCGCTGGCCATCTGGTGGCGGTGGCGGCGGCCTGCGCCGAATGGGCCGAAGCGCCCTCCGTCCATCTCCAGGGCGATTTCGAAGGCATTCTCGACACGGTCACCATCCTCAGCGAAAGCCTCGATGATTTGCCCGACGACCGCCGTCAGTTGCGCCCGCTGCGCCAGCGTCTCGCGGACCGTCTCGACGGCATGCGGCGCGCTGTCGACACCATCAAGGCGCAGCCCGAAATGGCGTCGATCCGCACCATCAACCTGGCTGTGCTGGCCGGCGAGATCCGCAAATTGGCCACCGCCATCCATACCGAGGCCGTGTCGCCCCAGAGCGACGTCATCGTCGACTGGGCGGCAAGGCTGGAAGCCACCTGCGAAGCGCACGTCCATGACGCGCACAGCGACGACAATGCCGTCGAGGCGCTGCGTGCCAAGCTGCTCACCTTGCGCGAGCGCACGCGCCGCTACGCCTTCGAGATGGATTTCTCCTTCCTGATGCGGCCGGAGCGCAAGCTGTTGTCGATCGGTTACCGGGTCGAGGAGCACCAGCTCGACGAAAGCTGCTACGACCTTCTGGCTTCCGAAGCGCGGCTGACCAGCCTGTTCGCCATCGCCAAGGGCGACCTGCCGACCGAGCACTGGTTCCGGCTTGGCCGGCCGATCGTCGAAATCGGTTTCCAGGGCGCCCTGATGTCCTGGTCCGGCTCGATGTTCGAATACCTGATGCCGCCGCTGGTGATGAAGGAGCCGCAGGGCTCGATCCTCAACCAGACCAGCAAGCTGATCATCAAGCGCCAGATCCAGTACGGCCGCCAGAAGAACGTGCCGTGGGGCATTTCGGAGGCCGCCTACAATGCGCGCGACCGCGAACTGACCTACCAATACACAAATTTCGGCGTTCCAGGTCTCGGGCTGAAGCGCGGCCTTGGCCAGAACACGGTGATCGCGCCTTACGCCACCATACTCGCGGCCCAGTTCAACCCGCGTGAAGCCGTGCTGAATCTCGCCCGATTGCGGGAGATCGGGGCGCTCGGCCGCCACGGTTACTACGATGCCGTCGACTTCACGCCGCAGCGCGTGCCGGAAGGCACGGATCACGTCGTCGTCCAGAACTACATGGCCCACCATTCGGGCATGTCGATCGCGGCGGTTGCCGACGCCATCTTCGAAGGTCGCATGCGCGACCGCTTTCACAGCGACCCGGTCATCGAATCGGCCGAACTCTTGCTGCAGGAGAGGGCGCCGCGCGACATCCCGACCGCGACCGTCAGGACCGAGGCCGACGAACGCTCCAAGGACGAGACCGAAGTCGACAGCCCCGACACCCGCATCGTGCTCAATCCGCTGCAGTCGCTGCGGTCGACCAACGTCATGTCGAACGGCCGCTATTCGGTGATGGTCACCGCGACCGGCTCGGGCTACAGCCGCTGGGGCGATCTCTCCGTCACACGCTGGCAACCGGATCCGACCGAGGACCGGCTCGGCTCCTACATCTTCCTGCGTGACGCAGGCTCAGGTGACTGGTGGTCGGCTACAGCCGAACCGAAGCGCGCCGCCGAGGAAAAGGCGCAGACCTTGTTCTCCGACGACAAGGCGAGCTTCGTCAAATCGGTGGGCACGTTGCGCTCCGAGGTCGAATGCATCGTCATCTCGGAAGGCAATGGCGAGGGCCGTCGGGTCACGCTCTACAATGACGGTCCGTCCGACCGTCACATCGAAGTGACCTCCTTTGCCGAACTGGTGCTCGGCCTGGAGGCGTCCGACAACGCGCATCCGGCCTTCTCGAAGATGTTCGTGGAAACCGAAATCTCTGCGAACAACGCGGCGATCTTCGCCACGCGGCGCAAGCGCGAGACCAGCGAGCCCGATATCGCCATGGTGCATTTCGTCACCGATCCGTCCGGATCGGCGCGCGATGCCGAGGCCGAGACCGACAGGCGCGCCTTCATCGGCCGTGGCCGTACCATCGTCGACGCAGCCGCTTTCGACCCGGGCGCCAGGCTGGGCGGCCATTCAGGCTTTACGCTCGATCCCGTCGCGTCGCTCCGCCGCCAGGTGCGCGTGCCGGCCAACAAGAAGATATCGCTGACCTTCTGGACCGTCGTCGGCGCTGGCCGCACCGAGCTGGACGAAGCCATCGCCCGCCTCGACCATCCGGAGAGCTTTGCCCGCCAGGCCATGCTTGCCTGGACGCGCAGCCAGGTGCAGACCCGCCATATGGGCCTCAGCCTGACCGATGCCGCCAATGTGCAGAAGCTGGCGCGCTACCTGATCTATCCGGATCCGTTCCTGCGTCTTCCCGCTGAATCCATCGCCACGGGGCTGGGCAAGCAGTCGAGCCTGTGGCCGACAAGCATTTCCGGCGATTTCCCGATCTTCCTGGTCAGGATCGGCGATGTCGCCGATCTCGAAATCGTTGCCCAGGCGCTGCGTTTCCAGGAATATATGCGCACCCGCGGCATGATGATCGACTTCGTCGTCGTCAACGAGCAGGCGTCCTCCTATGTCCAGGACCTGCAACGGGCGGTCGAGACGCTGTGCGAAAACAGCCGCCTGCGCGGCAAGGAGCTCGGACCGCGCCAGCACATTTTCGCGGTGCGCCGCGACCTCATGGACGAGACCACCTACAAGACGCTGCTCGCTGTCGCCCGGGTGGTCCTGCACACGCGCAATGGCACCATCTTCGACCAGATCGAGCGCGCCGAGGCGGCGGCTCTGCAGGCGCGGGACGCTCTGGCAGCATTGCCGATTCCGCGTGAATTGCCGTCGCCGACACCCACGACGCATGCTCCTGCCTCGCAGGCGGTGGCAAATGTCAGCGCCGATGGCAGCGGGCTCAGCCAGTGGAACGGCTTTGGCGGTTTCGACGGCGACGGGCGGCACTATGTCGTGCGCCTGGCCGGCCGGCGCACGACGCCGCAGCCGTGGATCAACGTCGTCTCCAACGCCTCGTTCGGCTTCCATACCTCGGCCGAGGGCGCCGCCTTCACCTGGAGCCGAAACAGCCGCGACTACCAGTTGACGCCGTGGTCGAATGATCCGGTCTCGAACCGGCCGGGCGAGGGCTTCTATATCTACGATCAGGCGAGCGGCAAGGCATTCTCGCCGCTCGCCGCCATGGTGCGCGATCCCTCGATGACCTACGAGGCCTGGCATGGCCAGGGTTTCTCGACCTTCCGCTCGAAGCGCGGACCATTGTCGATGGATCTCACCCATGTCGTCGATCCGGTCGATCCGCTGAAGATCTCACGGCTGCGCATCCAGAATTCCGGCTCGGTGCCGGCGCGGCTGCGTGTCTATGCCTATGCCGAATGGGTGCTCGGCGGGCACCGGTCGCGCACGGCGGCAACCATCGTCCCGTCGCGGGATGCCGCCAGCGGCGCGCTGCTGGCACAAAACCCCTACGGGCTGGATTTCGGCGAGCGCGTTGCTTTCCTCGCGGCCGACGGTGGCGTCCATTCGGTGACAACAGACCGATCGGAGTTCCTGGGCCGGCATGGTTCCAGCGAGCTACCCCAGGCGGTGCTGAGTGGTGCGGCGCTGTCTGGCCGTGTCGAGGCTGGTGACGATCCGTGCGCGGCGATTGCCCGCGATGTCGAGATTCCGGCTGGCGGCGACGTGACGCTGCTCTGGCTGCTCGGCGACGCCGAGTCCGCCGAGGAGGCTAGCGCGCTGGTGCAAGAGCACCGGGTCAAGGATTTCGACCAGCGGCTGGCCGACAATGAGCGCGAATGGCGCGGCTTTCTCGACACCATCCAGGTCGAGACGCCTGACAAGGCGCTCGACGCCATGGTCAATCACTGGCTGCCCTATCAGAGCCTGGCCTGCCGCATCCGTGCCCGCTCCGCCTTCTATCAGGCCAGCGGTGCCTTCGGCTTCCGCGACCAGTTGCAGGATACGCTGGCGCTGCTGGCGCATGACCCGCAACTGGCGCGCGACCAAATCCTCAACGCGGCGCGGCGGCAGTTCCCCGAAGGCGACGTGCAGCACTGGTGGCTGCCGCGCACGGGTGCTGGCGTGCGTACGTTGATCTCCGACGACGTGGTCTGGCTTGCCCACGCCACGGCGCGCTATTTGCTGGTCACCGGCGATGCCACCATCCTGAAGGAGCAATTGGCCTTCATCGATGGACAGCCGCTGGGCGAGGGCGAGCACGATGCCTTCTTCACCCCGGAAATCTCGAAGAAGACAGCGTCGCTCTACGACCATTGCGCGCGTGCGCTCGATCTCGCCATCAAGCGCAGCAGCCCCGCGGGCCTGCCGCTGATCCTCGGCGGCGACTGGAACGACGGCATGAACCGCGTTGGCGAGCAGGGCAAGGGCGAGAGCGTCTGGCTCGGCTGGTTCCTGCTGAAGACGCTGGGCGACTTCGCCCCCGTCGCCAAGGCCGAGGGCGACGCCAAGCGAGCACAGGCCTGGGCAAAGCATGCCGATGTTCTGAAGCGGGCGCTTGAGAGCACCGCATGGGACGGCGAATGGTACCGGCGCGGCAGTTTCGACGACGGCACCCCTTTGGGGTCTCGCAACTCGCAGGAGTGCAAGATCGACTCGATCGCCCAGTCCTGGAGCGTGCTTTCGGGAGAGGGCGATCCGGCACGGTCGACGACCGCGATGGAGCAAGCAACGAAGCTGCTCGTCGACGACAAGCTGAAGATCGTCAAGCTGTTCACGCCGCCCTTCGCAAGGACGGAAAAGGACCCGGGTTACATCAAGAGCTATCCGCCCGGCGTGCGCGAGAATGGCGGCCAGTACACCCACGCCGCCACATGGTTCGTCATCGCGCTTGCCGAGATGGGACAGGTCGACGAGGCCTATCGCTGTTTCTCGATGCTGAACCCCGTCAACCATGCGACCGACGAGGCCACGGCCGAGCACTATCGTGTCGAGCCCTATGTCGTGGCGGCCGATATCTATGCCGGCGACGACAATGCAGGCAACGGCAAGGGCGGCCGTGGCGGTTGGACCTGGTACACCGGCTCTGCCGGCTGGCTCTACAGGGCTGCGGTCGAAGGCATTCTGGGCATCGAACGGCGTGGCAAGCGTGTCCAGTTCAAGCCGAAGCTGCCGAGCCACTGGGACGGTTACTCGGCAAATCTCAAAATGCTGGGAGCGGAACTCAGGGTTCGCGTCATCCGCGACAATAAGGCCAAGGCCGTGTCGCTGGAGGTGAATGGGGCAAAGACCAAGGTTTCGGCAGTCGAACTGAAGGACGGCGAAGTTGCCGAGGTGGTCATCCGGATCCCGGCTTAATGCAATGTTGCTCAAAAACTATGCGCTCGGGCCTGGGATCCGGGGCGCGACTTTTGCCGCCACGGCGGGATGAGAGGCCGTCCCGCCTGGCGTTGCCGCCTGCCGATTGAAGGACATGCCACCGAGGAGTGCATGAAATCAAAGGCTTGAGGCATCCGACAGGGGCGCCACGAGCAGTGAGAGTTTGGCCTCCCTTCACCTGGAAGGGCGCCCTGCAGCTTTGTTTCGCTCTATACTTCGCAAAAGGCGATTTCGGCCTTAGTCATCCGCCCGACATTGTTGCTGATTAAAATTGTGGCAGCACGTGCCAACTGCCATGATTTCGCCGCATGCCTGACATTTTACCTGTCTTCTCAAACCGTTAGGTGATCACGGCAGATTTCGGAACGTCGCCATCTTTTGTTCGCTCTAAGGGAACTGAAGGGGTACACGGCCATTGTTTTGCGACGTATCAACCGGTACGAATAAAATGATGCAGTGCACAATAAACAGCGTGGCGGAGTAACTGGGGTGACCCTTCTGCAAATCTACTGGCGAGCTCTCGGTTATCTGGCCGCAGACAGGAAACGCGTTGCGTTGATCTGTTCGGCCAACGTGGCTCTCGCCATCGTAGCGCTTCTCGAGCCGATTATGTTCGGTCGCGTCATCGGCGCCATCTCCGAGCGTGGCTCTGTCTTCACCACGCTGGTCATGTGGGCCGGTCTCGGCGCCTTCAACATCGTTGCTTTCGTCATGGTGGCGCGCGGCGCTGACCGCTTCGCCCATGCTCGGCGCAGCGAAGTGCTGTGCCAGTCCTTCGAGCGTGTGATCACCATGCCGCTCGCCTGGCACCATCAGCACGGCACCTCCAATGCGCTGCACACGATGCTGCGCGCCGTCGAAACCCTGTTCAGCCTTTGGCTCGAATTCATGCGCCAGCATCTGTCCACGGCTGTCGCCCTCGTGCTGCTGGTTCCGACCGCGATCAGCATGGACCTGCGCATGTCGCTGGTGCTGCTTGGCCTCGGGCTGCTTTATGTCGGCATCGGCCGGATGGTCATGCGCCGCACCAAGGCGGGCCAGGCTGCGGTCGAGCGTCACTACCACAAGGTGTTCGCGCATGTGACCGACTCGGTCAGCAACGTTGCGGTGCTGCAGAGCTACAATCGCCTCGGCCACGAGGCCGATACGCTGCGCCGCTACGTCAAGAACCTGCTCGACGCGCAGAACCCCGTGCTCGACTGGTGGGCGCTGGCCAATGCCTTGCACCGTCTGTCATCGGCAATCTCGATGCTGATCGTGTTGTCGATCGGCTCCTATCTTGTGACTCGTGGTCAGTTGGGTGTCGGCGACGTCATTGCCTTCACCGGTTTTGCCACGATGTTGATCGCTCGCCTCGACCAGATGTCGGCTTTCGCCAACCAGATTTCCGAGGCCCGTGCCAAGCTCGAGGATTTCTACCATCTCGAGGACTCCGCGGCTGATGCCGCCGAGCCGGACGGCCTACGCGATCTTGCCAACGTTACCGGCCATGTCCGCTTCGAGAATGTCGGCTTCGAATTTGCCAATTCCGGCCAAGGCATCGACGACGTGTCCTTCGAGGTGCAGGCGGGCCAGACCGTCGCCATTGTGGGCCCGACGGGCGCCGGCAAGACCACGCTCATCAACCTGCTGCAGCGTGTCTTCTCGCCGTCCCATGGCCGTATCCTGATCGACGGCATCGACACCCGTACCGTGACCCGCAAGTCGGTGCGCCATTCGATCGCCACCGTGTTCCAGGATGCCGGGCTGCTCAACCGCTCGATCGAGGACAACATCCGTGTTGGCCGCGCCGATGCAAGCAATGACGAGATTCATGCCGCCGCCAATGCGGCTGCCGCACAGGACTTCATCCTGTCCAAGAGCAATGGCTACGACACGGTGGTTGGCGAACGTGGCGGCCAGCTGTCGGGCGGCGAACGTCAGCGCATCGCCATTGCCCGCGCCGTGTTGAAGGACGCACCGATCCTGGTGCTCGACGAGGCGACCAGCGCGCTCGACGTCGAGACCGAGGACCGCGTCAAGGAAGCGATCGACGAACTGCGCCGCGACCGCACCACCTTCATCATCGCCCACCGCCTGACCACCGTTCGCGACGCCGATCTGGTCGTGTTCATGGACAAGGGCAGGGTGGTCGAGATGGGCGGCTTCACCGAGCTGTCGCTGCGCAATGGCCGCTTTGCCAGCCTGTTGCGCGCCGGCGGCCTGCTCAACGACGAGGAAGTCCGCCGCCTCAGCCGCACCGTACAGCAACAGCAGGAAGCAGCCGCCTGAGCTTCTTTCTCCGACCTCCCCTTGTGGGAGGTCGGACCATAGGTCCAGGTGAGAGTACAGGCACGGCCGCCCCAATTGCGTCTGCGACACCACGCTCGATTGCCCCGAACGCCGCGGCGGTTTATGTAGAAACGCATGAGCGACACGACTTCACGCCTGACCGGCTGGATGGATCTCGCCAACCCGACGCGCTTCGTCGGGCTGGCGGACAAGGTCGTGCCGTGGCTGGCCACGATCGCCACACTCATCCTCGCCGTCGGGCTCTATATGAGCTTCGCCGCGCCTGAGGATTTCCAGCAGGGCATAACCGTCCGCATCATGTACATCCACGTGCCTTTCGCCTGGCTGGCCATGATGTGCTACACGCTGATGGCGGTCTCGGCGCTGGGCACGCTTGTCTGGCGGCACCCGCTGGCAGATGTCGCGCTGAAATCCGCAGCCCCCATCGGCGCCGTCTTCACCGCGCTGGCGCTGATCACCGGTTCGATCTGGGGTAAGCCGATGTGGGGCACCTGGTGGGTCTGGGATGCGCGTCTGACCTCGGTCTTCGTGCTGTTCCTGATGTATCTCGGCATCATCGCGCTGACCCGCGCACTCGACGACGCAAGCCGCGCCGCCTGGGCCGCCGCCATCATCACGCTGGTCGGCTTCATCAACATCCCGATCATCAAATTCTCGGTCGACTGGTGGAACACGCTGCATCAGCCGGCCTCGGTGTTCCGCATGGGCGGCTCGACCATCGATCCCAGCCTGCTATGGCCGCTACTGGTGATGGCGCTCGGCTTCACCGTGCTGTTCTTCGCGCTGCACCTGATGGCGATGCGCACCGAAATCCGCCGCCGCCGGGTGATTGCCACGCGCAGGGTTGCGGCACGGCAGGCCGAGCGGTCCGCCAACTGACGCGCGTCGACTGTAATTTTCGCTTTCGCCAACGTCTATCTCTGAGCAGTGAGTGGGGCGCTGAAGCTGCTGATCTCCCCACTTGAGGGGGAGATGGCCGGCAGGCCAGAGGGGGCGCTGTCCCGCCGGCGTGCTGAAGATACTGCGGCGTTTCGCTGGCCTTGACGATGACCCTCACCCCATCCTTCCCCGCGCCGCCACGGGCAACGTTTCCAGCACCGTGTCGCCGTCGACCAGATTGACCTCGTTGAACAGGTTTGTGACGACGCAGCAATGGTCGGGCACGACACGCACGCGCTCGCCGATGCGCAGCTTGCCGTCGCCCGAAAGCGTGACGGTGCCGTGCTCCTCGCTCAGGCCCGTCACCCGCGCTCCCGACACGCCGAGCAACTCGCCAAAATCGGCGAGACCCAGCGTATCGCTGGACAGCGCCTTGCTCCCGGCATCGAGGATAGCGCGCGTCGCTGTGGGATGGCTGACCACCGTCGACAGCACCGTCAGCGCGCAGTCGTCGAGGCCGCCGACGCCTTTGGCGACCTGATAGCGGTCGAGATAGATGTAGGTGCCTGGACGATACTCCGTGACAACAGATGTATCGCTGGAGCGCCACATATCCGGCGTGCCGCCGCTGGAGATGCGTTCGCAGGCGAGGCCCGACGCGGCAAGTGCCTGCTTGGCCTCGGTGAGCCAGGCTTCGGCCTCCGCTGCCCGCCCGGCGGCCGGGTAGGTCATCAGTCCGCCGAAGGCGAGGCCGCCGGCTCTGTCGATCTGTCTTGCCAGCGCGACCGCTTCATCAGCCGACTGCACGCCGCAGCGGCCCATGCCGGTGTCGCATTCAACCAGCACCTGCAAGCGATGACCGGCATCGGTGAAGGTGGTTGCCAGCCCTTCGAGCGTCTCCATGCTGTCCGCTGTCACCGACAGGGTGACGCGCCCGTGCAGCCCCAGAAGCCGCTCCAGCTTGGCGCGCCCAAGGATGTTGTAGGGAAGAAAAATATCGGTCAGCCCGGCATCCGCCATCACCTCGGCCTCGCCAATCTTCTGGCAGGTGATGCCGACGGCGCCGGCCGCCACCTGCTTCTTCGCCCAGTAGGGCAATTTGTGCGTCTTGATATGCGGCCTGAGCTTCAGCCCGTTCTTGTCGGCATGCGCCTGGGCGCGGGCAATGTTGGCTTCCGCGCGCGTGGTGTCGATCAGGATGGATGGCGTATCGAGATCGTGAACGGTCGGCATCATCTTTCACCCCATGAGGAATCCGCGGGTTTTATGGCCCTGAAAATCCGTGATGTCACGCGGCCAGCGAAGCGGATTTGTGGTCCATGCGCCTAAGCGCAACGCCGGACAGGCGGCGAGATGGATCGACACCGCATCGACGTTCGGCTATGCGATTTGCCAGACAAATCGATACGAAGGGATCATGATCATGAAGCGCTCCGCCATCAACGACATCATCCGCGAAGCCGACGCTTTCATCCGCTCGTTCGGCTACATCATGCCGCCCTTCGCCTATTGGTCGCCGCAGGAGGCGAAGGCGCGTCAGGTCGACTCGTCGGCCGTATTCACCTCGCGGCTTGGCTGGGACATCACCGATTACGGGCAAGAGAAATTCAGGGAACTCGGCCTGTTCCTGTTCACCGTTCGCAACGGCCGCTACGAGGACATGAAGAAGGGCATGGGCATGCTCTATGCCGAAAAGATCATGATCTCGCGCAAGGACCAGCTGTCGCCGATGCACCGCCACAACATCAAGGCCGAGGACATCATCAACCGTGGCGGCGGCAAGCTGGTGCTGGAACTGTTCATGCATGACCGCGACGGCGGCATCGATCCCAAGGCCGAGGTCTCGGTGCCGGTCGACGGAACCATCCACAGGCTGCCTGCGGGTGGGCTCCTGAAGCTCGACCCGGGCCAGAGCGTCACGCTGCTGCCCGGCGTCTGGCATGCCTTCTGGGCCGAGGGCAAGGACGTGCTGATCGGCGAGGTCTCGACCGTCAATGACGATCTCACCGACAATGTGTTTCGCGAACCGATCGGCCGTTTTTCCAACATCGACGAAGACGTTGCCCCGATCCACCTGCTGGTGTCCGACTATGAGAAGTGGCTGGGGTAGGGGGCGCCGCCCCATGCCTTCGGTGACGCCAGCCCCACGATCGAAAGCGGGTTAGCCGGTAGCGCCTACCTACTGCGATCCTTGTTCGACCGATCCTGCCGCTTCGTCCTTGAAGACGACCTTTGTGCCTTTTTGCACTTCGGAGGCGAGGTCTTCGGCATCCCAGTTGGTCAGCCTGATGCAACCATGCGAGAAGGTCTTTCCGATCTTGCCTGGGTCCGGCGCCCCGTGAATGCCATAACTATCGATGGACAAATCGATCCAGACCGATCCCACCGGATTGTTTGGTCCGGCAGCGATCGTGAAGGGGCGCTTGGTCTTCACCCCCTTGAAGGCAAACTCTGGATCGTAGTGATAGGTTGGGTGGCGCACCACGCGTTTGACCTCTGCCTCGCCACTCGGCGCGGGCTTCTCCTGGCTCCCGATCGAGGCGGGGTACGTCGCAAGCACTTTGCCGGAAGGGTCGAGCACGCGAACCTGGCGAGCGCTCTTGTCGACCTCGACGTTCCCAATGTCTTGCGGCGGATCACCTCGGGCGACAGCTGGCACCAGCAGCTTTTGCCCCGCCTTTCTGAAGCCGATGCCGGGATTGAGCCGTTCAAGCAGCTGCTCGCTGATGTGGAAGCGCTCCGCCATCTTTTCCAAGGCATTGTGATAGGCGAGCCGGGGCAGGCGGGCCATCCTCTCCATGCGCGCCGGAATTCGCCTGGTGAACGGTCCACGCACATCCTTGCGCGTCAACTCGTAGGTCTCAAGCGCGGGGCGCGAGGATGTCGCGACCAGCTTGTCCCATGTCTCGCGGGTAAGCTTGCCGTCGGCAGGCAATCCGTTGGCCGCTTGAAACGCACTGACTGCCCGGGTGAAGTTCTCTGCTTGGCGGCCGTCGATCAGGCCTGGCGAGAAGCGTGCACGATCCAGGAGGATTTGCGCCTTCAGCACGGTCACACTGACGCCTTTCGCTTCGCTGCCGTCAAATTGGGCGTTGTTGACGGTGGCCGCGTCCAGTTTTGCCGCCGCCGTTGCATCGCATGCCATGACGAGCATGGCGGCCGCGGCAAGAACGAGCCTGATCATGGAGGTCACACTCCTGTATGAGCACCTGCTTCTATGACGTCGCACGGCCGATCTGGTTCCATTTCCCTGCATCTGAGTCCGGCTGCCGAGTGCCGATGCGCCGCAGCGAACCCGGACCAGGAGCACCCGGCGGTGGCGCGGGTGCATTGTTGATAAGGGTCCGCCATCATCAAGATGGATGGCGACTCTCGTCAGCGCCTGTGTTGGCAATGGGCCAAGGTCCCATTGAGCGCCTGTTTTCATAGGCTCAGTGACCGAGGAGAGCCAGGATGACATTTCCTGCCCAGAAGGACAGAAGACCGGCTCAACCAGCCGAGGATGAGCGCCAGGCACGGCTGGAGAAAACAGCCAGGCTCAAGCAGCTTCGGTCCTATGCTTCCTGGCTTTCGTCTGACCCAAACGCCCAGCTTCACGATGAGATAGACTGCTCCGTGCTGATCGACGAAGGCGTGGAACGACGCGGCATGGAGCCTTGGCTGATCGGCAGGTGACACGACCGGGCGGCGAGGTTTCCACCGCCAACGACGATCGGCCGACAATTTGTTTGGCGAGCCGATCGGCCGCAACAGTGGCGACAGGCTGACTTCGCGTCAGTGACAGCAGCCTTGCTGCGCGCTCGTCCTGCACAGGCAGGACGAGGTGATCGGCACATCCGCCTTGGCCATCGCCGCGGCAAGGCTTGTCTGCAATATCGGCAATTCATCAGTCTCGCCGCGCCGTTTCAGGCATTCTACCAGCCCGTGCAGTGCCCAGACATTGTTCGGATGTTGGGCGCAGCGCTGCACCGTGCCGCTCAGGCCCAGGTCGTCGCGATAGACCTGTTCTGCTTCTTGCGCGTTGCTCTGGTCGAGAAGCAGCGCCGCCAGCGCATGGCGCGGCGGGTGCATCCAGGCCCACGGTTCGGTGTAGGACAAATTGTCGTCAAGCTCGACCGCCTGCCGCAAATGGCCATAGGCCTCGTCATGCCGGCCCTGGTGGTACGCCAGCTCGCCGTCGAGCAGAGCGACACCGACAGCCAGCGAAGCCTGCGCCGGGTTGCTGAGGAAGCGCCGCTCGGGCGCAATACCTTTCAGATGCCGATGGAACTCTTCGCGCTCGCGCTCGGCCTCAGCAAATTGCCCAAGCGTCGCATGCGCGACGCCCTTGGCGTAGTGCTGCATGGCCGCCGTCAGCACATAGAGGCCGGGCTCCGCGGTTACAGGCTCGTCGATGATCTCCTGCCAGCGGCCGAAGCGCACTTGCACATGCGATTTCATCGCATGGTAGCCTTCCACCGTCTGCGTGAGCTTGGGCCGGCCCTGGATGGCGACCACCTCGCGCGTGACCAGGCTGCGCACTCTGTCGGCGGCCCACAGTGCAGGCCGGTACTGGCCCGACAACATGCAGGTAAACATCATCAGGTGCAGATCGTGGCAGCAGCCCAGCAAATAGTAGGTCGGCTCGTCCGCATAGGCCAGATAGAGGTCGTTGGCGCGCACCGCCTTTTCGCTGGCACGTTTGGCTTTCTCATACTCGCCGCACAGCACATAGATGTGCCCCGGCATGTGGTTCATATGTCCGGCATCGGGGCACATCTCGCCGAGCAGATCCGCCGAGCGCATGCCGCGCTCCGGCATGGTGGACATTTCCAGGAGATGAATGTGCAGGTGGACGATCGCCGGATGTTGTGCCGCGCCGGCTTCATCGGCAAGCCGGATCGACCGCTCGCAGACATCGAGCGCCTCGACGACATCGGAATTCGGAGCCGGCGCGCCGGTCTTGAGGTTCCACAGCCGCCGCACCGTGCGCATCATCAGCGCTTCGACCAGCAGTGCCATCACATCATGGTCGTCGGGAAAGTCGCTGTACACAAGCCGCATCGCGGCGGCATAGGCGTCACCCCACCGTTCGAATTCCTCGGGGCTCACCCGGTGCGGCTTCTGGAAGCGGGCGGCCAACGCCTCGATCAGCCGCTTCTCGATTTCGTTGGCGGCAACCGCATTGGCCCGCGCAAGCTGGACATGCTCGAAGCAGCGCTTGGCCGCGCTGCCGGCCTCGGCCTCGCCATGCTCCTTCCAGGTCAGATTGTAGAAAGGTCCGGCGGCATAGGCGATGCCCCAATGAACCATCGGACAGTCAGGATCCGTCTCCAGCGCCTTCTGAAAACACTTGATGCCTTCCTCATGGTTGAAGCCGTAGCACCAGTTGAGGCCGATATCGAACCAACGCTGGGTTTCTGCCGAGCGAGTGGAGATGGGGCGGCGGTAGGTGCCGAGGTCGAAGCGGTCCATGTCTTCCATTCAAGTTTGGGCTGTTGTTCTAGATATTGCCACCACTGCTAGCTGGTCCTTAAGCGGCGCTTCATTTTTGCCAGCCGGCTAGCTCTGGCAGGTCGTCGAGCCAACTTTTTTCCGTCATCAAGACATCGCCGGGCTGCGGGTCAGTGGCGTTTTGAATGAGCCAGTCCATCCACTTCCGATAGGCAGCCGGGTCCAACTGAGGCGGCAACACCTTGGCCTTGGCCAGCATGCGTTTGCGGAAACTCACCTGCCTGCGGAGTTTGGTCGTCGTGAATTTGATGGCCTTGCCCTGGTATTCGACCGTCCAGCGCTCATCGCCATGGCTGGTCAGCCTGTCGATGGCGAAACCGACGTCCACCGGCCTATCCCGCCACGGAAGCTCGATGGCATTCTTCCTCAGATCGAGTGCCCATCGCCTGTAGTCGGTTCCGGCACGCTGGGGCGGCAGCACCCCAGCCTGTTCGAGTATCTTCCTGCGGAAGGTCGGCTGCTTCTTGAGCTGGCCTGTCGTCAGCTCGACGCGATGCCCACGGAATTCGACATGCCATCGGATCCTCCCATTGCCGAAATACTTCACCAGCCTGTCGATGACGAACTCGTCATCGGAGAGCGTCAAGCAGCCCTCCTTGATGCTTTCGAAAATGGACTGGCTGTCAGTGAGCATGACGCGGCATTGTGCTGGAACCTTCATGAAGCTTAGCGAGTAGCACGCGCCGGCGGCAACGATCTTTTTCGCTCCGGGAATCTCGACCGGCTCAATTGCGGGCAACTGCGGGTAGCGCCCGTAAAAGCCCGGTACTGTGCGTAACTGACATAGCGATGCAGATGAAAACGATGCCAAATTGGCGTGCTAAATCATCGGTTTGCTTGTGGGATTTTGGCTGGGGAACCTGGATTCGAACCAGGACTAACGGAGTCAGAGTCCGTGGGTCTACCGTTAACCTATTCCCCAGCAGGCGCGGTCATGAACCGTGCGGGCCGAGCGGGCAAGCCGCTGTGAGCGCTGCCTTGTAGCCGCCAGCGGAAAATAGTCAAGCCTGCTCTGTGGTTCAATGGCAGGTTTCGTCAGGTGATTTCAGACACCACTCTTCAGATGCCGGCGCGCGGCCCCCAGTCCAATCCCGCGCCTCAAGGCTCCGTCCGGCTGAACTGCGAGCGTTCGAAGAACAGCACCACCCCCAGGCCCAGAATCAGCGGGATGATCAGGTAGAACAGCCGGAACACCAGCAGCGCCGCCAGCACGCCGACCGGATCCATGTCCGACAGGCCGGCGAGAAACACCACCTCGAACACGCCGAGCCCGCCCGGCGCATGCGAGATCTGTGCGATCGAGAAGGAGACGAGGAAGACGCCGAGAATGACGAAATAACCGGGATTGTGGGCTGCTGGCAGGGCAAAGAAGATGATCGCGGCGGCGGCCAGCAGTTCGATCGGGCCGATCAGCAACTGCCGGGCGACGATCGGCAGCGCCGGATAGTGGAGCTGAAAGCTGGCGATCTTCAGCGGGCGCAGATGCAGCCAGCTGCCGAAGACATAGGCGGCGACGAGCAGCAGCATCGCGATACCGGCCGCTTCCGACAGGCCATGATGAGCGATGCCGGAAAACCGGTCGAGTACCTCTGGCTCGAACACCAGAACGAGGCCAGAGGCGAGAATCGTCGATAGCACGAAGGTGATCCAGCAGATCGCCACCAGCACGCCGACATCCTGACCGGTCAGGCCTCTGGTGCCGTAGGCGCGATAGCGGATGACGGCGCCGGAAAACACCGAACCGCCAATGTTGTGCGACAGCGCATAGGTCGTGAAGGAGCACAGCGTGACGAACAGCCACGACACGCGCTTGCCGATATGCAGGAGCGCGATGTGGTCGTAGCCGGCAAGCGAGGCATAGGCGATGACCGAACACAGCGCGGCAAGGACCCAACCCCGGGTCGGAATGGCCGTGATACCGTCCCAGACGTCGTCGAGTGAAACGCCGCGCAGTTCGTGCCAGAGCAGCAGCAGCGAGAAGATCACGGCGGCGATGCCGACAACCGGCCAGAAATAGCGTCTCCAGTTCATTGCCTGCCAATTCATTGCCTGACTGCCATGCGTTGCGGGTCCGCTTCCTTTTCCGTGGCTGGTGGGAGGCCGGCTTGCCGGATTCTTCCGCTCATTTCAGAAATGCCTCATCGAAGCCGGCTATTCAACCGCGAACCCTTGTCGCAGCGGCGGCCGGCAAGATTTGTCCGTCGTGAGCGGCCGAAAGAGATGCCGGCAGGCGTAGCGCCGGCATCTGCGGCGTGCGGGTTCATTACGCGGCCGCACCGGAACGGCGGTTTGCGGCCTGCCGGCAAAATTCGGCACGCGGCTCTTGGTGATCGGGCGCGGCGCTGTTAGTCTGGCGGCAACTTAAAACACTGAAGCGCCTGCTGCGTCCATCATAGGTTCGCGCGGCGCCGGAAGGAACGACAGTGGAAGACCACGACACCGGCGCCGGCGCGCCGGAGGTGGGCGTGTCCAGCGCTTCCCAGGGGTCGGCTGGCCCGGGGAACGCAAGCTGGCAGCAACGCCGCCCGACGGAGCTCCGCTCCGCGGACGGGCAGGCGGGCGACGCACCCCACAAAGGCAAGCCCAAGAAGCGGCGCAAGCGAAGGCGCGGGCGCAAGGTTTTTGCGCGCGACGAAGCACGTCCCACGGAGAATCGATCGCCGGCGCCGGGCAAAACCGGTGTCCCGGCGGCGGAGTCCCACAGACCGGCGGAATCGATGGCCTCGCCCGCCGCTGTAGTGCCACGGCCGGAACAGAGCGCCCGTCGGCCGCCGGTCCAGGAGCTTCCGGTGTTTGCGGCTCTTGACCTCGGCACCAACAATTGCCGGCTGCTGGTCGCCGTGCCGACGCGGCATGGCCAGTTCCGCGTCATCGACGCTTTTTCTCGCATCGTCCGGCTGGGCGAGGGGCTCACCGCCAATGGCCGGCTCGGCCAGCCGGCGATGGACCGCGCGGTCGAGGCGCTGAAAATCTGCGGCGACAAATTGCGCAACCGCAAAATCAGGAAAGCCCGGCTGATCGCCACCGAGGCCTGCCGCACGGCCGAAAACGGCGTCGAGTTCATCGACCGTGTCGAACGCGAGGCCGGCCTGAAGCTTGAGATCATCGACCGCCAGACCGAGGCGCGGCTGGCGGTGTCCGGCTGCGGCTCGCTGGTCGAGCGGGACACCCAAGGCGTCGTCCTGTTCGATATTGGCGGTGGTTCGTCGGAAATCGCGCTCATCGATCTCGCTGGCCGCCGTTCGCCAAGGCTGGCCAATCATATCGTGTCGTGGACGTCGCTGCCGGTCGGCGTCGTCTCGCTGGCCGAGCGCTTTGGCGGTCGCACGGTGACGCGCGAGATCTTTGCCGCCATGGTCGACGACGTTGCCGGCCGGCTGGCCAGCTTCGACGGTCGCGATCGGCTGAGCCATCTCAAGGCCAGTCCGAATTTCCATCTGCTGGGTACGTCAGGCACTGTGACGACGCTGGCCGGTGTCCACCTTGAGCTCGAGCGCTATGATCGCCGCCGTGTCGACGGGCTGTGGATGGACCGCGACAGCGTCGATCGCATGGTCGAAAGACTGGTTGGCTGGGATTTCCAGCAGCGCTGCGCCAACCCTTGCATCGGTGCCGATCGCGCCGATCTGGTGCTGGCCGGCTGTGCTATCCTCGAAGCGATCCGCGCCGTGTGGCCGTCCGAGCGGCTGCGAGTCGCCGATCGTGGCCTGCGCGAAGGTATTTTGAGCGAACTGATGGCCGATGATGGCGTCTGGCGCAACGATGGGCGTGGCAGAGCGTGAGCCCGAACCGAAGAAATAAGCAATGACGAAGAAACCGGAAAAACCAGGGTCCGCCAGCATTCGTGTGCTGAAGACGCGGATCAAGAAGAAGAGCGGGCTGAAGGAATCGTCGCGCCGCTGGCTGCAGCGCCACATCAACGATCCCTATGTCCAGCGCTCCAAGGCTGACGGCTATCGCTCGCGCGCGGCCTACAAGCTGATCGAGATCGACGACAAGCATCATCTGCTGAAACCCGGCATGAAGGTGATCGATCTTGGTGCGGCCCCCGGCGGCTGGTGCCAGGTTGCGGCCGCGCGGACGAAATCGACGGCCGACAAGCCGCATGTCATCGGTATCGATTATCTCGAAATGGACGCCGTGCCCGGCGCGCCGGTGCTGTTGATGGATTTCCTCGATCCGCTGGCGCCGCAAAAGCTGGCCGAGGCGTTGGGCGGGGATCCCGATATCGTGCTGTCCGACATGGCGGCACCGACCACCGGCCACAAGCGGACCGACCATATCCGCACCATGCATCTGTGCGAGGTGGCAGCCGATTTCGCGCTGTCGGTGCTGAAGCCGGGCGGGCATTTCCTTGCCAAGACCTTCCAGGGCGGCGCCGAAAACGAACTGCTCTCCATGCTCAAGAAGAACTTCCGCTCCGTGCATCACGTCAAGCCGCCGGCGTCGCGGGATGAATCGGTCGAGCTCTATTTGCTGGCCAAGGATTTTAAAGGGCGAGAGGCCGGTCCGCCAGGCGGATCGGAACGTCCAGTGGACGTTCCGAAGGACTCGAGCGCCCGGAGCCATAGCGAGGGGCCGGAGGACGACGAAACGTAAAGCCAGCCGCATCAATTGCCGGGCGGGCTCACCGTTTCCAGCGTCTTGGGTGTTGTCAGCCGGCCGTGACCGGAGATGGCGTTGCCGGCATCGGGCGCCAGCCGGACGAAGGATAGCGATGCCGCCGCCGACACCGCTGCAACGATGAAGAAGGCAATGTGGAAGTCGTCCAGCGACAGCGGGCCGCCATGGATTGACGTCGATACTTCCAGGATTCCGCCGGCCAGCGCCACGCCGAGCGCGACCGACAACTGCTGGAAGACCGCGGTAATCGGCGTCGCCTTGCTGGTGTCTTCAGCCGAAACCTCGGCATAGGCGAGCGCATTGACGCCAGTGAAGAACATCGAGCGGATGAAGCCGCCGACGAGCAGCATGGCCAGCATCAAGAGATAGGGTGTGTCGGGTGTGAACAGGCCGTTGATGGCGATCGAGGCCGCGGCGACCAGTGAACCGACAACCAGAACGCGGCGGAAGCCAGCGACGCGGAAGATCAGCGCGGTGACGAATTTCATGCCGATGGCGCCGATTGCAGAGACGAAGGTGATCATGCCGGACTGGAACGGCGTCAGCCCAAAGCCGATCTGGAACATCAGCGGCAGCAGGAACGGCACAGCACCAATGCCGATGCGGAACAGCCCGCCACCAAGCACCGAGGAGCGGAACACCTGGTTGTGGAACAATTCGAGCGCCAGCAGCGGGTTTTTGGCGTGGCGCGCATGCAGCAGATAGAGCGCGCCCGATACGAGGCCGACCGCCACGGTGAGGACACCGACGATTGGCGGCAGATAGGGCAAGCTGACCACCGACAGGCCGAACACCACGCCGGATGCCGCCAGCCCGCTCAGCACGAAGCCGATGAAATCAAGTGGTGGGGTCTGCGCGGGTTCGGTCTCCGGCAGGAAACGCGTCGCCAGCCAGATGCCGATCAGCCCGATCGGCACATTGATCAGGAAAATCCAATGCCAGGTGAAGTAGGTGGTGATGAAGCCGCCGACCGGCGGGCCCACCAACGGTCCGACCAGCGCCGGAACGGTCAGCCAGGACATCGCCGCGACGAGTTCGCTTTTCGGTGTCGCGCGCACCAGCACCAGCCGCCCGACCGGCGTCATCATGGCGCCGCCGATGCCTTGCAGGAAGCGCGACACCACGAAAGCCGGCAGCGAACCGGAGAGGGCGCAAGCGATCGACCCGACGATGAAGACCGCGATCGCGGCGCGAAAGATATTCTTGGCGCCGAAACGGTCTGCCATCCAGCCGCTGATCGGAATGAAGATCGCCAGCGATACCAGATAGGCGGTCAGCGCCAGCTTGAGCGCGATCGGGCTGGTGTGGATGTCGACGGCGATCGCCGGCAGCGATGTCGCGATGACGGTCGAATCCATGTTTTCCATGAAAAGGGCGACCGCCAGTATAAGCGGAATGGTGCGGTTCAAGGAACGCGTCCAGACTTGAATGTTGCGTTGCCGGTTGCATGTCGGCCTTGAGGCGGGCGGTTACCATGCCTTCGCCGGCATGTCGCATTAATTTGCTGTCACTTTTGTGCGACCGGCAACCACAGGTCGCATCCTTCGCCGAAAAGTCACCTTTCCGGGAGCGTGAAATCATCGGCTTTTCATCGGCGCTCGGACGTGGTACCAGCCAGCGCCAATCCTGAAAGGGAAGAAACGAGTCGGCGCTGTCCATTCCGGTCCAGCGCTTTTTTGTATTCCCCCACCGCGTTTATATCGAGGGACTGGCCATGGCAAAAATCATCGAAACGTCTACCGGCGCATTGGCGCTGACCTTTGACGACGTGCTGCTGCAGCCCGGCCATTCCGAGGTCATGCCCGGCGAGACCGATGTCCGCACCCGCATCGCCGGTGACATCGACCTCAACGTGCCGATCCTCTCTGCGGCGATGGACACCGTCACCGAGGCGCGGCTCGCCATCGCCATGGCCCAAGCCGGCGGCATTGGCGTCATCCACCGTAATTTCTCGCCGGCCGAACAGGCCGAGCAGGTGCGGCAGGTCAAGAAATTCGAATCCGGCATGGTGGTCAATCCCGTCACCATCGGCCCCGACGCGACGCTCGCCGACGCGCTTGGCCTGATGCGCAGCTATTCGATCTCGGGCATTCCGGTGGTGGAGAACGGCGGCAGCGGCGGCCACAAGATCGGACGGCTGGTCGGTATCCTGACCAATCGCGACGTGCGCTTTGCGTCCGATCCGGCGCAGAAGGTCCATGAGCTGATGACCCGTGACAACCTGATCACAGTCAAGGAGAACGTCGACCAGGACGAGGCCAAGCGGCTTCTGCATCAGCACCGCATCGAAAAGCTGGTGGTCGTCGACAGGCAGGGCAATTGCGTCGGATTGATCACCGTCAAGGACATCGAGAAGTCGCAGCTCAACCCGCACGCCAGCAAGGACTCGCAGGGCCGCTTGCGTGCCGCCGCCGCCACCAGCGTTGGCGATGACGGTTTCGAGCGCGCCGAACGCCTCATCGATGCCGGCGTCGACCTTCTGGTGATCGACACCGCGCATGGCCACTCGCAGCGCGTGCTCGACGCTGTCACGCGGGCGAAAAAACTATCCAACTCGGTCCGCATCCTGGCCGGCAACGTCGCCACCGCCGCGGGCACGCAGGCGCTGATCGACGCCGGGGCGGACGCCGTCAAGGTCGGCATCGGTCCGGGTTCCATCTGCACCACCCGCATCGTTGCCGGCGTCGGCGTGCCGCAGCTTTCCGCCATCATGTCGGCTGTCGAGACGGCGCACAAATCCGGCGTCTCGGTGATCGCCGATGGCGGCATCAAATATTCCGGCGATCTTGCCAAGGCGCTGGCCGCCGGCGCCAGTGCCGCCATGATCGGCTCGCTGCTGGCTGGAACCGACGAAAGCCCTGGCGAGGTCTATCTGCACCAGGGCCGCTCCTTCAAGGCCTATCGGGGCATGGGCTCGGTTGGCGCCATGGCGCGCGGCTCCGCCGATCGCTACTTCCAGGCCGAGGTGCGCGACACGCTGAAACTGGTCCCTGAAGGCATCGAGGGGCAGGTTCCCTACAAAGGACCTGTGTCCGGAGTGTTGCACCAGCTTGCAGGCGGGCTGAAAGCCGCTATGGGTTATGTTGGTGGCCGTGATCTTGCCGATTTCCGCGAGCGCGCCACTTTTGTGCGCATATCCAATGCCGGACTTCGTGAAAGCCACGCCCATGACGTCACGATTACCCGCGAAAGCCCGAATTATCCCGGCGGAGCCTGACCAGTACGGGCTCGGGCGGAACCTGACGGCAACGATCCTGCGGCTATCGCGCCACGCAGGCGCGCTCTGTTTCCTGTCAGGGGTGGTTTTCATCGCCATGACGGCTCTGGAATTCTTCTATTTCCGCCAGTTGAGCGGCGGCTTGCCGTCACTCGACATGCGCATTTTAGGGTTTACGCCGGACGAAGGCATGGCCTGGCTGACGGCGCTCGGCCGGCGCGGCGGCGAGATCATTCTCGTCTGGCATTATCTGACCTTCGATCTGTTGTTCCCGGCGCTGCTGTCGGTCACGCTGGTCAGCCTCATCCTGGCCACCGGCCGGCGATTGAAGGCTTTCCGCGTGCTGCCGGCGCAGCTGCAGTCGATTTTCGCGTTGGTCCTGGTGCTTCCCTACACGCTTGCACATTACGTTCAGAACTTTGCGGTGGCGCGGCTTCTGTCCGATTTCCTGTCGGCCAACCCGGACTCGCTGTCTTTCGCCTCGGCGCTCACCGTCACCAAATTCGCGCTTTTCGCCATACCGGTGATCGTCATTGCCGCCTTCTGGCTGGCGGGCCAGAAACGCCAGGCCTGATGCCGCGCGGAAAGCACAGCCGGGTAGGGGACACTTCGTGAACCAGACCACGATCTTCTGGCCTGTTCTGGCGCATGTGCTGCTGATCTACATCGTCTACTGCGTGCTGGGCCGCCGCAGATACGGCGCAGTCAGGTCAGGCGAGGCGAAACCCGGCCAGTTCAAGGTGCGTTCGAGCGAGCCGGCCTCCAGCGTCACCGTTGCCGCCAATCTCACCAACCAGTTCGAATTGCCGGTGCTGTTCTATGTGCTGTGCCTGACGCTGCACCTGACCAACGGCGTCAACTATCTGACCTTGGCGCTGATGTGGATTTTCGTCGCGTCGCGCTATTTCCATGCCTGGGTTCACCTGACCAGCAACAATCTGCTGCTGCGCAGCCGGTCCTTCTTCGTCAGTGCGGTGATTCTCCTGCTGGGATGGATCTGGTTCGCGCTGCACCTGCTCGGCGTGGTTTGAGCAGACAGTTCTCCCTTCTCCCAGCTTGCGGGAGAAGGAAAGAATGCTCGTCTACAGATCGAACACCGCAATCTTGCGCTTGTCGAACTTGATGCCGATCTCGCCGCGCACCAGCTTGAGCGCGGCCTCGCCGAACACCGCGCGCCGCCAACCCTGCAGGGCCGGTACGTCGGCCTCCTCGCCCTCGGCGGCGATACGGTCGATGTCGTCGCTGGAGGCCAGCACCTTCGAGGCGACGCCTTCCTTTTCGGCGACGATCCGCAGCAGCACCTTCAACAGTTCCGCCGCGGCGCTCGAGCCCTCGGGCGGCTGGAAACTCTTTGGCAATTTCGGCATCTGCTCCTTGGGCAAGGCAAGTGCGGTGTTGACCGCGCCGAGCAGCGCCGTCGCCGTCGACGAGCGCTCCCAGCCCTTCGGTGTCGTGCGCAGCTTGCCAAGGGCTGCCGTGTCGCGCGGCGCCTGCTGCGCCACCTCGTAGATCGCGTCGTCCTTGAGCACGCGGCCGCGCGGGACATCGCGTTCGCGCGCCTCGCGCTCACGCCACGCCGCAACGCCCTGCACGATCGCCAATTCCTGCGGTTTGCGCAGCCGCATCTTCAGCCGCTTCCAGGCGTCCTCGGGATGCGGATCATAGGTTTCGCGTGAGGTCAGCACCTCCATCTCCTCGTTGAGCCAATGGGCGCGGTTTTCCCGCTCCAATTCGGCGCTGAGGTGCTGATAGACCTCGATGAGATGCGTGACGTCGGCCAGCGCGTAGTCGAGTTGCTTGTCGGAAAGCGGCCGGTGGCGCCAGTCGGTGAAGCGCGACGACTTGTCGAGCCGCGCGCCGGTAATGCGCTGCACGAGCTGATCGTAGGAAACACTGTCACCGAAGCCGCAGACCATCGCCGCCACTTGCGTGTCGAACACCGGATGCGGAACCAGATCGCCGAGGTGGACGATGATTTCGATGTCCTGCCGCGCGGCGTGGAAGACTTTGACCACCGCTTCATTGGCCATCAGCCTGAAGAACGGCTTCAAGTCGATATCGGGCGACAGAGGATCGATGAGCGCCGTCACGCCGGGTGCGGCCATCTGGATCAGGCACAGGATCGGCCAAAAGGTCGTTTCCCGAATGAATTCGGTGTCGACGGTGACGAAATCCGACTTTTCGAAAGCGGCGAGAACGGTCTCGAGTTCTTTCTGGGTGGTGATGACGTTCATCAAATCGCTTTTGACAGGAGTAAGGTCTTCCTAGATTTCAGCCGCCGGGGCTTTCGTCAAGCTTTGGCACCGCCATCATCAGGTTCCCGGACCATCGGAATCGTCGTTTCTCCTGGCCAGCCGCGCGAAAACCGTCGAAGTGCGCAGGAGCGCGGTGAAGCGGCCGCGCCTGCCTGCAGGCACGCCAGACCGGGCCTGCATGCGGTAAAGGATGACGGCGATGAAGATCGCATAGACCACCGCGCTGAATACAAACAGGGCGCCCGGTCCGAAATACTGCATTGCCGTCGAGGCGGCAAACGGGCCGCCAATCGCGCCGAAGGAATAGAACAGCATCAGCGCCGCGTTGATCAGCACGAACTCGCCCGTGTCGGCGCGGTCGTTGGAATGCGCCGCCGACAGCGAATAGAGCGGCATGGCGAAACAGCCGAAGATGAAGATGAAGATGAAGTTGAGCGCCGGATTGCTGCCGGCGATGAACACCAGCGCCAGCGCCGAGAACATCGCGCAGCACGTCGTCATCAGCAGCACCCGGCGCCGGTCCCAGCGGTCGGAGAGGTAACCCAGCGGATACTGGATGATGGCGCCGCCGAAAATGCCGACGCTGACGAAGGTGACGACATCGGCGACCGACATGCCGATCTGCTCGGCATAGACCGGCGACAGGGTGCGAAAGGCGCTGTTGGTGACGCCGACGGCGATGCAGCCGAAGCAGCCCAGCGGCGAAATCCGCCAGACGCGCGCCAGGTCGAGCTTGACCTCTTCGGGTGGCGCCGGGTTGGAGCGGTCGCCGAGCGACACCGGCACCAGTGACAAGGTGATCATCATCGACATGATGGCGAAGATGGCGAAACCGCCGGCGCCGAAGACCGGGATCAGGAACTGGGCTGATGTCACCGAACCGATGTCGACCATCCGGTAGATCGCCAGCACGCGTGCCCGGTCGTGATTGCCGACGCCGGAATTCAGCCAGCTTTCGACGATGGTGAACAGCCCGGCGAAGCAGAAGCCGCCGGCAAGGCGCACCGCGCACCACATCACCGGATCGATGACCAGCACCAGAAGCAAGGTGCCGACCGAGGCGATTGCCGCCAGCGCCGAAAACGCCCTGATATGGCCGACCGCCTTCATGATGCGGGTGATGGCCAGGCAGCCGAGCAGGAAGCCGGCGAAGTAGAAGGTGCCCATCAGGCCGATGTCGGAAGCCGAAAACCCTTCCTGCGCGCCGCGCAGCGCGATCAGCGTGCTCTGCAGCCCATTGCCGCCGAGCAAAATGCCGGCGGCGAGAAGGAGCGGGATCATCGGGCGGATGGAGGACATGAAGAGGCGATCACGTGTCGGTGATCCCTTCTTGAACCATCACCCTGGCCAACGCCAGCAGCAATTCCCTGCGCCAACAGGGATGATCGCTGTATTCGCCTGGATTCGTTTCCGCGTTTTGCTTGGTCAGCGCTCAAGGCTGCCGGCGACGTGACTGCCGATCGTCGGGCCACAGGCTGAGCCGCTCGGCTGCTCCCGTTGCGATGCCTATTCCTGCGAGGACTGCCACCAGCCCGACAATCAGGTTTGCGCTTACCTGTTCGCCCAGGAAGACAACACCAAAGATCGATGCCGTCACCGGATTAACCGCAACGGAGACGGCAACCAGTGTCGGCGACGCGCGCTCGAGCGCGAATGCCCAGAGGAAGAAAATGAAGGCGCCGCAAATTATGGCCAGATATGCGCTCGCGATCCACTGAGGTGCGCTGAGAGTGGCAAGTCGCGCGAAGCCTCCGTTCGAAACCACCAGGACCGATAGGCAGACCGCGCCCACGCCCATGCCAAACGCCACGAACGGGATCGGCGCGGTGCGGGATAGAAATGGTCTCGACCAGACGTTGTAGAGCGCCATGCAGAAAGCGGCCGCGACCATGAGAAGATCTCCGCGCCAGGCATCTGGGGGAGCAGTCGTCAGGCTCGTGCCGAGCGCTACGGCCACCCCTGCCATTGCGATCAGGACACCGACGATCTTGCGGATGGTCGGCGGCTCGATCCTCAGAACTGCCGCGGCAAGCATTGTGAGCAGAGGCAGTGTCGAAAGCGCAAGCGCACCTCGCGCGGCCGTTGTGTAGACAAGGGCTCCATTGAAGAGCACCGGAAACAGCCCGAAGAACAGAAGACCCAATGCACCAGTGCCGAGCCAGTCGCTCTTCGGCGGCCACCTGTCTCGTCGCCAGAGAGCTACGGCGGCCAAAACCAGAAAGCCGCCGCCGAACCGGACCGCACCGATAACGAGAGGATCGAGCGTGCCCGCGAGATATCGCGTTGCGCCAACGGCGGTGCCCCCAAAAGCGCTGGAGAGAATCGCGGCGAGCACTCCTGTGATTTCCATGGTTCCTGACCTTGCCAACTCTGAACCACGGATATCGGGCAGGCGGGCCATAAGGAATCGAATAAGCTCAATGAGTTTGATAACATTCCACTATGAGCATCCCGAATCTCGATCCGGACCTTCTGCGGGCCTTCGTCGTCGTTGCCGAGCGCCTCTCGTTTACGCGAGCCGCCGAG
Organism: Mesorhizobium sp. M0518; assembly: GCF_040321125.1. NCBI lineage: Bacteria > Pseudomonadati > Pseudomonadota > Alphaproteobacteria > Hyphomicrobiales > Phyllobacteriaceae > Mesorhizobium > Mesorhizobium sp. M0518. Next base: position 172,480 of record NZ_JAMYQY010000016.1, read on the forward strand.
CAGCTCAATAGAACGCAGGCGGCCGTCAGCTTGCAGGTGAAACGTCTTGAGGAGCGCATCGAGACCATCTTGTCCCGGCGCTCGACAGCCCGCGTTGAACTCACCGCCGCCGGGGAGGGCTTTCTGATCGATGCCCGCCGCATACTTGCTCTCAATGAGCAGGCGATTGCGCGTGTTTCCGGTCAGCAGGTGGCCGGACAGGTTCGCATCGGGGTCATGGAAGATTATGGCACCAAGATCCTGCCGCGCCTCCTTTCTGGCATCGCCGAGCGATTTCCGTTGGTGCAGGTCGAAATGGAGATCGGTCTCACCGCCCGGCTCCTGAAACGGCTTGGGTCGTCGTTCGACGCCGTCATCGCCATGCACCCGGAAGGCACAACCGAGGGGGATCTGATATGCCGCGAAAGGGCGATTTGGGCAGCGGCGGCGACCCAAGCCGTCGAGGAACTCGATCCGCTGCCCGTCGCTCTGTCGAGCCCCGATTGCCTGTTTCGCTCCTGGGCCATTGAGGCGCTCGACAAGGCAGGGCGGCCATGGCGTTTGGCCTATGTCAGTCCAAGCCTTTCAGCCACGGAGGCAATCGTCGAGCAGGGCCTTGCGATCACCGTGGTCAAAGGCAGCATGCTGGCGCCCGGCCTGCGCGGCATCCATCCCGGCCGATATCTGCCGCCGCTGCCCGGAGCGGAGATCCGCCTTCATCGGGCCGAAACGTCTTCCGCCAGCGCTGCATTGGTCGTCGAGCACCTTGCCCAGCGTCTTCGGCTATCGGCACTGGGCTCATAGGTCGCCTGGGAAAGCGGAACCAAGATACCAACACGGGCCGCTTGCCTTGACAAATCCGGCCTCCCATGCGCTTTTCGCGCAAATTTTCAGGGCCGGGCCGTGATGCCTCGGCCGGCAACTAGAGCACCCCGGACTTTACCAATGACAATGCACCGTTACCGCAGCCATACCTGTGCCCAGTTGAGGAAGAGCGACGTCGGCTCGACCGTTCGCCTGTCGGGCTGGGTGCATCGCGTGCGCGATCATGGCGGCCTGCTCTTCATCGACCTGCGCGACAATTATGGCTTGACCCAGATCGTTGCCGATCCGGATTCGCCTGCCTTCAAGGTCGCCGAAACCGTGCGCGGCGAGTGGGTCATCCGCGTCGACGGCGAGGTCAAGGCTCGCTTGCCCGACACCACGAACGCGAACCTGCCGACCGGGGAGATCGAGATTTTCGCCCGCGAGATCGAAGTGCTGTCGGCGGCCAAGGAATTGCCGCTGCCGGTGTTCGGTGAGCCGGATTATCCCGAGGATATCAGGCTGAAATACCGCTTCCTCGACCTGCGCCGCGAGACGCTGCACAAGAACATCATTGCGCGGACAAAAATCATCGCCGAGATGCGCAAGCGCATGGGCGAGGTCGGCTTCACCGAATTCTCGACGCCGATCCTGACTGCCTCGTCGCCGGAAGGCGCGCGCGACTTCCTGGTGCCGTCGCGCATCCATCCCGGCACCTTCTACGCGCTGCCGCAGGCGCCGCAGCAATATAAGCAGCTGATCATGGTGTCGGGCTTCGACCGCTACTTCCAGATCGCGCCCTGCTTCCGCGACGAGGACCCGCGCGCCGATCGTCTGCCCGGCGAATTCTACCAACTTGACCTTGAAATGAGCTTCGTCGAGCAGGACGACGTGCTGTCGACCATGGAACCTGTCATGCGCGGGGTCTTCGAGACCTTCGCCAACGGCAAGCCGGTGACGCAGAATTTCCAGCGCATTCCCTATGATGTCGCCATGCGCAAATACGGTTCCGACAAGCCGGACCTGCGCAACCCGATCGAGATGCAGGCCGTTTCCGCCCATTTTCGCGATTCCGGCTTCAAGGTGTTCGCCAACATCCTGGCCAACGATCCGAAGGCCGAGGTGTGGGGCATTCCGGCCAAGACCGGCGGCAGCCGCGCTTTCTGCGACCGCATGAATTCCTGGGCGCAGGGCGAGGGCCAGCCGGGCCTCGGCTATATCTTCTGGCGCAAGGAGGGCGACAAGCTCGAAGGCGCCGGCCCACTCGCCAAGAACATCGGCGAGGAGCGCACGGAGGCGATCCGCCTTCAACTCGGCCTTGCCGATGGCGACGCCGCCTTCTTCGTTGCAGGCGACCCGAAGAAGTTCGTCTCTTTTGCGGGGGCTGCGCGCACCCGTGCCGGCGAGGAGCTGAACCTGGTCGATCGCGAGCGTTTCGAACTGTGCTGGATCGTCGACTTTCCGTTCTTCGAATGGAACGAGGAAGAGAAGAAGATTGACTTCGCCCACAACCCGTTCTCGATGCCGCAAGGTGGCATCGATGCGCTGAATGGCGAGGACCTGCTCGGCATCAAGGCGTTCCAATACGACATGGTCTGCAACGGGTTCGAGATCGCCAGCGGCGGTATCCGCAACCATCTGCCCGAAACCATGGTCAAGGCGTTCGAGACGGTCGGGCTGGATCGCGCCACGGTCGAGGAGCGCTTCGGCGGCCTCTATCGTGCCTTCCAGTATGGCGCGCCGCCGCATGGCGGCATGGCCGCCGGTGTCGACCGCGTCGTCATGCTGCTGCTCGGCGCCAAGAACCTGCGTGAGATCACCATGTTCCCGATGAACCAGCAGGCCTACGATCTGTTGATGAACGCACCGTCGGAAGCGAGCCCGCAGCAGCTTCGCGACCTGGCGCTGCGCGTTGCCGTGCCCAAGAAGGACGCCTGATCGCGCTTCGGGCAATGCTTTAAGGAACCGCCCGAACCGATTCTTTCGATTCGCTAATCCCGTTAAAAAGCCCCCCACGCTGAACTGACCCCCGAAAGTTGGACATCAACCTTCGGGGGTTTTCATGTCCAAACACAGCGAGAGTTTGAAGCGCACTGTTGTTGATCGTTATTTGAGTGGTGAAGAGAGCTATGCGAGCGCCGGTGCAGCCGACGGCGTAGATGCTGCGACGGTGCGCAAATGGGTTGCGAGCTATCAAGTGCACGGGGTTGCCGGCCTCGCTCGCAAGCTCAGCCACTATGACGGCGAGTTCAAGCTGTCGGTTCTGCACCGGATGTGGGAGGATGGACTGTCCTGCCGACAG
>NZ_JAMYQY010000017.1:0-154894 GCF_040321125.1 Mesorhizobium sp. M0518
GACCTGGCATCTCAAAACACGAACAGGATGGAAACGAATCTCCATCCTGTTCGATAGGTCTTACCAGATCCTCATCCAGCCCAACTTAAGTGAACTGCATTAGACCCGAAAGCCGCCGTTCTAACTCTTTGTTTGGCACAATTCCGGACGGAAAACCGTTTCACACTTTTCCTGGAATTGCTTTTCGCAAATTGGCATCGCCTTGATCAGGCGAGATCTGGGATGCGCAGCACCTGGCCCGGATAGATCTTGTCGGGATGGGTCAGCATCGGCTTGTTGGCCTCGAATATGACCGTGTTCTTGACGCCTTGGCCCTGGCCGTAGCTTTTCTCGGCGATCTTCCAGAGATTGTCGCCCTTCTTCACCGTGTAAAAGGTGGGCTCCTTGGCCGGGGCGGCGGCCGTGCCAGACGCTGGCGCGACCTGCAATTCGTCCGCCTGCACCTTGGAGACGCCGAGCGTGTTGCCGACGGCGATGACTGCCTTTTCGAAGATCGATTGATCCTTGACCACGCCCTTCAGCACCGCCGTGTCACCCTTGACGACGACCTCGACGCCATCGGTGCCGAGTTTGTGCGAATCGAGCTCCTTCTTGAGTGTGTCGGCCGAGGGTGCGGCTTCGTCGTCACCGCCGATGCCCAGTTTCTTGCCGACGCTCTTGACGAAATCGAACATGCCCATCCTTGGGTCTCCCTTGCTAATGGCAATGGTTGAACCTTGCATCTGCGGTCCAAAATGGGAAGTCGTTTTGTGCGCGTGCCTAGATCCAAGAGATAGAGCATGATGTCGCCCGAAACCGCTTCACACTTTTCGGCATCATGCTCTGGTGTGGTGCTTAATCGTTCTCCACCCGGCCGCGCAGCTTCTTGATCGTGCCGCGCCCGGCCTTGCTCTTCAGCCGCCGCTCCACGGCGCCCTTCGATGGCCGTGTCTTCTTGCGCGGCGGCGGTGGCGGTTCGGCGGCCTTGGCGACCAATGCCGTCAGCCGTGCCCGCGCATCCGCCCGGTTCTGTTCCTGGGTGCGGAAGCGGCCTGCCTCGATGACGATGACACCGTCCTTGGTGGCACGCTGGCCGGCAAGTTTGATCGTCCGCTCGCGCACGCGCTCCGACAGACCCGTTGCGTTGGCCGCGTCGAAGCGCAGCTGCACCGCCGTCGCCACCTTGTTGACGTTCTGGCCGCCGGGGCCGGACGAGCGGATGAAATCCTCGTGCAGGTCGCCCGGATGGATAACCGCATCGCCTGATATGATGATGTTGTCGTCGCTCGCCATGCCGCAGTCATGGCGCGGCGGATCGAAAAAGAAAAGGCCCGATCGAACCGGGCCTTTCAACGAAAGCTGAACCCTGTGGCGCGATTACTCCGCCGCTTCCTGCATGCGCGGCGCGGCGCCCAGCACCACGGCATCGACATGGCTTTCGAATTTCTCGAAATTGACGGCGAACATGCCGACCAGCCTTGCCGCCTGCCGGTCATAGCCGGCCTTGTCGGCCCAGGTCGCCCGGGGGTCCAGAATCATCGGGTCGAGAATGCCGCTGTCGACGCCCGGGACAGCCACCGGCACCGCGAAACCGAAATGAGGGTCGGTGCGGAACTCGGCCGTCTTCAGCGAGCCGTCAAGTGCGGCGGCAAGCAAGGCGCGCGTCGCCTTGATCGGCATGCGCTTGCCGGTGCCGTAGGCGCCGCCGGTCCAGCCGGTATTGACCAGCCAGCAATCGGCGCCGTGGCCTGCAATCAGCTCGCGCAGCAGATTGCCGTATTCAGAGGGATGGCGCGGCATGAACGGCGCACCGAAACAGGTCGAAAACGTCGCTTCGGGCTCGGTTACCCCCTTTTCGGTTCCGGCCACCTTGGCGGTGTAGCCGGAGAGGAAGTGATACATCGCCTGCGCCGGGGTCAGCCGCGCGATCGGCGGCATCACGCCGAAGGCGTCGGCGGTCAGCATGATGATGTTGTTGGGATGGTTGGCGCGGCCGGTCTTGCTGGCATTGGGGATGAAGTCCAGCGGGTACGCGCAGCGTGTGTTTTCGGTCAGCCTTCCGTCGTTGAAATCCGGCACGCCATCGGCGTCGAGCACGACATTTTCCAGCACCGTGCCGAAGCGCTGCGTGGTGGCGAAGATTTCCGGCTCGGCTTCCGCCGACAGCTTGATCGTCTTGGCGTAGCAGCCGCCTTCGAAATTGAAGATGCCGTGCGGTCCCCAGCCATGCTCGTCGTCGCCGATCAACGTGCGCGAGGGATCGGCCGAGAGCGTCGTCTTGCCGGTGCCCGACAGGCCGAAGAAGATGGCGGCGTCGCCGGCCGCACCCTCATTGGCCGAGCAATGCATCGGCATCACGCCTTTCGCCGGCAGGAGATAGTTGAGCATGGTGAACACCGACTTCTTCATCTCGCCGGCATAGGAGGTGCCGCCGATCAGCACGATCTTGCGCGAAAGATCGACGGCGATCACCGTTTCGGTGCGGCTGCCGTGACGGAGGGGATCGGCGCGGAAGGACGGCAGGTCGATGATCGTCATCTCGGGCACGAACTGCTCGAGTTCGGTGGCACCGGGACGAATGAGCAGATTGCGGATGAACAGCGAGTGCCAGGCAAATTCGGTGATCACCCTGGTCGGCAGCCTCGACTCCGCATCGGCGCCGCCGACCAGATCCTGGACGTATAGATCCTTGTCCGCGGCGTGCGCCTGGAAATCGGCGAGCAGCGTGTCGAACTGGGCCGGCGAGATCGCCTTGTTGTTCTCCCACCAGACATGTGGTTCGGTGTCACCGTTGCGGACGACGAACTTGTCCTTGGGCGAGCGGCCGGTGTGCTGGCCGGTCTCGGCGACCAGCGCGCCATGGGCGGTCAAGCGGGCCTCGCCGCGCCGGATCGATTCCTCATAAAGGGTAGCCGCACCGAAATTATAGCGCACCACGCCGGTGGTTTTCAGGCCGATATGATCGATCGCGCAGGCGGAATTGCGTTTGCCGACTTCCGACATCGAGTGTCCCTCTTGGATTTGCCGCATCTTTGCCGGCACGTTTCCAGCACGCCCACTACGCGGGCTGAGATGGTCAGAACCAGAAAAGGCAAATGATATCAAATCATTAATCGATTTAAATATTTTGAAAGTTGTTTAAATCGTTTATATGTGCAAAAAGTTTCGCGGTTGCCCAAAGGATTGGCGATGTACGTTCGTCCAACCCATGTCGAGGTAGGATTGTGGCCGCCGGCATGCCGCGCGTGACAGCGGACAAGGCCTATGCCACATTTTGTACCTAATTTGTCCTGCAAAAGCCCCTTCTCTACGACAGAAGGGACAGCTCATGAGGGAGCCGCTTGAAATGGCAACAATCGCGCTTGTCGATGACGACCGCAACATTCTGACATCGGTGTCGATCGCCTTGGAATCCGAGGGGTATCGCGTCGAGACCTACACGGATGGTGCGTCGGCGCTGGAAGGCCTGGCGGCACGCCCGCCGAACCTTGCCATCCTCGACATCAAGATGCCGCGCATGGACGGCATGGAACTGCTGCGCCGGATGCGCCAGAAGTCCGACCTGCCGGTGATCTTCCTGACCTCCAAGGACGATGAGATCGACGAGTTGTTCGGTCTCAAGATGGGCGCCGACGACTTCATCCGCAAACCCTTCTCACAGCGCCTGCTGGTCGAGCGCGTGCGCGCCGTGCTGCGCCGCGCCAGTGCCCGCGAGGCTGCCGCCAAGACGCCAAGCCAGCAGGCCCGCTCGCTCGAGCGCGGCCAGCTCGTCATGGACCAGGAGCGCCACACCTGCACCTGGAAAGGCGAGCCGGTGACGCTCACCGTCACCGAGTTCCTGATACTGCATTCGCTGGCGCAGCGTCCTGGCGTCGTTAAAAGCCGTGATGCGCTGATGGATTCGGCTTATGATGAACAGGTCTATGTCGACGATCGCACCATCGACAGCCACATCAAGCGGCTGCGCAAGAAGTTCAAGGCCGTCGACGACGACTTCGAGATGATCGAAACCCTTTACGGAGTCGGATACCGGTTCCGCGAAGCGTAAGTAGCAGGGCCTGCTATTCGATGGCAGTGGAAACACAGCGAACAAGACCGGCGGGCGCCTCCAGGCGGCCGTCCCGGATCATGCCGTCCTTCGTCTCGAAGATCACGGTGCCGATGCGCCGCTTCCTCGGCCATCATATCTTTTCCAGCCTGACGCGGCGTATCCTGTTCCTCAACCTTGCCGGCCTCGCCGTCCTGGTGACCGGCATCCTCTATCTCAACACCTTCCGCGACGGACTGATCGACGCCCGCGTCGAAAGCCTGATGACCCAGGGCGAGATCATCGCCGGCGCCATTGCCGCGTCGGCGACCGTCGAGACGGATTCGATCAGCATCGACCCGGAAAAGCTGCTTGAGCTGCAGGCCGGCGAAAGCCTGGGACCCGGCTCCGACCAGCTCGACAATCTCGACTTCCCGATCAACCCGGAGCGGGTCGCGCCGGTGCTGAGAAGGCTGATCTCGCCGACCAGGACCCGCGCACGCATCTATGACCGCGACGCCAATCTGCTGCTCGATTCGCGCCACCTCTATTCGCGCGGCCAGATCCTGCGCTACGATCTGCCGCCGGTTGAAGAGGAAGAGCCCGATCTTGTCGAGCGCATCCAGAAATTCGTCTTCGACTTCTTCCGCAACACCGAGCTGCCGGTCTATCACGAGCAGCCGGGCGGCAATGGCGCCGCTTTCCCGGAAGTGGTCAAGGCTCTCACCGGCAGCCCGTCGACCATCGTGCGCGTCAGCGAGCAGGGCGAGCAGATCGTTTCGGTGGCGGTGCCGATCCAGCGCTTTCGTGCCGTCCTGGGCGTGCTGATGCTGTCGACCGAAGGCGGCGACATCGACAAGATCGTCGCCGCCGAGCGCAAGGCGATCCTGCGCGTCTTCGGTATCGCGGCCCTTGTCACCGCCATCCTGTCGATGCTGCTTGCCTCCACCATCGCCAATCCGCTGCGCCGGCTGTCGGCGGCGGCGGTGCGGGTGCGGCGCGGCGTCAAGAGCCGTGAAGAGATCCCCGACTTTTCCGACCGTCAGGACGAGATCGGCAATCTGTCGATCGCCATACGCGACATGACCAACGCGCTCTACGCCCGTATCGAGGCGATCGAAAGCTTTGCGGCCGACGTGTCGCATGAATTGAAGAACCCGCTGACGTCGCTGCGCAGCGCGGTGGAAACCTTGCCGCTGGCCAAGAACGACGATTCGCGCGGCCGGCTGATGGATATCATCCAGCACGATGTCAGGCGGCTGGATCGGCTCATCACTGATATTTCCGACGCCTCGCGCCTCGACGCGGAGCTCGCGCGCGAGGATGCCGGGACCGTCGATTTGAAGAAATTCATCACCGATCTGGTCGCCGTTTCGCGCGAAGCGACGCGTAACAAGAAGGCGGTCGAGATCGAGTTCAAGGCCGCCAAACTGCCGCAAGGCGTCAAAGGCTACGTCGTCGTCGGGCATGATCTGCGCATCGGCCAGGTCATCACCAATTTGATCGAGAACGCCCGTTCCTTCGTTCCCGAGGACCATGGCCACATCAGCCTCTCGCTGGCGCGTGCCGGCAAGTTCAACATCGTCACCGTCGACGACAATGGCCCCGGCATCCGCGCCGACAACATCGACCGCATCTTCGAGCGCTTCTACACGGATCGGCCGGCCGGCGAGGCATTCGGCCAGAATTCGGGCCTTGGCCTGTCGATATCCAGGCAAATCGTCGAGGCTCATGGCGGCACGCTGACCGCCGAGAACATCCCCGGCACCAAACCCGGCGAGATCAAGGGCGCACGCTTTGTGGTGACATTGCCGGCCGAAGGCTGAGAGCATGAATTCCAACCACGCTTGGTCCAGCCGTGCAGCCTGAAAATATTCACGCGACAATGGTTTTGATCGGCGAGCGCGGCATTCTCGTCACCGGAGCATCCGGCTCGGGCAAGACGACGCTGGCGCTGGCGCTCATCGACCATTGTCGCCATCGCGGCCTGTTCTCGCGGCTCGTCGGCGACGATCAGCTCTTCGTCGAGGCGCATGCCGGGCGGCTGCTGTGCCGCGCTCCCGCCGCCATAGAAGGCCTCGCCGAGGTGCCGGGGCTCGGCCCCCGACCTCTGCCATTCGAGCCGGCAGGCCTCGTCGACCTCCATGTCCGCCTGGTGCCGGCCGGCGAAGCGGTGCGCTTCCAGGAGGATACCGCAAGCAGCATTGCGGGCTGTCTGGTGCCGCGGGTCGACGTGGTCGAACGCAATGTCCCAGCGGTCTTGCCGGTCGTGATGGCGCGGCTGTCGATCGCGCCTTTTCTATGATCCGTTCCGGGTTTTTTGCTGCAATGCGTCAAAATGGCATGTGCCTGCGCAATTTTGGGCTTGTCAACGGGCCGTGCGTCGACAAGATAGCGCTCCCGCCGCCTGGATTGGCTGGCGAGCATAAAATGCGCCTGTGAAGCGGCGATGACGGGAGCCACCAAAGAATGATCGGACTCGTGCTTGTAACGCACGGTCAACTGGCCACCGAGTTCCGACATGCCGTCGAACATGTCGTCGGGCCACAAGACAATTTCGAAACCGTGGCGATCGGTGCCGACGACGATATGGAGCAGCGTCGCCGCGACATCGTCGACGCTGTTGCCCGTGTCGATACCGGGGCGGGCGTCATCGTGCTGACCGACATGTTCGGCGGCACGCCCTCCAACCTTGCCATTTCGGTGATGGAATCCGGCCGCACCGAGGTGATCGCCGGCATGAACCTGCCGATGCTGATCAAGCTCTCCTCGATCCGCAAGGGCGACAACATGGCCGCCGCGCTCGATGAGGCTCAGGCCGCCGGTCGCAAATACATCAACGTCGCCAGCCAGCTCCTGAGCAGCAAATGAACGCCCTGTCCCCGGAAAAAGATCAGATTGTCCGGGACTTTCCCATCATCAACCAGCGTGGCCTTCATGCCCGCGCTTCGGCGAAGTTCGTCCAGCTGGCCAGCGGCTTCGATGCCTCGGTGCATGTCGAGAAGGACGGCGTCAAGGTCGGCGGCACCTCGATCATGGGCCTGATGATGCTGGCGGCAAGCCCCGGCTATTCGATCCGCGTCACCGCCAGCGGGCCGGAGGCCCGGCAGGTCATCGACGCCCTGGAGCAGCTGGTGGCGTCCCGCTTTGGCGAGGAATGCTGAGTGCAGATGCGCGTCTGAGAGACATGCAGGGATAAAGATTTCTTTATATCCCATTGTCGACCCTGCTCCGATCTGCTAGTCAGGCCGGCAATTCGCGCCCTTCGACGCGCCGACCGGCGCGGGCGTGTCCGCAACAAATTCGCAAGCACAACATTCGCATCGGAGTACTGCCATGACGGGTAGCAAGGACTATGTGGTCGCCGACATCTCGCTTGCCGGCTGGGGCCGCAAGGAACTCGAGATCGCCGAAACCGAAATGCCGGGCCTGATGGCCTGCCGTGAGGAATTCGGTCCCAAGCAGCCGCTCAAGGGCGCGCGCATCACCGGTTCGCTGCACATGACGATCCAGACGGCGGTGCTGATCGAGACGCTGAAGGAGTTGGGCGCCGATATCCGCTGGGCCTCCTGCAACATCTTCTCGACCCAGGACCATGCGGCCGCGGCCATCGCCGAAGCCGGCATCCCGGTGTTCGCCGTCAAGGGCGAGTCGCTCGAGGAGTATTGGGACTACACCGACAAGATCTTCCAGTGGGCCGATGGCGGCCTCTCCAACATGATCCTCGATGATGGCGGCGATGCCACCATGTACATCCTGATCGGCGCCCGCGCCGAGGCAGGCGAGGATGTGCTGTCCAACCCGCAGAGCGAGGAAGAGGAATACTTCTACGCCCAGGTCAAGAAGCGCCTGAAGGCTTCGCCCGGCTTCTTCACCAAGCAGAAGGCGGCGATCCGCGGCGTCACCGAAGAGACGACCACCGGCGTCAACCGCCTATACCAGCTGCAGAAGAAGGGCCTGCTGCCCTTCCCCGCCATCAACGTCAACGACTCGGTCACCAAGTCGAAGTTCGACAACAAATATGGCTGCAAGGAATCGCTGGTCGACGGCATCCGCCGCGGCACCGACACGATGATGGCCGGCAAGGTCGCTGTCGTGTGCGGCTATGGCGACGTCGGCAAGGGCTCGTCGGCCTCGCTCAAGGGCGCCGGCGCCCGCGTCAAGGTCACCGAGGTCGATCCGATTTGCGCCCTGCAGGCGGCGATGGACGGTTTTGAAGTCGTCACGCTGGAAGATGCGGCCCCCACCGCCGACATAGTCATCACCACCACCGGCAACAAGGATGTCGTCACCCTCGACCATATGCGCTCGATGAAGGACATGGTCATCGTCGGCAACATAGGCCACTTCGACAATGAGATCCAGGTCGCCGCGCTGCGCAATTTGAAATGGACAAACGTCAAGCCGCAGGTCGACATGATCACCTTCGCGGACGGCAAGCGGATGATCCTTTTGTCGGAAGGGCGGCTGCTCAATCTCGGCAACGCCACCGGCCACCCGAGCTTCGTCATGTCGGCATCCTTCACCAACCAGGTGCTGGCCCAGATCGAGCTCTACACCAAGCCCGGCCAGTACGAGAACCAGGTCTATGTCCTGCCCAAGCATCTCGACGAAAAGGTCGCGCGCCTGCATCTCGACAAGCTCGGCGCCCGCTTGACCGAACTGTCCGGTGAACAAGCCGCCTATATCGGCGTCACGCCGCAGGGTCCGTTCAAGCCGGAACACTACCGCTATTAACCAAAGCTAAAATTACTACCAGATATTGAGGCCGGGCGATTGACTTTTCGCCCGGCCATATTTTTGCGCGCCATCAGCCTTCACGTCGATTCGGCGAGGGGTTATTGTCAGGTGATTCGGCGATGCTTCCAGCCCAAGAGGGTCAAGAGAAGCACGCATCAGGGCGGTCTTGCATTCAGGCGGCGGAGAGGACCAAGACATGCCGGGGCAACACCCGCACAGGGCGGGACGGGCCGTTTCCGGCGGCCATGACGATTCGGGGATTGCTGGCTCCGCCCTGGAAGGCGGGAGCCTGTCCTGGTGCGCCCGCGCGTCGACATTCCTTGCCACCGCCGCGCTCGCGGTCCCCTTGACAGGCGCCGTCGCGCATGCCGAAACCGCTGCTGCCAGCGTGGCTGGACTGTCGCTGAGCGCCATCGAGGTCATGCAGCTTGCCGTGTTCGTCGGCGTGACTGGTGCCGCACTGATATCGGCCATCGTTCTCATCCGCGAAAGAGCCCGCACCTCGGCGGAGAATGTCGAACTCAGGAGCCGCCTCGCCGACATCAACGCGGCGCTCCGCCGCTCGGAGGCGCTGCTCAATCTGCGCGACCAGCGCGTGGTCGTCTGGGCGGCGGAAAACAAGAAGCCCGAGCTCATCGGCACATTGCCCGTCGAAAGCGGCGCTCCCGAGGATAGGGCCGCTTTTCTTGCTTTCGGCCGCTGGCTGATGCCGCGTTCGGCGGCGGCACTCGAACATGCCGTCGCGGGATTGCGCGAGAAGGCCAAACCCTTCGACCTCGTCATCGAATCGCAGGCCGGTGCGCCGCTCGAAGTGCATGGCCGCAAGAGTGCCGCGCATGTGCTCGTGCGTTTTGTCTCGCTCTCGGAGACGCAGCGCAGCCAGGCCAGGCTGAAGATCGAGAACCAGCGGCTGGCCGCCGACCACGACACGATGATCGGCCTGCTCGACGCGCTGAACATGCCGGCATGGCTCCGCGGCGAGGACGGCGGGCTGAAGTGGGTCAACCGCGCCTATGCCGATGCCGTCGAAGCCGAAAATGCCGAAGCCGCGGTTCGGGAGAAAAAGGAGTTCCTCGGCGGTCAGGCGCGCGATGCGATTGCCGCCCAGCACAAGACGCATCCGGTTTTCGAGCAGTCGCTGTCCACGGTGATCGAAGGGGATCGCCGTGTGTTCGCGGTCACCGATTTCGCCGGCAGCGATGGCTCGGCCGGCCTTGCCTGCGACACCAGCGCCATCGAGACCGTTCGCGGCGAATACGAACGGACCGTCAGGAGCCACGCCGACACGCTCGACCAACTCAATACGGCGGTCGCCATTTTCGATACCGACGAGAAGCTGCGGTTCTTCAATCAGGCCTTCCAGAAGCTTTGGGGCCTCGATGCAGGCTTCCTGCACAGCGCTCCCGACAATGCCTTGCTGCTCGACCGGCTGCGCAGCGAAGGCAAGATCGCCGAACAGCCTGAATGGCGCCGCTGGAAGGAAGGCCTGCTCGGCGCCTATCGCGCCGTCGAATCCCAGGAACATTGGTGGCATCTGCCGGATGGCAAGACCATTCGCGTCGTCGCCAATCCGCAGCCCAAGGGCGGCGTGACCTGGGTGTTCGAGAACCTGACCGAGAAGATGGACCTCGAAAGCCGCTACCAGACAGCGGTGCGGGTTCAGGGCGAGACGCTCGACAATCTTGCCGAAGGCGTGGCGGTGTTCGGACCCGACGGCAGGCTCCGGCTGTCGAATCCTGCCTTTGCCACTCTCTGGGGATTGAGCGGTGAAGCGGCCAAGCCCAGCGTCCATGTGTCGGCGATACGTGACCTCTGCGACCGGCAGGCTGCGGACAGCCCCTGGCCCAGCTTCGTTGCCGCCATCACCGGCTTTGACGACGAGCGCCGCGACCGCCACGGACAGACCGAGCTCAACAACGGCAATGTGCTGAGTTACGCCATGATCCCGCTGCCCAACGGGCAGGTGATGATGACCTTCGTCGACGTTACCGACAGCGTCCATGTCGAGCGGGCGCTGAAGGACAAGAACGAGGCGCTGCAAAAATCCGACCAGCTCAAGAATGAATTCGTCCAGCACGTCTCCTATGAACTGCGCTCGCCGCTGACCAACATCATCGGCTTCACCGAACTCCTGTCGCAGCCCACGACCGGTCCGCTGTCGCAGAAGCAGCGCGAATATGTCGAGCATGTCAGCTCGTCCTCCTCGGTCCTGCTCACCATCGTCAACGATATCCTCGACCTGGCGACGGTGGACGCCGGCATCATGCAGCTCGACATTTCCGAGGTGCAGGTCGATCGCACCATCGCCGCTGCGGCCGAACTGGTGGCCGACCGGCTGGAAGAGCATTCGATCAGTCTCCAGGTCGACGCCGTCGCGGCGCCGAAGACGTTTCATGGCGATGAGGTCCGCGTCCGCCAGATCCTCTACAATCTGCTCAGCAACGCCGCCAATTACGCTCCGGAAGCCAGCATCATCCGGCTCACTTGCCGCCATCTGGCGGATGGGGTGGAATTCTCGGTTCATGACGACGGCCCCGGCATGCCGCCGGATGTGCTTGATTCGGTGTTCCGCCGTTTCGAGCCGCGCGCCAATGGCGGCCGCCGGCGCGGCGCCGGCCTCGGCCTGTCGATCGTCAAGAGCTTCGTCGAGCTGCATGGCGGCAGCGTTCGCATCGAAACCGGCAAGGACAAGGGCACGACCGTCATCTGCACCTTTCCAGACATGCCGGGCATCCGCGCCGCGGCCGAGTAGCGCGTTCGATGACCGGATTGCTGCTGGAGCGATTACTCGCCGACGAGACCCACACAGCGCGGCTGGGCGAAGATCTGGCGCTGTCGCTGCGCCCGGGCGACGTGCTCGCCCTCAAGGGCGATCTGGGCGCCGGCAAGTCGACGCTGGCGCGGGCCTTGATCAGGACCCTGGCCGACGATGCCGGCCTCGACGTTCCGAGTCCGACCTTCACATTGGTGCAGAGCTACGACACCCGCATTCCGGTCCATCATTTCGATCTCTACCGCCTGTCCTCGGCGGACGAGCTCGATGAGCTTGGGTTCGACGAAGCCCTGGCGCAGGGTGCTGCTTTGGTCGAATGGCCGGAACGGGCGGAAGCCCATCTGCCGAAAACCACGATCCTGATAGAGCTCGTCCAGCATGGCCACGGCCGGCTGGCGCGATTGTCAGGGCAGGGTGATGCCTTCGATCGGGCGGCACGATCGCTGGCCATGCGCGACTTTCTCGTGAACGCCGGCTGGGGGGAAGCGCAGCGCCGCCATTTCATCGGCGATGCTTCGGCCCGCTCCTACGAGATCGTTTCGCTGCCGGACCAAAAGCCGCGGGTCTTAATGAACTCGCCACGGCTGGTTCTCGGCCCCCCTGTGCGCGACGGCAAGCCCTATGCCGAGATCGCGCATACCGCTCAGTCGGTCTCCGCCTTCGTTGCCATCGACCGCGCCTTGAAGGAAGGCGGCGTCAGCGTTCCGGAAATCCATGCCGAGGACCAGGAGCAAGGTTTCCTGCTTCTCGAACATCTTGGTTCCGAAGGTTTCCTCGGCGGCGATGGCCAGCCGCTGGCCGAGCGTTACGCAGCGGCGGCTGAGCTGCTGGCCATGATGCACGGCAGGGCCTGGCCGCAGCGCCTGGAAACAGGGCAAGGCGGCTTCCACGATGTGCCGCCTTTCGACCGCGACGCCATGATGATCGAAGCCGATTTGCTGGTCAACTGGTACGTGCCGGCGATATCGGGCGGCCCGCCAAGTGACAGCTTGCGCGCCGGTTACCACAGGGAATGGAACGCGCTCCTCGACCGGCTGCAAGGCCGCGAGTACACGCTGATGCTGCGCGACTTCCATTCACCCAACATCATCTGGCGCGGCGACCGTTCAGGGAATGATCGGCTGGGCATTGTCGATTTCCAGGATGCGCTGATCGGCCCTTCGGCCTATGATGTCGCCTCGCTCGCCATGGACGCGCGGGTCACCATCTCGCCCGAGATCGAGAAACAGACGCTGGATGCCTATGTCGCGGCGCGCTACACAGCCGGTGCTTTCGACGAAGCAAGCTTCCTGGAATCCTACGCCATCATGGCGGCGCAGCGAAATTCCAAGATCCTCGGCATCTTCGTCCGTCTCGAAAAACGCGACGGCAAGCCCTACTATCTGAAGCACCTGCCGCGCATCCGCGATTATCTGCGCCGGGCCTTGTCTCATCCGGCGCTGGCAAGCCTGCGCGAGTTCTACGACGCCCACGGTTTGCTGGAGGAGCGAGCGCTGTGACAGCAGGACCCGACACCGCCATCGTACTTGCCGCCGGGCTCGGCAAGCGCATGCGGCCGATTACCGACACCATCCCCAAGCCGCTGGTCAGGATAGCCGGCAAGACGTTGCTCGACTGGAGCCTCGACAGCCTGGCCGCCGCCGGCGTCGGCAAGGCGGTCGTCAACGTCCACTATTTTCCCGAACAGATCGTCGCCCATGTCGCCGCGCGCCGCGCGCCAAACATCGTCATTTCCGACGAGAGCGAACAACTGCTCGATTCCGCCGGCGGCATCGTCAAGGCGTTGCGGGAACTGGGCGATCAGCCCTTCTACATCCTCAACGCCGACACGTTCTGGATCGATGACGGTCCTCTCAATCTCCAGCGCCTCGCCCTTGCATGGGACGCGGCGAAAATGGATATTCTGCTGATGCTGGCGGATCTCCAACAGGCGACCGGACACTGCGGCAGCACCGATTTCCTGGTGGCGCCGGATGGCGGCTTGCGGCGTTCGAAAGGCGACCCGGCGGGGCTGATCTATGCCGGGGCGGCGATCGTCCATCCGCGCCTGTTCGAGGGTGCACCGGCCGGGCCGCACTCGCTCAACGCCTATTTCGATTCCGCCATCGCGGCCGGCCGCCTGTTCGGCATGCCGATGCATGGCCACTGGATCACCGTCGGCACGCCCGATGCCGTACCGCTCGCGGAAGCGGCGGTCGCCGGTGCGCTCATCGAGTCGCAATGAGCGGCTCCAGCCGCGTTTTCTCGATCCCGCCCGGAGCGCCGTTTCTGCCGACGCTTGCCGAGGCGCTGCTTGCCGGCCGTCTTGTCCCGGGGTTTCGATTTGACGGCGACCCGCTCGCTTTGGCCGATGTCACCATCTATGTGCCGACACGCCGTGCTGCGCGCGCTCTGCGGGGTGTCTTCGTCGACAGCCTGGCGGCACGCGGCGGCGGCGGCTCGGCGATCCTGCCGGTCATCCGGCCACTGGGCGAGTTCGACGAGGATGAGGCCGCATTCGAGACGGAGGCATCGGCGGCCATCGATCTCGCGCCGCCGATTTCGGCAACCGAACGCCTGTTGCTGCTGACGCCGCTGGTTCGGGCCTGGAAACGCCGGCTGCCGGCGCATGTCGCCGCCCTTTTCGCCGAGGAGATCGTCATCCCGGCTTCCACCGCCGACGCAATCTGGCTGGCGCGCGATCTCGCCCGGCTGATGGACGAGATCGAGACGGAAGGCACCGACTGGGCCAAGCTCACCGATCTGGTGACCGGCAACCTTGCCGGGTGGTGGCAGGTGACCCTCGAATTCCTCGGCATCGTCACCGAAGCCTGGCCGAAATTCCTCGCGGAAAGCGACCGCTCCAATCCGGCCGCGCATCGCAGTGCGCTGATCCGCGCCGAGGCGGCGCGGCTGCTGCGCAATCTGCCCGCTGGCCCCGTTATCGCCGCGGGCTCGACCGGCTCCATACCCGCCACGGCCGAACTGCTTGCCGCCATCGCCGGCCTGCCCGGCGGCGCCATCGTGCTGCCCGGCCTCGACCGGACGCTGGACGAAGCGTCGTTCCAGGCAATCGCCGCGCCTGGCGCGCGTCCAGCCGTGCTCGGCCACCCGCAATATGGCCTGGCCAGGTTGATCGCCAAGGTCGGCGTGCTGCGCGGCGACGTCGACGAGCTCGGCGTGGCCGAACCGCGTCTGGCGCTCCGCGCCGCTCTTGTCGGCGAAGCGCTGCGGCCGGCCGAGACCACCGAACTCTGGGCCGAGACACGTGCGGGCTTCCCGGCCTCCGATATGGCCGGCGCCTTCGCCGGGGTGACCTTGCTCGAAGCTGCAAGCGAACGTGATGAAGCGGTCGCCATCGCCGTCGCGCTCAAGCGCGCGGTTGAACAGCCCGGCCAAAGGGCGGCTCTCGTCACCGGCGACCGCGCGCTGGCGCGGCGCGTCTCGATCGAGCTCCAGCGCTTCGGCGTCGCCGCCGACGATTCCGGTGGCACGCCGCTCGCCAACACCCCCGCGGCCAGCCTGCTCAGGCTGGCGCTCGAGGCATTATTCAGGCCAGGCGATCCGGTCGGCCTGCTGTCGCTGCTCAAGCATCCGCTGCTTGGCCTTGGCCTCGAACGGGCCGATGTGCGCCACGCGGCGGAACTGGTCGAGCTGGTGGCGCTGCGCGGCGGCACCGGCCGCCCCGACATCGTTTCGCTGCCGGAACTGTTTGAGGCCCGCCTCACCGGCCTGGGCGGCGGCAGCCGGCAGCCCTTCTGGTTTTCCCGGCTGACCGTGCGCTCCATCGAAACCGCCCGGAATTTGCTTGAACGTCTCAAGCAGGCGCTGGCGCCGCTCGCAGCCTTCCGCGGCCGGGACGATGCCGACCTTGCCGCGCTTGTCAGGGCCAGTGTCGCCATCCTCGAAAATCTCGGCCGCACCGTCGATGGCGGCCTTGCCGAACTCTATGCCGGTGACGCCGGCGAGAAGCTTGCCGAACTGCTGCGCGGGCTGGTCGCGGCTTCGGCTTCGCTATCCTTCGCGGCGACCGCGTGGCCCGATATCATGGCGGCGCTGATCGCGCCTGAAACGGTCAAGCCGGCACACGGCACCGACCGGAACATCGCCATCTGGGGCGCGCTGGAAGCGCGCTTGCAGACCGTCGATACGCTGGTCATCGGCGGGCTCAACGAGGGCGTGTGGCCGCGCAAGCCAGAGAGCGACCGCTTCATGTCGCGGCTGATGAAGACCGGCATCGACCTCGAACCGCCGGAACGGCGCATCGGCCTTGCCGCGCATGATTTCCAGATGGCCATGGGGGCTGGGAAGGTCGTGCTGTCCCGCTCGGCGCGTGCCGGCGACGCACCCGCCGTGCCATCACGCTGGCTGCAGCGGCTGTTGACCTTCATCGGCAACGATCAGGCAGCAGAGTTGCGCCGGCGTGGCGACGAACTGCTCGCCTGGGCGCGCGCGCTGGATACAGGCCCAAGGCAGGATTTCGCGCCACGGCCGCAGCCGAAGCCGCCCTTGTCGGTGCGCCCGACGCATTTCTCGGTCACCGAGATCGAGACCCTGCGCCGTGACCCCTACGCCGTCTATGCAAGACGCATCCTCGGCCTGATGCCGCTCGGTCCGGTCATTCGCGATCCTGGTGCGGCCGAGCGCGGCACGCTGTTTCACGCCATCCTGCACCTGTTCTCAGGCAGCGTCGCCGATCCGCGCGCGCCCGATGCGCTTGCCGGCCTTATCGCCGCCGGTCACGCCTGCTTTGCCGAAGCCGCCCTTCCTGCCGATGTCGAGGCGGTGTGGTGGCCACGTTTCGAGAAACTCGCCGCAAACATCATCGAGTGGGAGCGCACGCGCGCCGATGCGGTGACAAGGCGCCATGCCGAGGAGCGCGCCGGAAAGACCGTCGTCGGCCAGTCCGGCGTGACGCTGTCCGGCTACGCCGACCGCGTCGATCTGCTGGCCGGCGGCATGGCCGACATACTGGATTACAAGACGGGGTCCTCGCCGTCCAAGGCGCAGGCGCACACACTGCTTGCGCCGCAACTGGCGTTGGAGGGCGCGCTGCTCAGGCGCGGCGCCTTCAAGGATCTGGGCGCGCGCGAGCCCTCTCAACTGGCCTTCATCAGGCTGAAGCCGAATGGCGAGGTGTTCGAGGAATCCATCCTCGAACACAATCGCCAGCCGCGGACCGCGACCGATCTTGCCGAAGAGGCCTGGGCGCGGCTGGAAAAGCTGTTGATCCACTATGCCGATCCTGCGACGGGTTATCTGTCGCGCGCGCTGCCGTTCCGCGAAGGCGAGACCGATGGCGACTACGACCATCTTGCCCGCGTGCTCGAATGGTCGGCAGGCGGCGATGCCGGTGACGAGGGAGGGGAGGCATGAAAAAGGCCTATCCGATCCCCAGCGACACCGCGACCAGCCAGGCCCGCGCCGCCGATCCCGGCAATTCCGCCTGGGTGTCGGCGAATGCCGGATCCGGCAAGACCCATGTGCTGGCCCAGCGCGTCATCCGGCTGCTGCTGCGCGGCACCGATCCGTCAAAGATACTGTGCCTGACCTATACGCGTGCCGCCGCCGCCAACATGTCGAACCGGGTGTTCTCGACGCTGTCGGAGTGGACGACGCTTGGTGACGCGGACCTTGCGGCAAAGGTCGAGGCGCTGGAGGGCCGCCGGCCCGATCTCGAGACCATGCGCCGGGCGCGGCGCCTGTTTGCTGAGGCGCTTGAAACGCCTGGCGGGCTGAAGATCCAGACCATCCACGCCTTCTGCGAATCGGTGCTGCACCAGTTCCCGCTGGAAGCCAATATCCCGGCCCATTTCGAGATGCTCGACGGCCAGATGGAGGCATCGCTTTTTGCCGCGGCGCGCCGCGAGATGATTTCGGGCACATCCGCCGGTGACAGGGATCTGGCCGAGGCTTTTGCCGCCATTCTCGATCGGGGCGGCGAAGCCGGGCTAGACGCCTTGCTGGGTGAGATCGTGCGCAAGCGCGACGGCTTGCGCAATTTCATCGACGCCGTCGGGCGTGACGGCACGCGCTTCCAGGCCCTGTTCGACGAATTCCATTTCCACCCAGGCCAGACGGCCGAGGGCATAGCCGCTTCGGTATGGCCGTTGCCGGGTTTCCTGCCCGACTATTTTGCCGGCTTCGCCCACGCAGCCGAGGCCACCGACGCCAGATCGGTGCTGAACAACATCTTGCCCTATGCGCGGCAGGCTTTCGCCGAGGGCGATCCCATTCGGCGCCTGCAACTGCTCGCGCGAGCCTTCCTCAAGACGGATGGCGACGCCTACGACCCGGCAAAGGCCTTCAAGAAGGCCCTGGTCGACCGGCTGCCGGATCTGGCGGAGCGCTATCTCTCGGCCGCCAACGCCATCGTCGAAACCACCGACCGGCTGGCCCTGTTCCGGATGCTGGAGGGCACAGCTGCCGCGCTGACCATCGCCGACTGGCTGATCGCCCGCTACGAAATGCTGAAGCGCAGCCGCGGCTTTCTCGATTTCAACGACCTGATCACCCGCACCGTCAACCTGCTGGCGCGACCAGACGCCGGCCCCTGGGTGCAGTACAAGCTCGACCAAGGCATCGACCATATCCTGCTCGACGAGGCGCAGGACACCAGTCCGGACCAATGGGAAGTGGTGAAACGGCTGGCGGAAGAATTCTTTGCCGGCTTTGGCGCGCGCGACAGGGTCCATCGCACGGTCTTCGCCGTCGGCGACGAGAAGCAGTCGATCTATTCGTTCCAGGGTGCCGCCCCGGACTCCTTCGCCGACAGCCGGCTGTTGTTCGCGGGACGAGTGCGCGACGCAAAGGCGTCCTTTGCCGACCTCAAGCTGACCTGGTCGTTCCGCTCGACCGACGATGTTCTGACCGCGGTCGACCGCGTCTTTGCCGACGCGAGCGTGCGGCGCGGCATCAGCCATGATCCCGATCCGCTGCGCCACCAGGCGATCCGCACCGACGCACCGGGCTATGTCGAGGTGTGGCCGTCAGTCGGCGCCGATGTCGTCGATGAGCCCGACGACTGGACGCAAGCCATCGACCATGCGCACGCGCCGGCGGTGCGCGTGGCCGAGAACGTCGCCGCCACCATAGCCGGCTGGATCGGCACCGGTGAGATCATCGAGGGTCGCGGCAAGCGGCTGCGGCCGGGCGATGTCCTGGTGCTGGTGCGCAAGCGCGATCGCTTCGTCCATGCGCTGACCCGCGCACTCAAACGCCGCGACATTCCGGTCGCCGGCGCCGACCGGCTGAGCCTGCCCGGGCACATCGCGGTCAAGGACCTGATTGCGCTCGGTCACCTCCTCATCCAGCCGCAGGACGACCTGTCGCTCGCCGCGGTGCTGCGCAGCCCGATCTTCGATCTGCCGGAAGAGACGCTTTTCACGCTCGCCGCGCAGAGGCCGGCTGGCCTGTCGTTGATCGCATCGCTGCGCCAGCACGCCGGCGAAAGCGAGAGAATGGCGAAGATCGTCGCTCAGGTCGACATCTGGACGAACGAGGCCGCCTTCAAACCGGTGTTCGAGTTTTACGCTTGCCTGCTGGCGCGCGATGGCGTGCGCCGCAAGATGATCGCGCGGCTTGGGCCCGAAGCCGGCGACATTCTCGACGAGTTCCTGAGCTTCTGCCTTGCCGAGGAGCGGACCGGCCTGCCGGGGCTGGAAGCCTTCCTGTCGACGCTGGAAAACGCCGGTCCCGAGATCAAGCGGGAGATGGACCAGACCCGCGACGAGGTCCGGGTCATGACCGTGCACGCTGCCAAGGGGCTGGAAGCGCCGGTCGTGTTCCTGGTCGATGGCGGTTCCGCCCCGTTCAGCGACCAGCATTTGCCGCGCCTGATGCCCTTCGACGGCTCCGGCGCGAACTGGGACGGCAAGGGCTATCTCTGGCGCTCGGCCAGCGACGTCGCCAACGGCTTTTCCAAAGCAGCGGCAGCGCGGGCACGGGAACTCGCCGACGACGAATACCGCCGGCTGCTCTATGTCGGCATGACCCGTGCCGAGGACCGGCTGATCGTCTGCGGCTATCACGGCAAGCGGGCGCCGAACGCCGGCACCTGGCACTCGATCGTCAGCCGCGCGCTGATCGGCGCGCCGGAAAGCGAACAGCGTGCGCATCCCGCCGGCGGCGAGCCGGTGCATCGTTTCCATGTCACCAAGCTGCCGCCGGTCGCACAGGCTTCCAGCGAGCAGGCGCGGCGGACGGATGCTTTCGGACCTTTGCCGGCGACTTTGTTCCGGCCCTTGCCGCCCTTCGAGGATCTGCCGCGTCCGCTGTCGCCATCCGGTGCCTCGGCGCTGATAGACGAAGGCAAGGAAGCTGTGGTCGACAAGACGTCTCCGGTGCTGGACGCCGATGCCGAGCCGGGCTTTGCCGTGCTGCGGGGGCTTGCCCTGCACAAACTGCTGCAGATGTTGCCCGGCATTGCGGAGCCTGACCGCTCGGACGCCGCCGAGCGCTATCTCGCACGAACGGGTGCTGATTGGCCTCCGTCAGAGCGTAAAAAGGCCCTGGCGTCGGTCACGTCAATCCTTGCCGATCCCGGCTTCGGTCAGCTGTTTGCACCGTCGTCGCGCGCCGAGGTCGCGATCATGGGCAGCCTGGAGGTCAAGGGCAAGAAGCGCTCGATTTCCGGCAAGATCGACCGGCTGGCGGTGACATCGGACAGTGTGTCGATCGTCGACTACAAGACCAATCGGCCGGCGCCCGGCTCTCTGGCCGAGGTTACGCCGGCCTATGTCCTGCAGCTCGCGCTCTATCGCGCCTTGCTGCAACCGCTCTATCCCGGCCGCATGGTCAAGGCGGCCTTGCTGTTCACCGAGGCGCCACGGCTGATCGAACTGCCGGCCAGCGCCATGGACGACGCTCTTGCTCGACTCACGCGAGCGTGACACAACACCTGCTTGAAGAAGGGCGCGATCGCCACCACATTTGGTGGTACAAAAACTTTCAAAAGGATTTCCATATGGCAACCGTGAAGGTCGACAAGAGCAACTTCCAGGCTGACGTGCTTGACGCCAGCGTACCGGTCGTCGTCGATTTCTGGGCGGAATGGTGCGGCCCCTGCAAGCAGATCGCTCCGGCGCTCGAAGACATCGCCACCGAACTCGGCGCCAAGGTCAAGATCGCCAAGCTGAACATCGACGAGAATCCCGAGCTTGCCGCCCAGTTCGGCGTGCGCTCGATCCCGACGCTGATGATCTTCAAGGGCGGCGAAATGGCCGACATGAAGGTCGGTGCGGCGCCGAAGACCGCGCTGTCGCACTGGATCAATGGCAACCTCGCCTGACCTATCTGAAATTCCTGATATCAAGCCCGGCCTCGCGCCGGGCTTTTTGTTGGCGTCATTGGTAACAGGCTCTGGCCCTCACATCCGGGCAATCCATGTCTTCTGTTGGCAGCGCAAGCAGGGAGAAATGATATGACCGGATCCGCCAAGGCCACCGTCTTCATCGACAATGAGCGCGTCATCGTCACCGAATACCGCTTCCAGCCCGGCGACAATACTGGCTGGCATCGCCATGGCCATGACTATGTCGTGGTGCCGCTGATGGACGGCAAGGTGAAGCTGGTGACCAAGGATGGCGAGAACTTCGCCGAGATGAAGAAGGGCGCACCCTATTTCCGCAAGGAAGGCGTCGAGCACGACGTGATCAGCGCCAATGAGGGTGAATACGCCTTCATCGAGATCGAGCTGAAGTGATGGCGTGCCATCATCTGCCATCTTGATGGCAGGGGCAGGAAAGGCTATATCTTTTCAAAAGGGAGTTTGAAATGGCCGAACCCCAGCTTTCCGTCCGCAGCGCAAAAGCACGTGATCTTGCGCATCGACTCGCTCGTCGCGAAAACCGCTCAATAGCTGATATCGTCGAACGCGCGCTTGAATCCTATGAGATTCGCGAGGCCGGGCGAGAACCGGCATCCGCCTTCTACTCCCGCCTGACGGCAAGCGTTGGCGTCGACATCGATCTGGAAAAAATCATCCGGGAAAACCGCAAGGTCCATACAGGGCCGGAGCTTTGATTTTCGTCGACACCAATGTGATTTCTGAGAGCCTTGGAAAGGCGCCTGACGCGGCTGTCATGGCTTGGCTGGTTCGCAACGATACCGAACTGGCGCTTCCCACGGTGGCGATTGCCGAAATCGCTTTCGGTATCCAAAAGATACGACCTGACGAGCGTGCCGATCGCCTGGAGCAAGGTCTCTCCCAATGGCGCCATCGCTTTGCCGGTCGCATTTTTGGGCTGACGGAGGAGGCGGCTCTGGCTTATGGCGAGATTATGGGAACGGCGACGCGCAAGGGCCGGGGCATGTCGGCACCCGATGGCATGATTGCAGCGATAGCGCGCGTGAATGGCGGTCGGCTGGCAACGCGTAACCTGAACGACTTCGGCCCGGCCAACCTCGAGCTGATCTCACCTTGGGATTTCTAATGCATGTCGCCCAAAAGTGATCTCTGTTTTGGGAAGACGACATGCATAAAAACAATGGCCTAAAGCGGGTCACCTGAATCCGTTCAGACGCGACACGCGTTAGGGCGTTTCACCGTTTCACGGAAAAGGAGGAATGCTCTACCAATCGGCGATGCGGTCGCCGCCGGCGAACTGTGCGCTTTTGCCGGTGTATTCGAACAGCTCGATCTTCACGCCGTTGGGATCGCGGATCCACGCCTGGAAAGTGTCGTCGCAGGCGTGCTTCTTGGCCGTGACGTCGATGCCCTTCGATTTGATGTGATCGATCGCAGCATCGATGTTTTCCACCTCGAGGCAGAAATGGTTGATCTGGTTCTGCTCGGTGTAGGCCGTGCCGTCCTTCTGGAACACCTCGATGTGGCTGCGCCCGCCGCAATTGAGGTAGAACCCGAAAATGTTGCCGTCGCGCAGGAAATTGAACTGCGTATCCAGGCCCAGCACGTCGCGATAGAAGCTTCGCGTTGCCTCCAGGTCATGCGCGAAGATGCAGACGTGAGCGAGCTGCTTGACCTTGATCATGACGGGTTCCTCGCAACTCCGACCTCAGGTCGGCGGAGTGCCGTTCTCGGCCAGCACCGCGCCGGTCAGATACAACGAACCGCTGATCAGGATGCGTGGCGCCGGGCCGTCCCAGGTGTCGCGCAGCAGCATCAGCGCGCTGGCGACGGAACTCACCGGCTCGGCGGTCAGCCCGGCTTCCGTCGCGCGGATCGCCAGTTCGTCATTAGGCACGCCGGCCTCGCTGAGGCTCACCGGCACCGTGTAGACATGCCGGGCGAGGCCCTTGAAGGCACGGAAATAGCCGCTCTGGTCCTTGGTGTTGATCATGCCCGAGATGAGGAACAGCGGACGCGGGTTCTTCTCTTCCTGCTCGGCCAACGCTTCGGCAACCACCACGCCGGCGCCCGGATTGTGGCCACCGTCGAGCCAGATGTCGGCGCCCTTGGGTGCCAGTTCGGCCAGCCGGCCCTGCATCAGCTTCTGCATGCGGCCGGGCCAGGCGACATTGATCATCGCCTTTTCGGCGGCGCGATGGCTGATCTCGAAACCGGCCGCCTTGACCGCGGCGATCGCCGCCGCCGCATTGGCGAACTGGTGGCGTCCGGGCAGCCTGGGCGGCGGCAGGTCCATCAAGCCGTCTTCGTCCTGGTAGACCATGCGGCCGTTTTCCTCGAAGGCAAGGAAATCCTGGCCGTAGACGAAGGTGGGGCATTCAAGCCGCTCGGCGGTTTCGATCAGCACCTGCAGCGCCGTCTCGCTCTCCTGCGCGCCGATGACCACCGGACAGCCGGGCTTGATGATGCCGGCCTTTTCGGCCGCGATCAGTTCGACACGGTCGCCGAGATAGGCCTCGTGGTCGAGCGACACCGGCATGATCACCGACACGGCGGGCTCCTTGACGACATTGGTCGCGTCGAAGCGGCCGCCGAGCCCGACCTCGATGATGGCGGCGTCGGCCTGGTGTTCGGAAAACAAGAGGAAGGTGACTGCGGTGAGAATCTCGAAGACGGTGATCTTCTCGCCCTCATTAGCCCTGGCGGCACGGGCAATAGCATCGGCGAAAACCCTGTCTTCGACCAGCCTGCCGCCGCCATCGGCGGCCAGCCGGTAACGCTCATGCCAGTTGACCAGATGCGGCGAGGTATGGACATGGACGCGGTAGTCCGCGGCCTCGAGCAGGGCGCGCGAAAAGGCGGCGCACGAGCCTTTGCCGTTGGTGCCGGCGATGTGGATGACCGGGGGCAGCCGATCCTGCGGATTGTCAAGCCGCTCCAGCAGCCGCGAAATGCGGTCGAGCGAAAGGTCGAAGCCTTTCGGATGAAGTGCCATCAGGGCTTCGATTTCGCGGTCGGCGGCAAGCGTCGTCATGGGTAGAATCCTAGCGCATGAGCCTGAAAACCAGAATCGTTTCGGATGGCCATGGCAATCAAAAGCTACAGCGC
Source organism: Mesorhizobium sp. M0518 (assembly GCF_040321125.1). Classification (NCBI taxonomy): domain Bacteria; kingdom Pseudomonadati; phylum Pseudomonadota; class Alphaproteobacteria; order Hyphomicrobiales; family Phyllobacteriaceae; genus Mesorhizobium; species Mesorhizobium sp. M0518. The sequence continues at coordinate 23,914 of NZ_JAMYQY010000017.1, forward strand.
GCCGAAGCCCTCGTGCAATCGCGGTCGCGGCGCCTCGTGTCGCTTCAGGCTTGCGGCCGAGCTTCCGCGGCGACCGCCGCCGGCGGCAGGATTTCCGGCTCCAGCGGCTTTTGCTCCTCCGGCAGCTTGAGCAGCATCTTGAGCAGCCGCGATATGGTTTCGCGCAGCTCCAGCCGCGACACCACCATGTCGACCATGCCGTGCTCCATCAGATATTCGGAGCGCTGGAAGCCGTCGGGCAATTTCTCGCGGATCGTCTGTTCGATGACGCGCGGTCCGGCAAAGCCGATCAGCGCGCCGGGCTCGGCAATGTGCACGTCGCCCAGCATGGCGTAGGAGGCGGTCACGCCGCCCGTGGTCGGGTTGGTCAAAACGACGATATAGGGCAGGCCGGCTTCCTTCAGCCGGTCGACACCGATCGTTGTCCGCGGCAATTGCATCAGGGACAAAATACCTTCCTGCATGCGGGCGCCGCCGGAAGCGGCGAACAGGATCAGCGGCCGCTTGCGCTGCAGGGCCACTTCGAAGCCATGCACGATGGCGTCGCCGGCAGCCATGCCGAGCGAGCCGCCCATGAAGGCGAAGTCCTGCACCGTGACCACCACCGGCAGACCCTCGACGGTGCCCAGCGCATTGATGATCGCGTCCTCAAGGCCGGTCTTGGCCTTGGCGTCCTTCAACCGGTCGACATAGCGCTTCTCGTCGCGGAATTTCAGCGGATCCTGCATCACCTTGGGGTTGTCCAGGGTCTCGTATTTGCCGCCATCGAAGAAGAATCTCAGCCGCTCCTTGGCCGAAATCTTCATATGATGGCCGGACGAGGGAATGACGAACTGGTTGGATTCCAGGTCCTTGTGGAACACCATCTCGCCGGTCTCCGGATCCTTGATCCAGAGATTCTCGGGCATGTCGGTGCGCCGGCCGAGCATCGAATTGATCTTCGGGCGAACGTAATTGGTGATCCAGTTCATCGCTTCGGCTCCTGTCCTGACGAAGATTTGGCTAAAGACGTAGGGAAACTATTCGGCAGCAGCAAGGCGGGCCGAGCGCACACCTTGCGCAAGGCCGCTGACCAGCGTGGCGACGGCTTCGGCCGGATCGGCGGTCTTTTCGCCCTTCGGTCCCAGCACATTGGCCACCGCATTGACGATCGCGGTGCCGACGACGACGCCGTCGGCATTGGCGCCGATCACCCGGGCCTGCTCGGCGGTCTTGACGCCGAAGCCGACGCAGACCGGCAGGTCGGTGTGGCCCTTGATGCGCTTGACCGCCGCCGCCACCTTGCCGGTGTCAGCCAGCGCCGAGCCGGTGATGCCGGTCATCGAGACGTAATAGACGAAGCCCGACGTGTTCTGCAGCACTTTCGGCAGGCGCTTGTCGTCGGTGGTCGGCGTCGCCAGCCGGATGAAGTTGATGCCGGCCTTGAGCGCCGGAATGCACAGTTCCTCGTCCATCTCGGGCGGCAGGTCAACGACGATCAGCCCGTCGATGCCGCTGGCGATCGCGTCCTTGAGGAAGCGGTCGACGCCATAGATGTAGATCGGATTGTAATAGCCCATCAGCACGATGGGCGTCTCATTGTCGCCAGCACGGAAGTCGGACGCCATCTTCAGCGTCTTGACCAGCGTCTGGCCGCCCTTCAGCGCCCGCAGGCCCGCTGCCTGGATCGCCGGGCCGTCGGCCATCGGATCGGAGAACGGCATGCCGAGCTCGATGATGTCGGCGCCAGCCTTGGGCAGTGCCTTCATGATCGACAAAGAGGTGTCGTAGTCGGGGTCGCCGCCCATGAAATAGGTGACGAGCGCCGGGCGGCCCTCGGTCTTCAGCTTCGCCATGCGGCGGTCGATGCGGGTCACCATGATCAGATCTCCATGCCCAGCATCGAAGCCACCGTGTGCACGTCCTTGTCGCCACGGCCGGACAGGTTGACGATGACGATCTGGTCCTTGTCCATGGCGGGCACGATCTTCACCGCATGCGCAATGGCATGCGCGGATTCCAGCGCCGGGATGATGCCTTCGACGCGCGTCGTCAGCTTGAAGGCCTCCAGCGCTTCGTCGTCGAGGATCGGCACATATTCGACGCGGCCTGAATCACGCAGCCACGAGTGCTCCGGGCCGACACCAGGGTAATCGAGGCCGGCCGAGATCGAATGGCCATCCATGATCTGGCCGTCAGAGTTCTGCAGGAGATAGGTACGGTTGCCGTGCAGCACGCCGGGCGCGCCGGCATTCATCGACGCGCAATGCTCGATGCCGTCGAGACCGCGCCCGCCGGCTTCGATGCCGATGATGCGGACATCCTTGTCGTCGAGGAACGGATGGAACAGGCCGATGGCGTTGGAGCCGCCGCCGACAGCGGCGATGATCGTGTCCGGCAGCCGGCCCTCCTGTTCGAGGATCTGCGCCCGCGCCTCGATGCCGATCACCGACTGGAAATCGCGCACCAGCTCCGGATAGGGATGCGGGCCCGCAGCGGTGCCGATCAAGTAATAGGTGTCCTCGACATTGGTCACCCAGTCGCGCAACGCCTCGTTCATGGCGTCCTTCAGCGTGCCGTGACCGGCGGTCACCGGCCGCACTTCGGCGCCGAGCAGCTTCATGCGGAAGACATTGGGGCTTTGCCGGGCGACGTCGGTGGCGCCCATATAGACGACGCAGGGAAAGCCGAAGCGGGCCGCGACCGTGGCCGACGCCACGCCGTGCTGGCCGGCGCCGGTCTCGGCGATGATGCGCTTCTTGCCCATGCGCTTGGCCAGCAGGATCTGGCCGAGGCAATTGTTGATCTTGTGCGAACCGGTATGGTTCAGATCCTCGCGCTTGAAATAGACCTTTGCGCCGCCGAGATGCTTCGTGAGGCCTTCGGCGAAATAAAGCTTCGACGGCCGTCCGGCATAGTGGGTCGACAGGTCAGTCAGCTCGGCCCTGAAATCCGCATCGTTCTTGACCTCGTTCCAGTGCCGCTCCAGATCGAGGATCAGCGGCATCAACGTTTCGGCAACGAAACGACCGCCGAAAATGCCGAACATGCCCTGTTCGTCGGGTCCGGTGCGGAAGGAATTGGGTGTCGCCGGCTTGTTCATCGCCGATCTCCTGGCTTGTCGTTTACAGCACGCTCAGGCTGCGCGGGTGTTCCGCGCGGCCCTGACGGCCCGGAAAAACTGTTCGATCAGCGCCGGATCCTTGATGCCCGGCGCGCTTTCCACGCCTGAGGAAATGTCTATTCCGGGCGGGTCGGCAAGCCGAAGGGCATCGCCGATATTGGCGGCGTTGAGCCCACCGGAAAGCATGTAATCGACGCTGCCGTCAAGGCCGGCGAGGATGTGCCAGTCGAAGGCCACGCCGTTGCCGCCCGGCAGTTGCGAGCCTTTCGGCGGCTTGGCGTCGAACAGGAACCGGTCGGCTATGCCGATGAACGGCTTTATCCGTTCGAGATCGGCGGCCTCGCTGAGCGGCAGCGCCTTCATCACCGGCAGGCCATAGCGGGCTTTGACCTCGGCGACGCGATCGGGCGTTTCCGCACCATGCAGCTGCAGCATGTCAGGCTGCATTTTGGCAACGATTTCATCAAGGAAGGCGTCGCTGGTATCTACGGTGACGGCAACCGCCATCGCCTTGCCGCGCGCAGTCTCGCGCAGACGGCCAGCCTCGGCAGGTTCGACATAGCGCGGGCTTTTGGCGAAGAAGATAAACCCGACATGGCTGGCGCCGCCGGCCAGCGCCGCGGCCATTGCCCCGTCGGTCTTCAAGCCGCAGATCTTGATGTCGAGTGCCATGGCGCGGGAATTGGCATGAAAAGCGAAAAGAGTCGAGAAAAAGCATGCTGTTTGCCGACACGGCCAAAGGCGCTACCTATGGATGAACAGGACACGGCGGGAGCACGATCATGACCGACAGGACAATTGCCGAACTCAGGCAGAAGGTCGCGCAGGCGCGCGAGGTCATCGCGCACCTGATCGACAAGGCTGCCTTCAACGGCGCCGAAGCGCACCGGGCGCTCGACTATTTCGGCGGCGATGAATTCGACGGCAATTTCCTGCCGTGGCCGCATCATGGCGATGAGGGGTTGCGGCCTGAGGACTTGAACGCCGCAAACGACGACTGAGCGATCTACTCGAACATGATCGCCTGCAGCGCACCGCCATTGCGCTTCAGCCAGTCCTTGCAGCGATCGGTGTCGGGGCAGAGCTTTTCGCACAATTTCCAGAATTTCGGACCATGGTTCATCTCCTTGAGATGCGCCACTTCATGCGCGACGAGATAGTTGATGACCGGCGACGGCGCCATCATGATGCGCCAGGAGAAGGACAGATTGCCTTCGGAGGTGCAGGAGCCCCAGCGGCTCGACGTGTCCTTGAAGCGGACGGCCTTGGCGCGTTTGCCTAACGCCTGGGTGTGCTTGAGCACCAGCTTCTCGATGTCCTTCTTGGCCTCGCGCTTGAGGAAGTCGGCGATGCGGCGCGGTAGGTGTATGCGATCGCCGTGCACGATCAGCAGCGGGCCGCGCTCATCGCTCGACACCGTCACGGTCCCGCGCTTTGATGGCTCATGGACGATGCGGTGCGCCACGCCACGCACCGGGATCCTGATGCCGGGCCGCACCTGCGGCCGCGTCGGCACCTTGGCCAGTCGCTGCTCCAGCCAGTCCTGGTGCCGCTCGAGGAACCTGTCTACCTCGCCGCGGCGCAGGCCTGGCGGCACGGTGATGCGCAGACCCTGGCCGCCTGAATCGATGCGCAGCGTCATTCGGCGCGCCCTGGCGCTCTCGACGATCTTGAGCGGCAGCGTGCGGCCGGCGATGCAATATTCGCGTTCCACGACAGGCGTGGGCTTGGGCTTTGTCAGATTGCGAAAGAAGCCGAGAGTCATGGCGGGACGATACGCGATTCGAGAAAAACGACTAGAACAAAAAAGAAACGGCGCCGCTCGCGCGACGCCGTCGTCATACCTTGGCCTGTCCTACAGCGCCGCGCGTCCTCTGGGACGCGCAAAGGACGCTGTAGCACTTTAAGTTGGCGCATGACCCGAAAACCGGTTCCGGTTTTCGGGGTTATGCGTCGGGCCTCAGTCGTCAAGCAGGTTCGAACCCTTGCCACGCTTGGTGGTCGTCGTTCCGGCGCCCGGATCGGTCTTCGTCGGAGCCGTCGACTTGTTGCGGTTGGCCATGAACCGGTCGAACTCGTCCTGATCCTTGGCGCGGCGCAATTCGCGGGCATACTCGTCGAACTGGGTCAGCATCTCGTCGAGCTTGCGACGCTCTTCGTTCAGGCGCTCCAGTTCCTTTTCGCGCCAGTCGTCGAAAGCGACGTTGCCGGTGCGGGCGGAGCCATTGCCCCAGCGCGCGGCCTTGTCGGAACCGCGGCGGCATCCGGCGAAGATGCCGTCGGTCGCGCGGTTGACGTCACGCTTGAAGCCATCGAGGCGGTCGCCCCAGATGATGTAGGCGAGCATGGCGAAGCCGAGTGGCCAGAACACCATGAAACCCACAACCATCAACGCGATGGTTGCGGGCGTCCAGGCCGGACGGATCAATGCGGATGTGTTCATTTTCTCCCATTCCTTCGGTTGGAGACAGCCAAACCCGGCTGCGTGGAATCGAAATGGGAAGAGAAAAACGGCGATTCAAGACAATGTCCGCCAAATCCGGACAAGCATCTGAAATGATTACCGCTTTTTGATCATATCGAGGGAAAGCACGACCAACCCGGCAATCAGGCCCCAGAATGCGGCGCCAACGCCGAACAGCGTCAGGCCCGACGCGGTGACGACAAAGGTGACGGTGGCGGCCATGCGATCCGCCTCTTCCTTCAGCGCGATAGACAGCGCGTTGGCGAGCGACGCCATCAGCGCCAGGCCTGCCACCAGCACGATCAGGCTCTGCGGCAGCACCGCGAAGATCGCCACCAGCGAAGCGCCGAAAATAGCAAAGATGAGATAGGCGAGCGCATAAAACGGCCCGGTCTTCCAGCGCTCGGCGGGATCGGGGTGGACGTCCGGCCCGGTGCAGATCGCCGCCGAGATCGCCGCCAGATTGGTCGTCGAGCCGACGAACGGCGCCGACAGCAGCGAAAACAGGCCCGTGACACCGATCAGCGGGCCGGGCTCCGGGTGATAGCCGGCGGCGCGCAGCACGGCGAGGCCGGACAGGTTTTGCGACGCCATGGTGACGAGGTAGAGCGGCAGTGCCAGGCCAATCACCGCCTTGGTGGTGAAGTCAGGCGCAATCAGCGTCAGCGTCGACAGTTCCGGTGTCGGCAGGCCACCGACACGGCCGGTGAGGAAAGCGGCGAGGCCACCGCCGATCAGAACCGCCAGCACCGACAGCGCCGGGTTGAACAGCCTGATAACGAAGAAGACGGCGATCAGCGGCAGGATCAGCCACGGGTCGATCGGAATGGTCTTCACCGCATTGAGCGCGAAGGTGACGACGATGCCGGCCAGCATGCCCGAGGCGACGGAGGGCGGTATCCTCGAGATCAGCTTGGTCAGGGGCCGAAACAGCCCTGTGGCGATCAGAAGGACGCCGGTGACGATGAAGGCGGCGACGGCCTCGCTCATCGAAAAGCCGCTCGATGCCGCGATCAGCGCCAGGCCCGGCGTCGACCAGGCGGTGATGACAGGCATTTTCGTGCGCCATGACAGCCACAGGCTCTCGATCGCCATGGCCAGGCAGATCGTCGTCACCCAACTTGCCGTCTCGATCTGCGTCGCACCGACTGCGGTGGCGGCTGCGATGACGATGGCCAGCGTGCCGCCGAAGCCGACGATCGCCGCGACGAAGGCGGATATCGGGATGGAAAGGCGCATCAGTTTCCCCTCTGCGCCATCGCATCGACGGCCCGCACCAGCATGTCGAGATCTTGGGGTCGCGACAAGCGATGGTCGCCGTCGGGGATCAATGACAGTGTCACGTCGTCGGCGGGCAGCAAGCTGACCAGCTTCAGTGCGTGGCTTGCAGGCACGTCCGCATCGGCCAGGCCCTGCAGGATGTGCACCGGGCAATGGGTGTCGATCGGGCCTGTCATAACCCGGTTGTAGCGCCCGTCCTCGATCAGGGCGCGGGTGTAGATGTAGGGTTCCGTGGAATAGTCCGACGGCTCTTCGAAGAAACCTTTTTTGGCGAGATCGCGCTTCTGCGCCTTGGTCAGCACCGGTTCGACCAGGTCGGCGGTGAAATCCGGGGCTGGCGCCAGCAGCACCATGCCGGCGACGTTGCTATCGCCTGCCTTGCGCAATTCCTGCACCATGCGCAGCGCGATCCAGGCGCCCATCGAGGAGCCGACCAGGATCTGGCTGCCCCGGGTGAAATGCCGGAACACGGCAAGGCTCTGCGCAAGCCATGTCGAAATCGTGCCGTCGGCAAAGGCGCCGCCGGATTCGCCATGGCCAGAATAATCGTGGCGCAGGAAGGCGCGGCCTTCTTTCGCCGCCCAGTCCGTCAGCGTCTGCGCCTTCGTGCCCAGCATGTCCGACTTGTAGCCGCCGAGCCAGACGATGCCTGGCGCAGAGCCAGCAGTATGGCGCACCGCGATGCGCGATCCATCTACATCCAGAAAGATTGGGGGCGTAGCAGTCATGGCTTTTCCTCAACGCGGGTCTTGTGACACAGCCGGTGGCGTGGCGAAAAGTGCTCACGATGTTGTTTGTTTGGTGCAGAGCAGCGATCAGGGTGATTTTCTGTCAATGCTGTGCTATTGACTCCGCCCGCGCGCTCACCACATTGCGCGTCCACGCATCAACACTGACGAACCTGAACGAAACGGCCAAGGAGACCACGACCATTCGCAGACCTTTCAAAGCAGCGGCGCCGACCAAGGATGGCCCGCGCTCCAACCGTGACATCCGGGTTCCCCGGGTCCAGCTTATCGACGCCGATGGCCAGAACCGCGGCGATATTTCCATCAACGATGCGTTGCTGCTCGCCGAAGAGGCTGGGCTCGATCTCGTCGAGATATCGCCCAATGCGGTGCCCCCCGTCGTCAAGATCCTCGATCTCGGCAAGTTGAAATACGCCAACCAGAAGAAGGCGGCCGAGGCGCGCAAGAACCAGAAGGTCATCGAGATCAAGGAGATCAAGATGCGCCCGAACATCGACAGCCATGACTACGAGACCAAGATGAAGGCGGTTCGCCGCTTCTTCGAGGAAGGCGACAAGGTCAAGCTGACGCTGCGCTTCCGTGGCCGCGAGATGGCGCATATGGAACTCGGCATGCAGCTTCTGAACAAGGTCCGCGAGGAAGTGGCGACGATTGCCAAGGTCGAAGCGGAACCGAAGCTCGAAGGCCGCCAGATGATGATGGTGCTGTCGCCGCGCTAGAGCGATCCCCGTCAAAAGCAAAGGCCGCTTCGGCGGCTTTTGTTTTGTTTTGCCTCCGCCATGATTTCTCCGCAAGTTGCTTCGACAAGGATTCTGGTTGCCGGTCCTCGCGGCGAAAGGATTCTCCCATGACCGCTGCGGCACGTTCTACAAGTGAAATGGGTCGCTATCAGCGGCGCCGGCGCGTCCTGCTGGCGCTGCTAATCGGCGCTTTTTGCGCTTTGCTGATCTTCGGCGGCTCCCCGCACGATGAACTGACCCACGAACGCATAGAGGCGCACGGGATCGCCCTGATACTGATCGGAATCGGCGGCCGGCTCTGGTCGATCCTCTATATCGGCGGCCGCAAGTCGGCCGAAGTGGTTGCAACCGGCCCATATTCGGTGATGCGCAACCCGCTGTATTTTTTCTCCACCGTAGCGGCCGTCGGCATCGGCACCCAGACCGGCAGCGCGATCGTCGCGGTAGCGTCGGCGGTTTTGTGCGCGGCCGCGTTCCACATCGTCACGCTGCGCGAGGAACGGCATTTGACGACCGTGCTCGGGGCGCCGTACAAGGACTACGTTGCACGGGTGCCGCGTTTTTTTCCCAATCCCCGGCTTTATCGCGATCAGGCCGAGGTCACCTTCACACCGCGCATCTTCAATCACACGCTGCGCGACGGCTTGATGTTTCTGGTTTCCATACCGTTTTTCGAACTCATCGAGTCCGGACAGGAAAGCGGTGTAATTCCCGTCCTCTTCTGGCTGTATTGAGCTGCGGTAGGCAGTCAAAAGAGGCGACATGCATTAAATCCGCCTGAATTATCCTGCAAGCCGTCCCAACGATCGGCGGGGCCCTGTTTTCTTGGCCAGAAGCTGCGATCGCCGGCAAGTTTTTCGACGATCGGATTCCGCCATGGTCAATGAAATCAAGTCTGCGCCCGTCGAGGCACACGGGCTGGGCAACTACCAGCATATGCGCCGCATGGTGCTTGCGGTGCTGGTGGTGGTGCTGTTTCTGGCACTGCTGTTCGGCCAATCGACGTTTCCGCCTGAAACCTGGGTGCATGAGTCGATCGAAATGTTCGGCGTGCTGCTGATTTTCCTCGGCATCGTCGGGCGCCTTTGGGCGACGCTCTACATAGGCGGGCGCAAATCTTCCGAGGTGGTGACCGGCGGGCCTTATTCGATCACCCGCAACCCACTTTATGTGTTCTCGACCGTGGCCGCGGCGGGCGTCGGCGCCCAGATCGGCTCGTTCTCCGGCATCATCCTCTTTGCGCTGCTGTGCGCGGGTGCCTTCCACATCGTCATCCTGCGCGAAGAGAAGTTCCTCAAGGAAGCGCTCGGCGCGCCGTACCAGGCCTATCTGGAGAAGGTGCCGCGCTTCTTCCCGAAGCTGTCGCTCTACCAGGAGGGCGATACGGGCAGCTTCAAGCCCCGCCTGTTGCTGACCACGCTGCTCGACGGCCTGGTCTTCCTCGTCGCCCTGCCGGCCTTCGAGCTGATAGACGGAGCCCAGCTGTCAGGCATGTTGCCGGTCTGGTTCACGCTGCCCTGACCAAGGACACAGCGCCGCATCTCCACAGGTGTTGCACGCGGGCCGTCTTTGACGTATAGCACCGCCGTTCAAGAAAACCGCCCGGCAGGGCATGCCGTGGCGGTTTCATTTGCTTTTCGGGCTTTGGTCGGCCCGAAGCGAACAAGAAGCGCGATAGTGCGCCAACAATACGGAGTAGCAAAATGCCCAAGATGAAGACCAAATCGGCCGCCAAGAAGCGGTTCAAGATCACAGGTACGGGTAAAGTCCTGTCGGCTGCGGCCGGCAAGCGTCACGGCATGATCAAGCGTTCCAACAAGTTCATTCGAAATGCCCGCGGCACGATGGTTCTGGCTGAACCGGATGGCAAGAAGGTCATCAAGAATTTTCTGCCGAACGGTCTCTAGGGAATGATGCCAAAAAGTTGCAGACTTTTTGGAAAACATCATTCGCCAAAATAAGATCATTCGGTCCGGACACGCATTTGTTTTACGCAATTCCGAACGGAAAACCGCAAGGCACTTTTCCTGGAATTGCTTTTAAGGAGATCATGACATGGCACGCGTAAAAAGAGGCGTCACTTCGCACGCCAAGCACAAGAAGGTCCTGAAAGCCGCCAAAGGCTTCTACGGCCGCCGCAAGAACACCATCCGCATCGCCAAGCAGGCGGTGGAAAAGTCGATGCAGTACGCGTATCGCGACCGCAAGAACCGCAAGCGCTCGTTCCGCGCGCTGTGGATCCAGCGCATCAACGCCGCGACGCACGAGCATGGCCTGACCTATGGCCGCTTCATCGACGGCCTCAACAAGTCGGGCATCGAGATCGACCGCAAGATCCTGTCGGACATGGCCATCCATGAGCCGCAGGCTTTCGCAGCCCTGGTCGCCAAGGCCAAGGTGGCGCTCGAATATCTGAAGAACACCACGCCGAACGCTTTTGAAAGCGCTGTCGCCTAAGACCAGCGCTTCCCAAGCATTCGCAATTCTGATTTGGGGAACCCGCGCTGGCACGGCTGGCGCGGGTTTTTCTTTTGCCTGAACTTTCAACTTAAAAGTGACTTTCACTTTGAGCTGATTTCCAACGTAGCGAGTTTGACCGTGAACGACGCAACCACTGGCCTGGATACGCTTGAAAACTCACTTCTGGCCGAAATCGCCTCGGCCGCCGATGAGCCGGCCATCGAGGCCGTGCGCATCGCTGCTTTCGGCAAGAAGGGCGCCGTGTCCGAGATGCTGAAGACCCTTGGCGCCATGACCGCTGAGGAGCGTCAGGTCAAAGGCCCCGCAATCAACGGGCTCAAGAACCGCGTCACAGATGCGCTGACGGTGCGCAAGGCCGAGTTGAAAGATGTGGCGATCACCGCCCGCCTCGCCGCCGAAAGGGTCGATGTGACGCTGCCGGTGCGGCAGTCGCCGGCCGAGCGCGGCCGTATCCACCCGATCAGCCAGGTCATCGATGAGATCGCGGCGATCTTCGGCGACCTCGGGTTTTCCATCGCGGAAGGTCCCGATATCGAGACCGATTACTACAATTTCACTGCGCTGAATTTCCCCGAAGGCCATCCGGCGCGCGAGATGCACGACACCTTCTTCTTCCAGCCGGACGAGAAGGGCGAGCGCAAGCTTTTGCGCACGCACACTTCGCCGGTGCAGATCCGCACCATGGAGACGAAGAAGCCGCCGATCCGCATCGTCATTCCGGGCAAGACTTACCGCCAGGATTCGGACGCCACTCACTCGCCGATGTTCCATCAGGTCGAGGGGCTGGTGATCGACAAGACGGCCAACGTCGCCAACATGAAGTGGGTGCTGGAGGAGTTCTGCAAGGCCTTCTTCGAGGTGCCGCAGGTCAAGATGCGCTTCCGGCCGTCCTTCTTCCCGTTCACCGAGCCGAGCCTCGAGGTCGACATCCAGTGCGACCGCTCGCGGCCGGGCGAAGTGCGCTTCGGCGAAGGCTCCGACTGGATGGAGATCCTCGGCTGCGGCATGGTCCATCCCAACGTGCTGCGCCATGGCGGGCTCGATCCGGACGAATATCAGGGCTTTGCCTGGGGCATGGGCATCGACCGCATCGCCATGCTGAAATACGGCATGCCGGACCTGCGCGCCTTCTTCGATGCCGACGTGCGCTGGCTGTCGCATTACGGGTTCAGGCCGCTCGACATGCCGACGCTGTTTGGGGGCCTGAGCGCATGACAGCGCCCTACGCCGGCGGCTGTCGCTGCGGCGCCGTGCGGTTCGAGGCATCGGCCGAACCGCACCACGTCAGCTATTGCCATTGCGGCGATTGCCGGCGGGCCAGCGGCGCGCCTGTATCGGCCTTTGTCGGCTTCCCGGCCGGTCAGGTCGCGTTCACCGGCAAGGCGCTGAAGATGTTCGAGAACGGCCCGGTGACGCGCTCGTTCTGCGGCACTTGCGGCTCACCCATCGCCTATGTCGACGAGCGGCTGGAAGACGACATCTACTTCATGCTCGGCGCCATGGACATGCCAGCCGATTTTGAACCCACGCTGCATGCCTATGTCGGCGAGCAGCTGCCCTACCTGCATATGTCCGACGACCTGCCGAGACATCTGAAATCAAGCGTCAAAAGACCAGACGGAACAGCCCCATGAAATTCACCCTCTCCTGGCTCAAGGACCACCTAGAGACCGACGCTACGCTCGACGAGATCGTCGAGCGGCTGACCTCGATCGGTCTCGAAGTCGAGCATGTCGACGACAAGTCAAGCCTGAAGCCCTTCGTCATCGCCAGGGTGCTGACGGCGGTCCAGCATCCCGATGCCGACCGGCTGCGCGTGCTGACCGTCGATACGGGCGACGGCAAGCCACCCGTGCAGGTCGTCTGCGGCGCGCCAAACGCCCGCGCTGGCCTGATCGGCGCCTTTGCCGCGCCCGGCACCTATGTGCCCGGCATCGACGTGACGCTGGCGGTCGGCAAGATCAGGGGGGTCGAAAGCCACGGCATGATGTGTTCCGAGCGCGAGCTGGAACTGTCAGACGAACACAACGGCATCATCGACCTGCCCGAGGATGCGCCGGTCGGCACCAGCTTCGCCGCCTATGCGCATATCGACGATCCGGTCATCGAGATCAATTTGACGCCGAACCGGCCGGATGCCACCAGCGTCTATGGCATCGCCAGGGATCTGGCGGCGAGCGGGCTTGGCCGCCTCGTTGGCGGCGCCATCATGCCGCATGTCGGCAATGGCATGTGTCCGGTCAAGGTGACGATCGAAGCGCCGGAGCTTTGCCCCGGCTTCGCGCTCAACCTGGTCAAGGGCGTCAAGAATGGGCCGTCGCCAAAATGGCTGCAGCAGCGGCTGATCGCCATTGGCCTGAGACCCATCAGCGCGCTGGTCGACATCACCAACTACGTCACCTTCGACCGCGGACGCCCGCTGCATGTGTTCGACGCCAGCAAGGTTGCCGGCAATCTCGTCGTGCGCCGCGCGCGCGATGGTGAAAAGGTGCAGGCGCTCGACGGCCGCGAATACACGCTGACGCCGGAAATGTGTGTCATCGCTGATGACAATGGCGTCGAGTCCATCGCCGGCATCATGGGCGGCGAGCATTCGGGCTGCGACGAGAACACGACCGACGTGCTGATCGAATCCGCCCTTTGGGATCCGATCACCACGGCGCGCACCGGCCGCACGCTCGGCATCATCACCGACGCGCGCTACCGCTTCGAGCGCGGCGTGGACCCCGAATTCATGGTTCCCGGCGTCGAGTTGGCAACGAAACTGGTGCTCGATTTCTGCGGCGGCACGCCGACCGAAATGGAAGTCGTCGGTTATGCCGACTATCAGCCGAAGATCGTTTCCTTCCCGCTGGCGGAAGTGAAGCGGCTGACCGGCATCGAGGTCGACGAGGATGAGAGCCTATCTATCCTTGAGCGCCTGGGTTTCAGTGCAGAGCCAACCTATCGACCCCATGCCAACTATGTTGCTCCGCCGCCCGGCACACGAGATTTCTCGTCTCAAGAAAAGATATCGGGCGTCTTCGACGTCGCCGTGCCGTCCTGGCGCCCCGACGTCGATGGCAAGGCAGATCTGGTCGAGGAAGTCATGCGCATCCACGGCGTCGACAACATCGCGCCGCAGCCGCTCGGTGCGCATGACGCGGTCAACGCCAGGATACTCACCACGCTGCAGGTCCGTACCCGCACCGCCAAGCGCGCGCTTGCCGTGCGCGGCATGATGGAAGCCGTCACCTGGTCGTTCATTCCGGCCAAGCATGCCGAGCTGTTCGGCGGTGGCCAGACCGCGCTGAAGCTCGCCAACCCGATCGCCGCCGACATGTCCGACATGCGGCCGTCGCTGCTGCCCGGGCTGATCGCCGCTGCACAGCGCAATGCCGACAAGGGTATTGGCGACGTGGCGCTGTTCGAAGTGTCGGGCACCTATGAGGGCGACGGCGCCGACCAACAGCGGCGCGTCGCCGCCGGTGTGCGTCGCGGCACCGCCAAGCTCGACGGCTCCGGCCGCAACTGGGCCGGCAATTCGGGTGCGGTCGGCGTGTTCGACGCCAAGGCCGACGCAATCGCCGCGCTCGAAGCCTGCGGTGCGCCGGTCGAGCGGCTGCAGATCGAGGCCGGCGGTCCAGCCTGGTACCATCCCGGCCGTTCCGGCACCATCAAGCTCGGCCCGAAAACCGTGCTCGGCACCTTTGGCGAATTCCACCCGAAGACGCTGGAGGGGCTCGATGTTTCCGGGCCGCTGTGCGGCTTCGAGGTGTTCGTCGATGCGGTGCCCGAACCGAAGGCCAAGCCGACGAAAACCAAGCCGAAACTGGAACTGTCCCCCTTCCAGGCGGTCAAGCGCGACTTCGCTTTCGTCGTCGACAAGTCGGTCGAGGCCGGCACGCTGGTGCGCGCAGCGCTCGCCGCCGACAAGAAGCTCATCACCGCCGTCTCGGTCTTCGACATCTTCGAAGGCGCGTCGCTCGGCGAGGGCAAGAAGTCGATCGCCATCGAAGTGTCGATCCAGCCGGTCGAAAAGACGCTGACCGACGAGGATTTCGAGGCGCTGGCCAAGCGCATCATCGAGAATGTCGGCAAGCAGACGGGCGGCGTTCTGCGCGGCTAAGACTTGCGAGCAGATGGCGAATCGCCCTCCAAAGGGCGATGGACCATCTGCGCTATTCCGGACTTCCTTTCGAAGAACAGCGCGCGGCGTTTCTCGCCATCGTGCTTGCCGACCCGCTGTTACGCGACGCGCTGGCGCGGGCTCGCACGCTCGACCTGCCGGACTGGCTGGTGGTGTCCGGCGCGCTCTACAACAGTGTCTGGAACCACCTGACCGGCAAGCCCCCGGGTTACGGCATCAAGGATGTCGACCTGTTTTATTTCGATGACGCCGATCTATCCTACGAGGCGGAGGATGCGGTGATCCGCCGGGCGGAGAAGCATTTCGAAGGACTGCCGCTGCCGGTCGAGGTGCGCAACCAGGCGCGGGTGCATCTTTGGTATCCGCAGAAGTTCGGACAGCCGTGCCCGCGCTATACGAGCGCCAGCGAATCCGTCAGCTATTTTGCGTCGAAGACCCATGCGGTGGGTGTGCGATACGATGCGGATGGGCAGCTCGAGATCGTGGCTCCATTTGGTCTTGACGATATTTTTTCGTTCCGCATCACACCGAACCGGGTGATGGACAATCAGCGCACGCATGAGGTGAAGGGCAGACGCGCCCAGGAGTATTGGCCGGAGACCACTGTCGTGCCTTGGTAGGGAGTTGCCGGAATGTTGGCGCGAGGCACCCCCCCCCTCTGGCCTGCCGGCCATCTCCCCCGCAAGGAGGGAGATTGGCAACTTCATCGGCGGCACCCTTCTTGCAACGTTGGTGATTGGCGAAAGCCGGCGTGACATCCGATCTCCCCCCTTGCGGGGGAGATGTCCGGCAGGACAGAGGGGGGTGCCTCGCGCCAACGTCACGCAACCTTCTGCACCATCGCGCATGAAAAGGGGCGCCGAAGCACCCTCTTCCGCTTACTCACCAGCTTTCACCCATTCACCAGCGCCAACTCCTTCTGCGCATAGCGCCTACCGACCACCTTGTCGGGCGACAGCGCATCGCCAATCGCCTGCACCTCGACCGCGCTCAGCGCGATCCCGGCCGCTGCCGCATTCTGCTCGAGATGGCGGATCCTTCTTGCACCGGGGATCGGCACGATGAAATCGCCCTGATGCAGCACCCAGGCCAGCGCCAGCTGCGCCGAGGTCACGGCCTTTTCAACAGCCAGCTTTTCCAACGTGGCGATGACGGCGGCATTGGCTTCCATCGCCTCGGCTTGGAAGCGCGGCAAGGTCCGGCGCCAGTCGTCGTCGCTCAAGGCCTCGGGCTTGCCGATCGTGCCGGTCAGCAGGCCACGGCCGAGCGGACTGTAGGGAACGAAGCCGATGCCCAGCTCGCGGCAGACGGCGAACACCTCGTCTTCCGGGTCGCGGCTCCACAGCGAATACTCGCTCTGCACGGCCGATATCGGATGAACGGCATGGGCCCGGCGGATGGTCGCGGCACTCGCCTCGGACAGGCCAAGCGCGCGCACCTTGCCCTCGCGCACCAGTTCGGCCATGGCGCCGACCGTATCCTCGATCGGCACGTTGGGGTCGACACGGTGCTGATAGTAGAGGTCGATCACATCGGTGCCCAGCCGTTTCAGCGAGGCCTCGGCGACCGCCTTGACGTGCTCGGGGCGGCTGTCGACGCCCGCCATGCGGTCGAGGCCTGTGCCTTCCTCCAAAATCTTGAAGCCGAATTTTGTCGCGATCGTCACCTTGTCACGCACCGACTTCAGCGCCTTGCCGAGCAGGATCTCGTTCTCGTAAGGGCCATAGACTTCCGCCGTGTCGAAGAAATTGACGCCGATGTCGACTGCGCGGTGCAGCGTGGCGATCGCATCGGCTTCCGCTTGGCCGCCATAGGCGAAGCTCATGCCCATGCAGCCGAGGCCGACGGGGTAGACGTTCAATTCAGTTCCTAGCTTGCGGGTTTGCATAACGCGTCTCCTTGTTGCGATGCGGGAAATAGCGCCTTGCCGTGTGTTCGATAATCGGCTTTCATTTGTACAGGCTGTCCTAAAAGATAGATCAATGAATCGCGCACATCTTTCCCAATTGGCCGTGCTGGCAACCGTCGCCCAATGCGGCAGCTTTCGCGGCGCAGCCAAGGAGCTAGCCATCGCGCCGTCGGCGGTCAGCCATGCGGTGTCCAGCCTGGAGGCGCGGCTTGGCGTTAGGCTGCTGGCGCGCAGCACGCGCAGCGTCGCGCCGACCGAAGAAGGTGCGCAGTTGCTGGAGCGGCTGCGGCCGGCGCTGTCGGAGATCGACCTGGCGCTGGAGACGGCAATCGAAGCGCGCGACCGGCCGGCCGGCAATCTGCGGCTGACCGTGCCGCGCACGGCGGCCCATTTGGCGCTGACGCCACGGCTGGGCGCCTTTGCGTCGGCCTATCCCGACATCGTGCTGGAGATCGTCATCGAGGACCGCTTCACCGACGTGGTGGAAGGCGGCTTCGATGCTGGCGTCAGGCTAGGCGAGAGCCTGCAGCGCGACATGATCGCGGTGCGCATCGGGCCGGACCTTCGCGGCGCGGTGGTCGGCGCCCCGGTCTATTTCGAGGTGAGCCCCAAGCCGCTCCACCCGCGCGACCTAGCCGGCCACCGCTGCATCCGCTTCCGCTTCTCCAGCGGCATCCTCTACCGCTGGGAATTCGAGAAAGGCCGCGAGACGATCGAGATGGCGGTGGAGGGACCGCTGATCCTCGATGAGGACCATCTGATCGCGCAGGCGGCGGTCGACGGCGCCGGGCTCGCCTTCGTCTTTGAGGATTATGTCCGCGCCCCGCTCGCCGACGGCAGGCTGATCCGCGTGCTGGAGGACTGGTGCCCGCCCTTCGACGGCTTCTTTGTCTATTATCCGAGCCGCCGTCAGATGCGGCCAGCGCTCCGGGCGTTTGTCGATTTCTTCAAGGTGAGTGGATAGAGCGGGCTCGCCCCTCCCCCTGGTGGAAGAAAACCGGCATCGCGGTCGTTCACCAACGATGCAAGCATCGATCACCAACAGCACGAACAGCTACGGCTGGGGCGCGATCATTCTCCACTGGCTGATTGCGCTCATCTTCATCGGCCAGTTCGGACTCGGCTTCGTCATGGTGCGGCTGACCAGCCAGCGCACCGCCTTCGAACTGATCCAGCTGCACAAATCCTTCGGCTTTCTGCTGCTCGGCCTGATCGTCCTGCGCATCGCCTGGCGCCTTGGCAATGTATGGCCGCCGCTGCCGCGCTCGGTCGGGACTCTGGAGCGTCGGGCGGCACCGTTGGCCCATTTTGCGCTCTACGCGTTCCAGCTTGCCTTGCCCTTGTCCGGCTGGGCGCTGGTGTCGGTCTCGATGCTGGAGATTCCCAGCCTGCCGTTCAACCTGTTCATCATGCCGAACCTGCCGCTGGCCGAATCGGATGGTGCCGAAAGCTTCTGGGCGGCGGCGCACTGGTATCTCGCCTATGCCGGCATGGCTCTGGTCGCGCTCCACGTCGCGGCGGCACTGCGGCATCATTTCCAGCTCAGGGATGGCGTGCTCATGCGCATGATCACGCCTTCGTCAGATCCGGAATAGAGCGAGCGGTTCATTCGTTCATGGAGTGAGGGCGCAAGAAATGCGCTGCCTCCAACAAGGAACATCCCATGTACACGCGCATCCTCGGATTTGCGGCGGTCGCCGCTTGCCTTGCCATGCCTGTTTCAGCGGCCGTCGCGCTTGGTGACGCCGCCGGCAGCTATTCGATCAGCCCGGCCAGCTCCAGCATCCGCTTCTCCATCGACAAGGTCGGCGGCGGCGGCCTCAATGGCGCCTTTGCCCGCTTCAAGGGGTCGATCCGCATCGACAACAGCGATGTCGGGCGCTCGCAGGTCAATTTCACCATCTTTCCCGAAAGCGTCGGCACCGGCCAGGGCCGTATCGATGCCTTCCTGCGCTCCGACGCGGTGTTCGATGCCGCCAACAGCCCGGAAATCCAGTTCCGCTCGACCAGTGTGACCCGAACCAGCGACACCACGGCCCTGGTCTCCGGTAGGCTGACGGCGCGCGGCAAGACGTTCCCGGAAAAATTCACGGCCGAGTTTGGCGGTCTCAAGGCTGGCACCATAAAATTCCATGTCACCGGCAAGGTGTTGAGGTCACGCTACGGCATGGATGTCGGCACGCCGATCTATTCCAACATCGTCGACTTCGACATGACGCTGACCGGCAAAAGGGGCTGACCCTCGTCATTGGCTTTTCCGGCAATTTCGGGCAAACCTCGTTGCCTGTAATCGTGATGGAGAAGCCTGATGTTCCGATGGGGTGTGTTGTCGACGGCCAAGATCGGCCGCGAGCATTTGTTGCCGGCCATGGTCGAGGCGGAGAACGGCGTGCTGTCGGCGATCGCCAGCCGCGACCTGTCGAAGGCCAAGGCGCTGGCCGACCGCTTCGGTGCGCGGCATGCCTTCGGCTCCTATGAGGAACTGCTCGCCTCGAAAGAAGTAGACGGCGTCTACATCCCGCTGCCGACCTCGCAGCATGTCGAGTGGGCGGCAAAGGCCATCGAAGCCGGCAAGCACGTGCTGGTCGAAAAGCCGCTGGCGCTCGACGCCAACGACATTCTTCCGCTGATCAAGCTGCGAGACCAGAAAAAGGTGCTGGTCTGCGAGGCCTTCATGGTCATCTACCACCCGCAATGGATCAAGGTACGCGACCTGATCGCCAGCGGCGCCATCGGCCGGCTGCGCCATGTGCAGGGCGCCTTCTCCTACTACAATGTCGACCCCGACAACATGCGCAACCAACTCGACCTCGGCGGCGGCGCGCTGCCCGACATCGGCGTCTACCCGACCGTGTCGACGCGCTTTTCGACCGGCAAGGAGCCGCTGCGCGTGCAGGCGACGATCGAGCGCGACCAGAAATTCGGCACCGACATGTACTCCTCGATCCGCGCCGATTTCGGTGACTTCGAACTGTCCTTCTACCTGTCGACGCAGATGGCGGCGCGCCAGGTCATGGTGTTCCACGGTGAGAAGGGTTTCATCGAGTTGTTCTCGCCTTTCAATGCCGGGCTCTACGACCACCACCGCGTCGAACTGCACAACCAGAACCACTCCGAGGCGCAGGTGTTCCGCTTTCCCGGCACGCAGCAGTACCGGCTGGAGGTCGAGACCTTCGCGCGTGCGGCACAGGGCGGCAAGGAGCGCGTCTTCACGCTGGAGGAATCTGTGCTCAACCAGAAAGTCATCGATGCCATCTTCCGCGCCGGCGGCACGGACGGCTGGGAGACCGTCTGACCCCGGCAATAAAGTAACCGGCTAATTCTGGGAGGAAAGATGGCTGACGATGCGGACGTGATCATTGTCGGCGCTGGCCTTGCCGGGCTGGTTGCCGCCGCCGAGCTTGCCGAGGCCGGCAAGAGAATCATCATCGTCGACCAGGAGCCGGAGCAGTCGCTCGGCGGCCAGGCGTTCTGGTCGTTCGGCGGCCTTTTCCTCGTCGATTCGCCCGAGCAGCGGCGCATGCGCATCCGCGATTCGCATGACCTGGCGCTGGAAGACTGGCTGGGCACCGCGGCTTTCGATCGGCCCGAGGATTTCTGGCCGCGCAAATGGGCGGAAGCCTATGTCGGCTTTGCCGCCGGCGAAAAACGCTCCTGGCTGATGCAGCGCGGCCTGAAATTCTTCCCCGTGGTCGGCTGGGCCGAGCGCGGCGGCGGCAATGCCATCGGCCACGGCAATTCGGTGCCGCGCTTCCACATCACCTGGGGCACCGGCCCCGGCGTTCTCGAACCGTTCGTGCAGCGCGTGCGCGAGGCGCAAAAACGCGGATTGATAAGCTTCAAGTTCCGTCATCGGGTCAATGAACTGACGCGGACGGGTGCTGTTGTGACCGGTGTGCGTGGCGACATCCTGCAGCCCAGTGCTGTCGAGCGCGGCCACAAGAGTTCGCGCGAAATATCAGGTGATTTCGAGCTTCACGCCCAAGCGGTGATCGTCGCCTCCGGCGGCATCGGCGCCAACCATCAACTGGTGCGGGAGAATTGGCCCAAGCGGCTTGGCACGGCGCCCAAGCGCATGATCACCGGTGTGCCCGACCATGTCGACGGCCGCATGCTGGCGATCACCGAACGGGCCGGCGCCTCGATCGTCAACCGCGACCGCATGTGGCACTATGTCGAGGGCATCAAGAACTGGGCGCCGATCTGGACCGACCATGCGATACGCATCCTGCCCGGCCCGTCATCGCTGTGGCTCGATGCGCGCGGCAAGCGCTTGCCGGTGCCGCTCTATCCCGGTTTCGACACGCTGGGCACGCTCTCCCACATCATGAGCACAGGCTTTGACTATTCCTGGTTCATCCTGACCAAAAAGATCATCCAGAAGGAGTTCGCGCTGTCGGGCTCTGAGCAGAACCCCGATTTGACCGGCAAGAGCTGGCGCCAGGTACTCGGCCGCGCCACATCTGGCATTCCGGGTCCGGTCAAGGCGTTCATGGAGAAGGGCGAGGATTTCATCGTCGAGGCTGATTTGCCGGCGCTGGTCGCGCGCATGAACGCGCTTGCCGGCGGTGAGCCGCTTCTTGAGGTGGCCCAGGTCGAGCGCGAAATCCGCGCCCGCGACCGGCAGCTCGACAATCCGTTCTCCAAGGACATGCAGATCACCGCTTTGCGCGGCGCCCGTGCCTATCTCGGCGACCGCCTGATCCGCACGGCCAAGCCGCACAAGATGCTCGATCCGGCAAATGGCCCGCTGATTGCGGTGCGGCTCAACATCCTGACCCGCAAGACGCTGGGCGGCCTGCAGACCGATCTCGACAGCCGCGTGCTGGGTGCCGACGGCCAACCGGTCGCCGGGCTCTATGCGGTCGGCGAAGCCGCCGGTTTCGGCGGCGGCGGCGTGCATGGCTATGCGGCGCTTGAGGGTACCTTCCTCGGCGGCTGCA
Organism: Mesorhizobium sp. M0518; assembly: GCF_040321125.1. Taxonomy (NCBI): domain Bacteria; kingdom Pseudomonadati; phylum Pseudomonadota; class Alphaproteobacteria; order Hyphomicrobiales; family Phyllobacteriaceae; genus Mesorhizobium; species Mesorhizobium sp. M0518. The sequence goes on from NZ_JAMYQY010000017.1 coordinate 45,713, forward strand.
TCTTTTCCGGCCGCGGCGCCGGCCGGGCGGCGGCGGCGGCCATGCAATAAGGCCCAAAACCGCGAGACGATAAAACCGCTCACCAGAGCCAGGCGCCCTGTCCAAGGGCGGCCACCGCCTCAGTGATCCGGGTGAAGCTAACTCGGGCGCGGCTGACCGTGTGCCGGGCTCGGAGATAGCCATGCACCAGCCCCGGTTCCTCGAACCAATATGCCCGTCCGCCGGCCGCGACGATGCGGTCGCGATAGGCTTCGCCGTCGGACGACAGGGGATCGCATTGCGCGGTGATCAGCACGGTCGGCGGCAGGTTGGCAAAATCGGCATCGGCAAGCGGCGACTGCGTGATGTCGCCGGTGCCGTCTTGCCCGCCGGTGCGGATGTTCTTGTAGAATTCGAGATCGCGCGTGGTCAGCATCGGCGCTTCGGCATGCGTTATGTACGATCCTTGCGACCGGTCGCCGCCGAGGCCGGGATAGATCAGCACCTGGCCAACGGGCCTTTTCGAATGGTCACGTGTGGCATGGCTGACGGCGGCGCAGAGATTGCCGCCGGCGCTGTCGCCGCAGAGCACGATAGGATAATCGCGATTGGCGGCGGCCCATTCGAAGGCGCTCATCAAATCGTCGAAGGCGGCCGGATGCAGATGTTCCGGCGCCAGCCGGTAGTCGACCGAGACCACCTCATAGCCGGTGCGGGCGCACAGCTCGGCGCAGACATCGTCATGGCTGTCCAGTCCGCCGAGGATGAAACCGCCGCCATGGGCATAAAGCACCGTCACTGCCGCCTGCGGCGCGCTTCGGTAGATGCGGATCGGGATGTCGTGCGTGAGGGTTGAAATTGCGGAGGTTTCGACCGCAACGCCGTCGGGATGGCCGGCAAAGAATTCGCGGCACATGCGGTCGTAGATCTCGCGCTGCTGCGCGATCGTGTAGCCGATCGTATCGGGCGGGTAATAGGAATTCGTCCGCTCGATAAAGGCCCAGGTCTCGGCGTCGATGAGGGTTTTGTAGTCGGTCATGAGTGAGGCTGCCGAAGTCGAACCTGGGCACCCCCCTCTGCCCTGCCGGCCATCTCCCCCGCAAGGGGGGAGATTGGCAGTTTCGATCGCGGTGCTCTTCTTGCAACGTTGACGATTGGCGAAAGCAGAAACGACATCCAATCTCCCCCCTTGCGGGGGAGATGCCCGGCAGGGCAGAGGGGGGTGTGACGGGACGCCATCGTTCCCACTACTTCCCCTTCCACACCGGATCGCGCTTTTCCGCAAACGCACGAAAGCCTTCCATATTGTCCTCGGAGCCGTAGAGCGCATCGACCGTCGGCAGCTGCCGGCGCGTCACCCTGTTCATCGCGTCCTGGAAAGTCAGCGATTCCGCCACCCGCGCCGTTTCCTTGATCGCGGCAAACACCAGCGGCGGGCCGCTGGCGAGCAACCGGGCGATCTCCCAGACGCGCTCCTCGAGCTTTTCCTTGGGCAGCACTTCGTTAACCAGGCCCCAGCGATGCGCTTCAGTGACATCCATCCAGCGGCCGGTGAGCAGAAGGTCCATGGCGACATGATAGGGGATGCGCTTCGGCAGTTTGATCGTCGCCGCGTCGGCCAGCGTACCGGCGCGGATTTCGGGCAGCGCGAAGGAGGAATGGTCCGAGGCGTAGATGAGGTCGCAGGACAGCGCCAGCTCGAAGCCACCGCCGACCGCCATGCCGTTGACGCAAGCGATCACCGGCTTGTTGAGGTCGCGCAGTTCCTGCAGCCCGGCAAAGCCGCCGACGCCATAGTCGCCGTCGACCGCATCGCCGCCTGCAGCGGCCTTCAAATCCCAGCCGGCGCAGAAGAACTTGTCGCCTGCGGTCTTGACGATGGCGACGCGCAATTCCGGATCGTCTCGGAATGCCTTGAAGGTCTCGCCCATCAGCCGCGAGGTCTTCAGGTCGATGGCGTTGGCCTTGGGCCGGTCGAGCGTGACTTCGAGGATGGTGCCCTCGCGGCGGGTCGAAATGACGTCAGACATTCTTCTTGTCTCCCAGCACCAGCAGTGCGTCGGCGATCCAGGCGCCCTTGCCTTCGGCGCAGACGATCAGCGGGTTGATGTCGAGTTCCTCGATCTCGCCGGCATTCTGCTGCACGAAGGCGGCAATGCCCGAGATGGCGTCGATGGCAGCGGCGACATCGGCTTTCGGCCGGCCGCGATAGCCTTCGAGCAGCGGGAACAGTCTCAGGCCGCGAAGCGCCGCCTCAATATCGTCGCGCGTCGCCGGCAGCATCAGCGTGACGCTGTCGCGCAACAATTCGACCAGCACGCCGCCGGTGCCGAGCGTCATCACCGCGCCGAACATCGGATCGCGGGTGAAGCCGACAATGAGTTCGGCGACACCGTCGCGCACCATGCGCTCGACATAGAGCCCGGTGCCGAGCGGCAGCAGGTCATGCGCTGCGGTGCTGACGGATTCGGCATCCCTGAGATTGAGCCTGACAGCGCCAACTTCGGATTTGTGAGTGACGCCGAGCGCCTTCAGCGCCACCGGGAAGCCGAGCGCCATGGACGAGATCACCGCCTCGACCGCATTGGCGGCGCGTTCGCCCTTCGGCACCGGCAGGCTGGCCTTGATCAGCCGTGACTTCGCCTCGGCCTCATCGGGCGTGACGTGGTCACCGCCAGGCGCACCGGATGCGGACGTGTCGATCGGCTGCGCCTGCGGCTCGTGCCACGCCCAGCCGATGAAGGCTGCCGCCTGGGCGGCGTCCATGGCTTCGGAAATGCCGAACAACGGCACCATGCCGCGTGCCATCAACTCGGCGGTGTATTCCTCCGGCAGGTTCTCCGGCAGCGAGGAGACGATCGCGCCGTGCGCTTTATTGGTCTTCAGTGCCGATTCGAAGGCGCGCAGCGTCGCCCACCAATCGGTGACCGAGCAGCGGTCGGGGCGCGGGAAATCGAGCACCAGCATGTTGAGGTCGAAGCCGCCCGACACCATGGCGGTGAAGGTGGCGGTCATCGCCGGCTCGTTGTTCCAGATGAAGGTGTGATAGTCGAGCGGGTTGGCGACCGCGACCAGCGGCCCGAGCGTCGATTTGACATGGGCGCGGTGGCTGTCGATCAGCACAGGGAAATTGACCCAGCGCCCTTCGGCGCTGTCGGCCATGACGGAGGCCTCGCCGCCGGAGCAGCTCATCGACGACAGCCTATAGCCTGGCAGCGGGCCGGTGATGTGCAGCAGCTTCAGCGCCTCGATGAAGGCGGGGATCGAATCGACTCTCGCAATGCCGAGCCGCCGCAGGAACGCACCCGAGGCCGCGTCCGAGCCGGCCAGCGAGGCGGTATGCGAGACAGTCGCCTGCCTGGCCTGTTCGGAACGGCCGACCTTCATGGCGATGATCGGCTTCTTCAGCTCGCGCGCCCGTGCCGCCAGCCGCTCGAAGCCGGCTACCGAATCGAAAGCCTCGATATGCAGGCCGAGCGACGTGACCCGCTCGTCCTCGATCAGGCCGAGCGCCATTTCGGACAGGCCGGTCTGCGCCTGGTTGCCGGCGGTCATCAGGAAGGCGATCGGCAGGCCGCGCCTTTGCATCGTCATGTTGATGGCGATGTTGGAGGACTGGGTGATGATGGCGACGCCCTTGCCGCCCTCGGCCAGTCTTATCCCGCCATGCTGGTCGGGCCACAGAAGCGCGCCGTCGGCATAATTGATCAGGCCGTAGCAATTCGGCCCGATGATCGGCATCGAGCCGGCCGCCCCGACCAGCTCGGCCTGCAGCCGCTCGCCGTCGTCGTCATAGGCCTCGGTTTCGAGGAAGCCGGCGGCAAAGCAGACGGCGCCGCCGGCGCCGCGTTCGGCCAGCGCCTTGACCACCTCTATGGTCAAATGCCGGTTGACGCCGACAAAGGCGGCGTCCGGCGCGGCCGGCAGGTCGGCGACCGAGCGATAGGCCTTGCGGCCGGCGACCTCGTCCTTGGTCGGATGCACCGGCCAGATCTCGCCGGCAAAGCCCATCTTGATCGATTGCGCGACGACGGCTGCAGCCTGCGCACCGCCGAATACGGCAATCGACTTCGGCCGCAGGAGACGCTCAAGTTTATGCATATGTTATGCCCCAAACGGACGCAGCAGCGCCCGTGAAATGATGTGGCGCTGGATTTCCGACGTGCCCTCCCAGATGCGCTCGACGCGGGCGTCGCGCCAGATGCGCTCCAGCGGCAAATCGTCCATCAGCCCCATGCCGCCATGGATCTGGATCGCTTCATCGGCAACGTATGCAAGCATTTCGGTGGCCTTCAGTTTGGCCATGGCCATGTCCTGGTCGGTGACTGTGCCCTGATCGTACTTCCAGCCGGCTTCGAACACCATCAGGTCGGCGGCCTTCAGTTCGGTCGCCATGTCGGCAAGCTTGAACGATACGCCCTGGAACTTGCCGATCTGCTGGCCGAATTGCTGGCGCTGCGCGGCATATTCGACGGCATGGCCAAGCGCCCGCTCGGCGCGGCCGAGGCAGGTGGCGCCGACCTGCAGCCGGGTGGCGCCGAGCCAGGAATTGGCGACGTCGAAACCCTTGTGGACTTCGCCCAACACTTGGGCGGCGGGCAGCCGGCAATCGTCGAATTCGAGGATGGCGTTGGTGTAGCCGCGATGCGAGACGTTGCGGTAGCCATCGCGGACGGTGAAGCCCTTCGTCCCTTTGTCGACGAAGAAGGCGGTGATCTTCTTGCGTTTGCCGCGCGGCGAATCCTCTTCGCCTGAGGCCATGAAAACGATGGCAAAGTCGGCGAGGTCGGCGTGGGAGATAAAATGCTTGGTGCCGTTCAGCACCCAGTCGTCGCCGTCCTGCACCGCCGTCGCCTTCATGCCGCGCAAATCGGAGCCTGCGCCCGGCTCGGTCATCGCCAGACAGTCCCATTTCTCGCCGCGGATGCAGGGGAACAGATACTTCTCGCGCTGCTCGGGCGTGCCGGCCAAGAGGATGTTGGAGGGCCGCGCCACGCAGGTCCAGTGCAGCGCATAGTTGGCGCGGCCGAGTTCCTTTTCGTAGAGCAGCCAGGTCACCGTATCCAGGCCAGCGCCGCCGACATCGGCCGGCATGTTGGCGGCATAGAGCCCGGCTTCGATCGCCTTGACCTTGATCTCCTCGATCAGGTCGCGGCGCAGCACGCCGGTGCGCTCGACCTCGCGCTCATGCGGGTAAAGCTCGTTCTCGACGAACGCACGCGTCGTCTCGACGATGAGCCTCTGTTCCTCCGACAGCCCGAAATCCATGCTCTCAGCCTTTCTTCTTGCCGGTCTTTTTCTTCGGCTTTTCGGCTCTCTTGACCGGTTTCAAGGCTTTGGCCTTCTCGGCCGCCTTGGAGGCCGTGGGCTTCTTCGCCGCCAGCTTGGCCAACTGCCTGGTATAGTCCTTGTGCAGGGCGCCGGCGCCCCAGCCCTTGCCTTTGTTCTGCTTCGACAGCGCATCCATGATGGCGACCAGATTGTCGTCGCGGATCTTTTCCAGTTCGCGGATCGACAGGCCATGCGCCTGGTCGTCCGACTGCGTGGCGATCAGGTCGACCAACTCGTCGTTGAACTCCGGCACATCCATCAGCTTGGTCCATGGCCATTTCAGGCAGGGCCCGAACTGCGCCATGAAGTGGCGCATGCCGGCCTCGCCGCCGGCGACGCGATAGACCTGGAACATGCCCATCTGCGCCCAACGCAGGCCGAAGCCGTAGCGCATGATGTCGTCGAGTTCCTCGACCGTGCAGATGCCGTCCTTGATCAGCCACAGCGCCTCGCGCCATGCCGCTTCGAGCAGGCGGTCGCCGACGAAGGCCTCGATCTCCTTGCGGATGACGACCGGCTTCATGCCGATCGAGGCATACATCTCCTTGGCGACCTCGATCGCCTCGGGAAAGGTCTGCTCGCCGCCCACGATCTCGACCAGCGGCAGGAGATAGACCGGGTTGAACGGATGGCCGACGACCAGCCGCTCCGGATGCTTCTTCATCGCCACCTGCATGTCGGTCGGCTTGATGCCGGAGGTCGATGAGCCGACAATCGCATTGGCCGGCGCGTGGGTATCGATCTCGGCGAGCACCCGGTGCTTGAGGTCGAGCCGTTCCGGCACGCTTTCCTGAATGAAATCGGCATCGGCCACTGCCTCGGCGATGGTCTTGGCGAAGGTCAGCTTGCCCTCCTTGGGCAGGCCGCCGGGCACCATCTGCTTGTAGGCGCGGCGCGCGCCCTTCATCACTTCGCCGACCTTGCGCGACGCCTCGGGATCGGGATCGAAGATCGACACGTCGATGCCGTTGAGCAGCAGCCGCGCCACCCAGCCGGCGCCGATGACGCCGCCACCGATGGCGGCTGCCTTGTTGATGATGCTCATGCGGAAGCTCCGGTTCTGGTCATGGCGGTTGTGGGATCTATGAGCGGCACGCGTTCGCCGGCGCGGATCACGGACGGGTCGTAGGCCTTGCGGGCAAAGGCTTCGAGCACGAAGGGCCGGAAGAATTCGATCGGCAGGGTGTCATAGTCGGGGTCGAAGCTCGACTGGTCCCAGCGTTCGCAAAACTGGTCGCAATCGTCGAAATAGGCGTGGCCGGCAAAGCGGTCGCGCGCATGGCGGTTACCGCCCAGATGATGGGCATAGTAGAGCCGCTGGAAGTCGCCATGCTTTTCCACCACCCAGGTGCATTGTTCGCGCACGAAGGGTTTCAGGATCGAAGCGGCATATTCGTCGTGATTGTATGGCGCGTAAATGTCGCCGATGTCGTGCAGCAGCGCGCAGGCGATCCAGTCGGTGTCGGCGCCGTCGCGCCAGGCACGCGTCGCCGCCTGCAGCGAATGGCCGAGCCGGGTGATCTTGTAGCCCGACAGGCCCGCGTCGAGCTGCACCAGCGCATCGAGCAGCCGCTCGCCTGTCCTTGCCGCATAGTCGATCTCATGCGCGGTCAGGAACTCGTAGTCGTCCCGGTCGCCATCCTTCATCGCGGTGAATTTTACGGTAGTCATGCCGACCCTCCCGATGAATAATTTATGCCGCGATCGGCGCCCGCTTGGTGAGGTTGAGCTTTTGCCGCACCTCTTCCGGCCCAAGAATCCTGGCGCCGAGATTGGTGACGATGCTGGCGGCACGCTCGACCAGCTGCGCATTGGTCGCCAGCACGCCCTTGTCGAGCCACAGATTGTCTTCGAGACCTACCCTGACATTGCCGCCAGCCAGCACCGCCGCCGCGGCATAGGCCATCTGGTTGCGGCCGATGGCGAAGGCCGACCAGTTCCAGGTGGACGGGACATTGTTGACCATGGCCATGAAGGTGTTGAGGTCGTCAGGCGCACCCCACGGCACGCCCATGCAGAGCTGCACCAGCGCATCAGGGTTGAGTACTTTTTCCTCGACCAGCTGCTTGGCGAACCACAGATGACCGGTGTCGAAAGCCTCGATCTCCGGCTTGACGCCGAGCGCCGTCATCATGCCGCCCATGGCGCGCAGCATGCCGGGCGTGTTGGTCATGACATAGTCGGCTTCGGCGAAATTCATGGTGCCGCAGTCGAGCGTGCAGATTTCCGGCAGGCACTGGCGCACATGTTCCATGCGGTTGGTGGCGCCGCCCATGTCGGTGCCTTTTTCGTTGAGCGGCAGCGGCGCTTCCGGCGATCCGAACACCATGTCGCCGCCCATGCCGGCGGTCAGGTTCAGGATGACGTCGACTTCCGCCGCGCGGATGCGCTCGGTCACTTCGCGGTAGAGATGCACATCGCGCCTCGGCTTGCCGGTTTCGGGATCGCGCACATGGCAGTGCACGATCGCCGCACCCGCCTTGGCTGCGTCGATGGCGGAATCGGCGATCTGCTTGGGCGAGCGTGGCACATGCGGGCTGCGGTCCTGCGACCCGCCGGACCCGGTCACGGCACAGGTAATGAAGACCTCACGGTTCATCGCAAGCGGCATGGAACTCTCCTCCGATAGAAACAGACCACAACAATGCCCGACTTGCCGGAAACTGTTTTGCGCTTTACGAAGCTTCCATGACAAAAAGCGAAAAACCGACGATCTTTCGCGCCGAGCGTCTGCCGCTCAAGGTGACGCTGCTGGTGTTTTCCGGCTCGTCGATCATGTGCGTGGCCTCGGCCGTCGATCCGCTGCGCGCCGCCAACCGTATCTCCGGCGAGACCCTGTTCGATTTTCGGCTGGTCTCGGTGACCGGCGAGGCTCCGGTCACCACATGCGGCCTGCCGGTGGCGGTCAGTGGCCGTTTCGACGCGGGCGAGCCAACCGACGTCCTTGTCGTCGTCGCCGGCTTCGGCACCCAGAACTATGCAACTTCGGCTTTGTTGTCCGGACTGCGCCGGGCCGCACGCACGGCGCGTGCTTGCGGCGGTGTCGAGGCGGGCACTTGGCTGGTGGCACGCGCCGGCCTGCTGGAAGGGCGCAGCGCCACCACCCACTGGGAGGACATGGAGGATTTTTCCTCGGCCTTCCCTGGCGTCGATGTCCGCCCGGATCGCTACGTCATCGACGGGCCGGTGTTCACCTCGGGCGGCGCTTCGCCGACCTTCGACCTGATGCTGCATCTCATCCGCACGCGGCTCGGCATGGCGGTGGCGCTCGATGTCGCCAGCGTCTTCATCTATGACCAGGCGCGCGCCGCCACCGACGCACAGCCGCTGGTCTCGCTCGGCCGGCTCGACGGCTACGATCCGCGGCTGGCGCATGCGATCCGGCTGATGGAAGCGCATGTCGACCAGCCTCTGACCATAGAGGCGGTGGCAAAGCGTGCCGGGGTGACGGCACGGACGCTGGAAAGCATCTTTCGCAAATCTATCGGCGAGACACCGGGCGCCTATTACCTCAGGCTGCGCCTCGGCGCCGCGCGCCGGCTGGTGGTCGATACGAGGGTTGCCATGGCCGATATTGCCGGGCGGACCGGGTTCTCGTCCGCCGCCGCATTTTCGAGAGCGTTTTCAAGGACTTTCGGCGAAGCGCCGGTCAGATTGCGGAGGGGGTAGGTTTCAACGGGCGATCACGCCGCGTTCTGACGGTCGCCGTCGATCTGCGAGCGCATCTGCCTGGCCAGACGGGTCTCGAAGCGGCTGGCGACAGCGCGATCCCATTCGTTCGCAATCTTGGCGTCGTCGGATTTCCTCGGCATCGCCATCAGCCGGTCGATGATCGATCCGGCCTCGCCAGGTGAGAGCAGGGCGTCGATTTCACGTTCGTTCTGCATATCGGTTCGCCTCCTTCTTCCTCTCCCGCCACGAGCCAGTCTTATACGAGATTCGTGACGGCAGTTTGAAGGCAAGAGCGAGGTCATTGAAGGGCGTCGAAGGGCAAAACCATGTCGCGGGACCGGGCAATGCGCAAAGCTGTTCCTGCGCCTTGGCAGGTCAGGTCAAGGAGAGATCTACAGCCGCTTTTCGAACAGCACCGTGGTGAAGCCACTGTCCCATTCGTCGTCTGGATAGCGGTTTTTCTCGATATAGCCGACCGCCTTGTAGAGTGCTTGTGCGGGCAGATTGAACGTGTCGGTTTCCAGCCGCGCCTGCGCCAATCCGGCGGCGCCGATCGCCTGTTCGGCGTGGGAAAGCAGCTTGCGGCCGACACCTTGCCCTTGACGGGATGCCGTCACGTGCAGGGCCTCGATGAAATCCGCGCGCCAATGGATCAGGCCGGCGACCTCGCCATCGATCTCGGCAACGGCGAATTCAGGCCAGCTCTGGTCGACATAGCGCCCGCCAATATCCGTCTCGACATAGCGCCGCGCCGCTGCTTCGGTGATGTTCGGCAGCCATGTGCCTTCGAAGGTTTCATGCAGCACCTGCTTCAACGCCGGAATATCGCTCGCCTGCGCCGGGCGCACGATGGTTCGATCCTCTGCCATTTTCCGTCTCCCGCCAATGCATGTCGCCCAAAAGCGCACAGCGATTTTGGGATGGCGACATGCATAAAATAAAGGCTGCCGCACGGGCCCTCTTTCGGCGGCACGCGTGGCATCTTGATCACACGCTGGCTGCCGAAGATCTGTGCGATCCTCGGCAGCCTCGTGCGAAGTGGGCTGACTAGCAGATGGCGATGGCGGCGGCTTTCAGCCAGTGGTGTCGGATGTCGGTCCAGAGATGGAGCGGCGCGCGCCTTACACGTAGCGGTTGACGATATTTTCCAGCAGTTCCTGGCGACCGGACCTCGGCTGCGGCTCGATCTTCTTCTTGACGACGCGCTCGGCGATATCCTCCAGCGTGCGCTTGCCGGCGAGCATCGCCTTGCCCTCGGCCGTGTTCCAGCCGGCATAACGTTCGGCCAGCGGCGCCGATAGCGCCTTGTCCTCGACCATGCCGGCCGCGGCTTTCAGGCCGCGTGCGCAAGAATCCATGCCGCCGATATGGCCGATCAGCAGGTCCTGCGGATCGAGCGACTGGCGGCGCAGCTTGGCGTCGAAATTGGTGCCGCCGGTCTTGAAGCCGCCGGCCTGCAGGACCTGATAGTAGGCCAGCGCCATTTCCGGCACGTTGTTGGGGAACTGGTCGGTGTCCCAGCCCGACTGGTAGTCGTTGCGGTTCATATCGATCGAACCGAAAATGCCGAGCGCATTGGCCAGAGCCAGTTCGTGCTCAAAGGAATGGCCGGCCAGGATGGCGTGGCCCTGCTCGATATTGACCTTGACCTCCTTCTCCAGCCCGAAGCGCTTGAGGAAGCCGTAGACGGTGGCGACATCGTAATCGTACTGATGCTTGGTCGGCTCCTGCGGCTTCGGCTCGATCAGGATCGTGCCCTTGAAACCGATCTTGTGCTTGTAGTCGACGACCATGCTGAGGAACCGGCCGGCCTGTTCCTGCTCGCGCGCGAGGTCGGTGTTGAGCAGCGTCTCATAGCCTTCGCGCCCGCCCCACAGCACGTAGTTTTCGCCCTTCAGCCGCTTGGTGACGTCGATGCAGCTTTTTACCGTCGCCGCCGCGTAGGCAAAGACGTCCGGATCGGGATTGGTGGCCGCACCCGACATGAAGCGGCGATTGGAGAACAGATTGGCGGTGCCCCAAAGCAGCTTGACGCCGGTCTGCTTCATCTTGCCCGCGAAGTAATCGGCGATCTCGTCGAGGCGCGCGGCACTTTCGGAAAAGTCCTTGCCCTCCGGCCGCACATCGGCGTCATGGAAGCAGAAATAGGGCGCGCCGAGCAGCGAGAACATCTCGAAGGCGACGTCCGCTTTCAGTTTTGCCAGCTCCATCGTGTCGGTGCCGCCTGCCTTGGGAAACCACGGCCGGTCGAAGGTCTGGCCGCCGAACGGATCGCCGCCCGGCCAGGCAAAGGAGTGCCAGTAGGCCACGGCGAAGCGCAGATGATCTTCCAACCGCTTGCCGGCGACGACCTCGTCGGGATTGTAGAACCTATAGGCCAGCGGATTGGTCGAATCCGGCCCTTCATATTTGATTTTCTTGATGTCGCCGAAGAATCCGCTGCTCATGATTTCTGTCCTCTCACAAAGTTCTGCCGCCATTACCTCAGGCGTAATTGGTTTCAGGCCAGCGCTGGTCGAAAAAGGTCATGTCAAAGCCACCAAACGAAGGAGACAGACCATGACCGACCTCACCAAGATCGCTGAAAACTACATCACCGCCTGGAACGAAAGCGATGCCGGCCGCCGGGCCGAATTGCTCAAGGCGACCTTCACGGAAGACGTCAGCTATCGTGATCCGCTCATGCAGGGCGACGGCCATGAAGGCGTCACGGCTCTGATCGACGGCGTGCAGCAGCGCTTTGCCGGCTTCCGGTTCTCGCTGAAGGGCACGCCGGATGGTTTTGCCGACAAGATCCGCTTCTCGTGGAACCTCGGACCTGAGGGGACGCCTTCGGTGATCGAAGGTACCGACATCGGAATCATCGAGAACGGCCGCCTGAGGAGCGTCACCGGCTTTCTCGACAAGGTGCCTGCGCAGTAAGGACTTCTGGGGGAGGCGGGCGTGAAGCGCCCCCCTCTGGCCTACCGGCCATCTCCCCCGCAAGGGGGGAGATTGGTTGGCATCCGCGCCTTCGCCAATCACCCACCTTGCAGGACTGGCATACCCGCCAACGCTGCTAATCTCCCCCCCCGCGGGGGAGATGCCCGGCAGGGCAGAGGGGGGTGCCTCGCGCTCACTCACGCGGTCACGCTCTTAATTGCCGGGTACAGCGACCGGTAGCGCTGATATGCATCCGCATACGCCCCAGCGAGCGCAGCGTCCGGTTCAACGGTAGCATCCGTCCTGGGCGCCGTGCACACAGCCAGCGGATCGGCATCCGTTGCCGCAATCAGACCGAGCCGTGCGGCACCAAAGGCGGCGCCGAAATCGCCGTCGGCGGGAATGTCGACAGGCAGTTGAAGCGCGGTGGCAATCGCCTTCAACCAGTAGTGCGAGCGCGAGCCGCCGCCGATCGCCGTCACCCGCGTCAAGGTCGTGCCGGCCGTGGCCAGGGCTTCGAGGCTGTCGCGGAAGGCAAAGGCCACACCCTCCAGCACGGCCTGGGTCAGCACGGCACGGCTCGATTCATGCGCCAGCCCGGTGAACGCGCCGCGAATGGCGGCATCATTGTAGGGTGTGCGCTCACCCGAAAGATAAGGCAGGAAGGACACGCCGCTGGGCGCCTTCAATGTGTCGCCGAGCTGAGCGGTCAATTCGCCGGCGCTCTTCCCGGTGATTTCGGACAGCCAGTTGAGCGAATCCGTCGCCGACAGGATGACCCCCATCTGATGCCAAGTGTTCGGCAGGGCGTGGCAGAAGGTGTGAACCGCGCTAGCCGGGTTGGGCAGGTAGGAAGCGTTGGCGGCAAACAGCACGCCCGATGTGCCGAGCGAGACGAAAGCGTGGCCGGCGCCGACCGTGCCCATGCCGCAGGCCGAGGCCGCATTGTCGCCGGCGCCGCCGGCGATCGGAATGCCGGCCTGGACGCCCCATTTCGATGCCAATTCGCTGCGCAGTGCGCCTGCCTTGTGCGTACCCTCAACCAGCGACGGCATCTGCCTCTCGTCGAGCGACGTCGCTGCGAGCAGGTCCGTACTCCAGCGCCGCTTGCCGACATCGAGCCAGGAGGTACCGGCAGAATCCGACATTTCCGAAATGTGTTCGCCCGAAAGCCAGAGCCGCAGGAAGTCCTTGGGCAGCAGCACTTTTGCGACCTTGGCGAAGAGAGCGGGTTCGTTGTTTTTCACCCAGGCAAGTTTCGGCGCGGTGAAACCGGGAAAGACGATGTTGCCGGTCAGGGCGCGGAAGCGCGGATCGGCGTCGAGCACGGCCGCCTCGGCATGGCTGCGCGTGTCGTTCCACAGGATGCAGGGACGCAGCACCTTGTCGGCGGCGTCGAGCAGCGTGGCGCCATGCATCTGCCCGGACAGGCCAATGCCCTTGACTGCCGCGAGTTCATCCGGATGGGAGGATCTGAGTTCGGCGATTGCGTCTTCGCAGGCCCGGATCCAGTGCTCGGGATTCTGTTCCGACCAGCCGGGATGCGGCCGTGAAACATCAAGCGAACCGTGGCCGGAACCGATGACGGTTTGCCCGGCATCGATCAGCAGCGCCTTGACGCCCGACGTCCCGAGATCGAGGCCCAGATACATGTCTTCCTCCCACGCCAGTTAATTTTTTCGGGTCTCGAAAAAATCTGACTTGGCCAGTTTTTAAAACAAGATCCGCTTCGGGTCAATTCTCCGACAAATCGGCGGCGCGTCGCACAAACAGCGCTGACAGCGGACTGTCGGGCCGCGCCATCGAACGCTCCGCCGTGAGCGCCCTGGCCAGCGCACCGTCACCGGCGCGCAACGCTGCCTCGATCAGCGTCAGGTCGATAACATCGCGCTGAGCGTGGCTGCCGCCGAAGCGATGGGAGATCGAGCGGATCGGCCGGATCAGGCGCACGGCCTCGGTGTAGCTGCCCTCACCGAATGCCTTGATGGCGAGCGTCAGCGGATGGCCGACATCCCGCGTGAAAGCCGCATTGTCATCGCTGCCACGCATGGCCTCGCGCTGCGCCTCGAGCAAAGCGAGGGCCGGCGCATCGAACCCTGCACCGACAAAGGCCATCATCGCGTGGGCATCGTTGAAGGCATAAAGGCCCGCTCCGGCCTTGCGCCAATTGGCGGCAAGCGCTGCCCAGCGGTCGCCGACATCGACGCTGCCCAGGGCGAGCCGCCACAGGACTGCCGAGGCATCGACCATGTTGAGCGCCATCGTCGATTGCACGCTGTAGATAGGGCCGTCATAGAGGGCCAGCACCGCGTCGGTTTCGCCGAGATCGTAATGGAACAGCGCCAGGTGCCACCAATTGTGCACCTGCAGGAAGCTCTCCCTTGTCCACGCTTCCGGGTTGGCCTGCATCCAGGCGATGCCATCCCTTTGCCGGCTCTGCATTTCCATGACATGGGCGACGGCGTGCTGGGCCCAGCCATCGCGCGGCTCCATGTCGACCGCCGCGCGGCCAAGCTGCTCGGCCCTGACATAGTCACCCATTTCCTCCAGCCCGAAGGCCTGCATGCCGAGCATGGCGTGGTAGCCGGGCATGCCGCTTTGCCATGACGGCAGGGCCCGCGCGATGCGGTCGCGCAGCATGCGTGCATTGCCGGTGAAGAAATCGATCTGGTGGCCGACCTGCAGCGCCAGCCCGTCGCGGGGGGTCTCGATGGTGATGTCCTCGAGAATGCGGCTGGCTTGATGCCATCGTCCGCCGGCGAGATGCCCGAGGGCCGAGACATGCGCCCGCTCGCGCGTGGTCGCGGCAAGCGGCAGTGCGGTCTCATGGCAGGCCTTGGCCACGGCCGTCGCCTCCCGCTCGGTGGCGAGGCCGAACAGATAACCCTTGAAGACATGCGCCATGACGAAGCCGGGATTTTCCGCGATGGCGCGGTCGACGGAGGCTACGGGATCGCCGACGAAGCACTGCAGTTCACGCACTGCCTGGCTGTAGGGGGTGAATCCCGCCTCCGTGGCGCCCGAAAGTGCCAGGCCGAATGCGTCCCTGGTTGCCATGCGATGTCCTTCTGTCGACCCGTGACAGGCCCTCGATCCTTCGGCCCAAACCGATCCTAAAGCATGGGCCACGGCAACGCCAACCGCGCGCTACGCCAGGTCATTTGAGTAGTCTTTGCAGTTTAGCAACCATGCGAGGCAGATTAGGCTTTGTAAAATCGAATGAATTGTGTCTTCATTACGGCGACTGGCGGGGGCTGGAAATCGCGAATCGAGAGGGGACGCGATGCGGCATATGAAGAACTCACTTCCGAACAGTCGTTCGGAGGATGTGCAGGTGGCAGTTGCTTCGCTACGGCGAAAGCCGCAGCCGCTACACCCGTGTCTTATTAGCATCCTCTCAACTACGGCTTTTGCGTTGCTGCCCAACTCCGCCGCGTTTGCCGCATGCGTGCTGGGTCCATCCGCCGGAAACACCGTCTACACCTGTGATAGCGGCGACTCAGGCGGCAGCCTCGCCGATCCCGATGGCGACAACACGCTGAATTTTCCCGCCGGCGGCACCGGGCAGATATCAGGCAACGTGACCTTTGGTGTAGGCACGGACCGCATCGATATGCAGTCAGGCACCATCACCGGCGCCGTCGATCAGGGTGGCGGCACGGATTTCTTCACTATCGGCGCGGGTACCGTCGCCGGCAATGTCCAGCAGGGCGCCGGCATCGACGACTTCAACATGAGCGGCGGCCAGATCGGCTCGCTCAACCAGGGCGACGGCCTCGACACCTTCACCATGACCGGCGGACGCATCGTCGATTTCTTTGACGATGGCGACCGCGCCGTGATGACCGGTGGCCGCATCGGCCGCGTCAACATGAAGCTCGACCAGAATTATTTCAACATGTCGGGCGGCACCATCGACCGCAACCTCGTCACCGGCTTCGACAAGGACACGATCATCCTCTCGGGCGGCACCATCGGCGGCAACATCAGCGTCAGCGGCGGCAATGACAGCGTCACGGTCACCGGCGGTACGGTCGGTGGCGATATACTGATGAGCTTTGGCGCCGACAGTTTCGTCTGGAATGGCGGCGGCATCATCTATGGCGCCGTCGACCTCGGCGGCGACAACGACACCGCCGAACTCAGCAACCTCACCAACGCCAATATCGGTGCCACGGATGCCATATCAGGTGGTGCCGGCACCGATGCGCTGACCCTGGACAACGTCAAACTGGATGGGGTCAGCCGCCTTCAGAACTGGGAAAGCATCGACGCCACCAACGACACCGAGCTGACGATGGACAGCAATCTGGTGCTCGGCGATAGCGGCACCGGCACAGGTTCGCTCAGTGTCGATGCCGCAAGCACGCTCTATGGCGGCGGCTTCAATTCGGCGATCCAGGCGTTTACGGCGGGTCAGTTGGCGCAGGTCACCAATGCCGGCCGCATCGACCTGACCAATGGCAGTACCGGTGCCACCGACAGCCTGACGATTTCGGGCAATTATGTCGGGCTGGGTGGCCTGCTGCTTATCCAGACCGAGCTCGGTGACGATTCCTCCGCATCCGACAAGTTGGTCCTGTCGAGCGGAACGGCTTCCGGTTCGACCGGCATCTCCGTGGTCAATCTCGGCGGCGCGGGGGCTGCGACCACGCAGGACGGCATCATGGTCGTCCAGGCAATCAACGGCGCCACCTCGGGCGCCACGACATTTGCGCTCGACGCCCCGGTCGCCGCCGGTGCCTTCGAATATTACCTGTTCAAGGGCGGCGTCAGCGCCGGCAGCGAGGAGAACTGGTACCTGCGCTCGACGCTGAACACGCCGGCCCCGCCGGCCGCAGCCCCGCCGGTGCTGGAACCTGCTGCGCCGCCGGAACCTGAGCCGCCGGCGGCCGAACCGCCACCGCCGCCGCCCATCGACCCTGCGCCGCCGCCGCCGCCGGAATCCACCCCCGGCGACCCCGATCCGGTTGATCCGGCGCCGCCGGTCGTGCCGACCGATCCGCCGCCCGCGACACCACCGGCACCACCGCCGGCACCAGTGGCAGATCCCCCCCCGCCGCCGCCGGTGGTGCCAACGGAGGTGCCCGACCTACCGACACCAGCGGCGGGCGAGGAGATCCTGCTCTATCGCATCGAGGTTCCGGTCTATTCGGCCTTGCCGCCGGTCGCCGAACATCTGGCGATGACGACGCTCGGCACCTTCCACGAACGGCGCGGCGAGCAGAGCCTGTTGTCGAACACCGAGCTGTCGCCGGTCTGGGGCCGCATCTTCGGTCAGGACAGCAAGATGGCGTATTCAGGAACGGTATCGCCGTCCTTCGACGGCACCCTGTTCGGCCTTCAGGCGGGCTTCGATCTGTTCGGCCGCGAAACCGCGTCGGGCCAGACCGATCGCGCCGGCCTGTTCGTCGCCTATGCCAGCATGAATGGCGACGTGCGCGGCCAGGCGCTGGGCTGGGACAATCTGTCCGTCGGCAGCATGGATATCAACGGCACCAGCGTCGGCGGCTACTGGACCCGGATCGGTCAGGGTGGCTGGTACCTGGACGGCGTCCTCATGGCCACCTTCTTCGGCGGAAACGCAACATCGTCGCGCGACATCGGCATCGATGTCGGCGGGACCGGCATCACCGCTTCGCTGGAAGGCGGCTATCCCATCGCGCTGGGGCAAGGCTGGACGCTTGAACCGCAGGCGCAACTGGTCTGGCAGCAACTGTCGCTCGACGATGCGTCGGACCGCTTTGCTTCGGTTTCCTTTGATACGGACGGCAGCGTGACCGGCCGGCTCGGCGCACGGCTGCAAGGCGAAACAACGATCAATGGCATGGCGCTGCAGCCGTACCTCAAGGCCAACATCTGGCACGATTTCGGCGGCACGAGCCATGTCAATTTCGACACCACCGATATCTCCACCGAGGGCAGATCGACCTCGTTCGAATTCGGTGGCGGTGTGATCGCCAAGGTGACGGACAAGGTCAGCATCTTCGCCACCGGCGACTACACCACCAATCTCGGCGGCGACGAGCGTCGGATCCTCGAAGGCAATCTGGGGTTCAGCGTCAAATGGTAAGGCCGGTCATGACCCCGAAAAACAGTTTCGGGGTCACGGCCAGACAGAGAGCCTAATTGCTGGAACGCATCGCCACCGTGGCGATGCCGGCGCCAACCAGCAGCGTGCCGCCGGTGCGGTTGAAGATGCGGATCGCCTTGGGATTGCGCACCACGTTGCGTGCGCGTGAGGCGATCAGCGCATAGCCGAAAGCATTGGCGAAGGCGAGCGCCAGGAAGGTCGTCTCGAAGATCAGCATCTGCGTCCAGAAATCGGCGTGCCGGTCGAGGAACTGCGGCAGGAAGGCGACGAAGAAGGTGATGCTTTTCGGATTGAGCGCGGTAACCAGCCAGGCGTGTGCCATCATCTTGGCCGAGGAGACCGCGTCGGTGCGCGGTTCGGCTTTCAACGCGCCGCCTGCGCGAAACAGTTTCACGCCGAGATAGATCAGATAGCCGGCGCCGATCAGCTTCAGGATGGTGAAGACGGTCGCCGAAGCCGCCAGCAGCGCGCCGATGCCCAGCATCGACAAGGTCATCGCGGTGAAGTCGCCCAGCGCCACGCCGACGGCCATCGGCAAGGCGGTACGCCAGCCCTGGCCCAGCGCGTAGGACACGACGAGAAGGATGGTCGGACCCGGAATGATGAGGAGGATCGTCGACGCGGCGGCGAAGGCGGCCCAGTTTTCGAAGGACATGCTCGTCTCCTTTGAGCTTAAAGAAGAGGATAAATCCTTAGACCCGGGAGAATGTAAAGAGGCGATTTCCCTGACTGCGCCAGCGGCAGATCGGTGTCAGTTCGCGCCGTTCAGCGTGCTCACAATATCGGCCAGGCTGACATTGGCACCGAGAGCGGTTGCCGCCGCGACAATGGCAGCGGCAAAAAGCTTGATGTCGGTTTTTAAGGTCTTGCACATGGGGGCCCCTCGCTGATGGTTCGAGGAGTAAAAAACGCCGGCGCCGGGAATATGACCCGACCGAGGTCTTTTTGTGCAGCAGCCTTCGTTCAAGCCCAGGCAAGAAGGTCGGACATCGTCAAGGCCATGCGCAAATGCAGGCTGTGCAAGGTCTTCACGCTTTATCAACCATGAATGATGAAAATGCCCGCTATCCGGCCGGACCGTGCTTCCCGCCGACAGCGTAGGGTCTGGGTATATGCGTGAGTTGCCGCAAGGTCTGACGCCGCCGCGAAATGGCGACGCAATCGAAACCGATCATCATCTTTCCCGCCGTGCCATCCTGTCCGGGGCAGGGGCGCTCGCGCTGCTGAGCGCCGCCGGTTGTTCGACCTCGGGCGGGGTGTTGCCGGCGCTCGAGCTCGACGACGTCACCACGGGTTCCGTGCGGCCGTTCCGGCCAAGCATCAGCGTCGACAAGAACATCACCAGCCCCGGCGTCATGTATGCCGGGCTGACCGACGGCGGCTTCAACGTGCCGGAAGTGCCATATCTGAAGGTCAAGCCGGAATTCCGCCGCCAGATCGTCGTCGACACGACAGGCGAGGCACCCGGCACCATCGTCGTCCATCTCAAGGAGCGCATGCTCTATCTCGTCCAGCCGGGTGGCGACGCCATTCGCTACGGCGTCGGCATCGGCAAGGATGGTTTCCGCTGGTCGGGTCGCGCCAACATCCAGTACGGCAGGGAATGGCCGACCTGGACGCCGCCGCCGGAGATGATTGCCCGCAAGCCTGAACTGGTGAAATGGCAAGCCGGACAGCCCGGCGGCCTCACCAATCCGCTCGGCGCGCGTGCCCTCTACATCTACCAGGACGGCAAGGACACCGGCTACCGCATCCACGGCTCGCCCGAATGGTGGAGCATCGGCCAAGCGATGTCGTCGGGCTGCGTGCGCTTGATCAACCAGGACATCATCGACCTCTACAGCCGCGTCTCCAAGAAAAATCCGGTCGTCGTCGTCTGACGCTATGCGGCGTGTTGGCGCCGCTCGAAACTCCCGTTGCGCGATGCGGCAAGACAGGCCAAGGTGCTTTGAAAACCATCGCGCCGGGAGAAATCAAGCATGGCTGGAACGTTTGTCATCGCGCAGGGCGGCGGCCCAACCGCCGTCATCAACCAGACGGTTGTCGGAGCGACGCTGGAGATCCGCAAGCGGCATCCCGGTGCCAAGGTGCTGGGCTCCATCCATGGCGTGCGCGGCATCCGTGACGGCAATTATGTCGACCTTTCCGCCATCCCCGAGGACCGGCTGCGGCTGATTGCCGGCACGCCGAGCGCCGCCCTCGGCTCGACCCGCGACAAGCCCGACGCCGCCTATTGCGATGTCATCCTCAACGGCCTGAAGAAGGCCGGCGCCGACGCCTTCATCTATATCGGCGGCAACGACACGTCGGGTACGCAGCAGATCCTGACCGATGCCGCCGGCGGCTCAATTGCCTTCGTCCATGCGCCAAAAACCATCGACAACGATCTCGAGGAAAACGACCACACGCCGGGCTTCATTTCGGCGGCCGAGTTCGTCGCCGGCGCCTTCCTGTCCGTCGATCTCGATTTTCGTGCGCTGCCCGGCATCTATGTCGGCATCGTCATGGGCCGGCATGCGGGCTTCCTGACCGCGGCCGCGGCCGCCTGGCAGCTCGACGCCGACAGCGGCCCGCACCTCGTCTACGTGCCCGAGCGCCCATTCTCAGCCGCCGGCTTCATCGACGACGTCCGTGCCACGCTCGATCGCCACAAGCGCTGCATCGTCGCCGTTTCGGAAGGCGTCAGCACCGCCGACGGCAAGGCCCTGGTCGAAAGCCTGGTGCCGCCGGACAAGCTCGAGCGCGACGCGCACGGCAACGTCAAATTGTCGGGCAGCGACCTGCCGGCCGCACTCGAGCGCGCGTTGGCGGAAGGCCTGCCGGGCAAGCGGGCCCGCGTCGATGCGCTCGGCTACATGCCGCGCGGCTATATCGGCGCCATCAGCGCGGTCGATGCGCAGGAGGCTTTCGATGCCGGCGCTTTCGCCGTCACCGTCGCCGAACAGGGCGGCGGCTCGGTGGCGCTTCAATATGACGGCACCAGAACGGTGCTGAAAAAGGTGCCGCTCAAGAACGTCGCCGGCAAGACCCGCCACATGCCGGATGACTTCATGAAGCCCGACGTCAATCAGCTGTCGGATGCCGGCATGGCCTATCTCAAGCGGCTGGTGCCGGAAAAGTACAAGGTCGGGAAGCCCTTCGTCTGATGCCCGGCTCAAATTTGATGTCAGGCTCACGCTTGATGCCAGTGATGCCGGGCTGGTTCAGCAGGAGCGTCGTCGACGACAAGACGACGATGCTGACCGAGCCCTTCGTGCATGCCTATGTTCGGGCCAATATCTGGCATCTGCGCGGTCGCGATGCCGACCTGCTCGTCGACACCGGCATGGGCATCTGTCCGCTGGCGCCGCAGATCGAGCCGGCGGACGGCAAGCCGCTGCTGGTCGTCGCCACCCACATCCATCTCGACCATGTCGGCTCGCTGCATGAATTCCCGTTGCGGGCCGGGCCAAGGATGAGCGCGGAACAATTCGAGAGCATGGATGAGGCGGCGACCTACGCCTACATGTTTCATGACCTCGAGGGTGCCGTCTCGAAACTGCCGGCGCCCGGATGGAAGTCGGCCGACTACAGGATCCCGCCCGCGCCCTTGACGCGAACCCTGGACGAGGGCGATGTCGTCGATCTTGGCGACTGGCAATTTCGCGTGCTGCATTTGCCGGGCCATTCACCGGATTCGATCGCGCTGTTCGACGAGGTCGACGGCCTGTTCTTCAGCGGCGATGCCATCTACGACGCCATGCTGATCGACGACCTGCCGGATTCCGACCGAGCCGCCTATGTCAGCACGATGCAGCGCCTGCTCGACTTGCCGATCCGCATCGGTCACGGAGGACACGGACCGAGCTTCGACGGCAAGCGCATGCGCGAGATTGCCACGGCCTATCTCGAGCGAACCGCCGGTGGCTGAGGCTCCAGCGAGGCAGCAAGGCGGGGCCCGACGACTTTGCGACGCTGCCGCCGTGCGGATATTAAATCTTCGTAAGGTCGCCCTAAAACCCTAAATCGGGCGAATCCGCGCCCTAGATGCAAGGCCGTCGATCCGGTTGGCTGCCATGTAGGCGAGACGGGCAATTGCGACCTCGACACGCCGATGACCGATTTTCCCCGCACGGGAGAGGCCACGGCGCTGGATCAACTCTCGCCCGGACAAACGACCATGTCAGATATCCTTCGTAGGCATCGCGTCGCGGCCTTGCTGGGCGCTGCGCTGATCATATCCCCCTTCGTCATGTCTTTCGCCCAAGGCGAGGGCAACACTATTCCGACGACCCAGACGCCTGTCGCCGGCATCACCGCGCCCAATGGCTCGTTCGCACCCATCGTTGCCGCCGACAAGCCGGCGGTGGTGACGGTCACCACCGTCATGAAGGCACAGCCTGAAACGATGAGCGATGCCTCTCCTTTCGACGGCGGCTCGCCTTTCGATGACTATTTCCGCCAGTTCTTCGGTGACCAGGGCATGCCGACGCCCAAGACGCCGCCACAACAGCAACCGCAGCGCGCCGAGGCGCTGGGTTCCGGCTTCATCGTCGGCGCGGATGGTACCATCGTCACCAACAATCACGTCATCGATGGCGCCTCTTCGATCAAGGTTACGCTCGACGACGGCACCGAACTTCCGGCCAAGCTTGTCGGCCGCGATGCCAAGAACGATCTCGCCGTACTCAAGATCAAGTCGGACAAACCCCTGCCGACAGTCAAATGGGGCGATTCCGACAAGCTCATGCCAGGCGACCAGGTGCTGGCCTTCGGCAACCCGTTCGGCATCGGCACCACCGTCACGGCAGGCATCGTCTCGGCGCGCGGCCGTGACCTGCATAGTGGGCCTTTCGACGATTTCATCCAGATCGACGCGCCGATCAACCACGGCAATTCCGGCGGCCCGCTGGTGGATGTCGCCGGCAATGTCGTCGGCATCAACACGGCGATCTATTCACCCAATGGCGGCAGCGTCGGCGTCGGTTTTGCCATTCCGTCGGGCCAGGCCCAGAAGGTGGTCGCCAAGCTGATGAAGGGCGGCTCCATCCAGTACGGCTATATCGGCGTTCAGATCCAGGAGGTGACGCCGGATGTCGCGAGCGCCATCGGGCTCGACCATTCCGGCGGTGCGCTGGTTTCAGAGGTCAACGACGGTTCGCCGGCGGCCAAGGCCGGCATCGAGACGGGTGACGTCATCACCAGCTTTGCCGGGCAGGACGTGAAGGATCCCAAGGACCTGTCGCGGGCGGTCGCAGATGTCGCGCCGGGCGCCCGGGAAACGGTCGATGTCTGGCGCAAAGGCAAGCCGATTCGGATTTCCGTCGATGTCGGCCAAAACAGCGCCGATGCGAGGACCGCGTCGCTGGACGACGGGTCCGACGCGCCGAGCGCCGGGCGCGCTCCGGCGATAGGGCTCGGCTTGATGGATATAACACCCGACATTCGCCAGCAGATGAACCTTGCCGGCAAGCAGCACGGCGCGGTGGTTGCCAGCGTCAACCCCGACAAAGCGGCCGCCGCTTCCGGAATACAGGCCGGCGACATCATCGTTGCCGTCAATCAGGTGCCGGTCAAGAATGCCAGGCAGGTAACCCAGGCGATCGCCTTGGCCGGCAAGTCCGGCAGGAAATCGGTGCTGTTGCTGGTCGAGCGTGGCGACGCTCAAATGTACATCGCGGTGCCTTTCGCCAATGGCTGAGAAATGGCGTTGACGTGCACGCGGAGCGGCAGGTCCATCGGTGACGGTCCCGCCGGTCTCCGCCCGTCAAGATTTAGGTTGCCCGTCACGACATCTTCGAGAACATTGCGTCAGGCCGATAGTGGCCTGATCGCATGGGGATTGCCGCTATGGTCACCCGAGGTTTCTCTTCAGGACGGCGCCCGCCAACCGATGGCGATGCCCGCATCCCGCCAGGCCAGTATCTAGAACAGGGTTTCCCGGTGCTGTCGGCCGGTCCGACGCCGCGCGTGCGTACCGAGGATTGGTCTTTCACGCTGAAACACGGGCCACGCCCGATCAAGAAATGGAACTGGACCGAGTTCAACGCGCTGCCGATGACCAAAATGACACGCGATATCCATTGCGTGACAGCATGGACCAAATTCGACACGCCGTGGCAGGGTGTGCTGGTCGACGATATCCTTGCCGATGCGGGGGTCGAGCCGCCGACCGGCTTCACGTTGGCGCACGCGTTCGACGGCTACACCACCAACGTGCCGGTCACGGATCTCACCGCCGGCAAGGCCATGGTGGCGCTGCTCTACGAAGGCAAGCCGATCACACCGGACCATGGCGGCCCGGCAAGGCTGCTGGTGCCGCATCTTTATTTCTGGAAATCGGCCAAATGGTTGAACGGCCTGCAATTCACCACGCGCGACGAGCCCGGTTTCTGGGAATTGCGCGGCTACCACATCTATGGCGACCCATGGCGCGAGCAGCGCTACACGGATGATCCATGAGCGATGCGGCAGCAGTGCAGTCGCCCTGGCAAACAGCCAGCATCGTCCGCATCGAAAAGCGCACGCCGCGTGTCACCAGCTTCTTTTTCCAGCCGTCTCGGCCCTTCGCCTATCGCGCAGGGCAGCATGTCGACGTCAGGCTAACGGCGCCGGACGGCTATCAGGCGCGCCGCTCCTATTCCATCGCCTCCGCGCCCGAAACGCATGGCGTAATTGAACTGGCGATCGAAAAACTCGACGATGGCGAGGTCTCGCCCTTCTTCCACGAGGTCGCGGCAGTGGGCGATGAAATAGAACTGCGCGGGCCGCTTGGCGGGCATTTCGTCTGGCCCGAGGATGAGAGTGGGCCGCTTGTTCTGGTCGGCGGCGGTTCGGGCGTCGTGCCCTTGATGTCGATGCTCCGCCACCGCGCCGCACGTAATTCAGCGGTGCCCGTCGTCCTGGTCTTTTCGGTCCGGGTCTGGGACGAAGTGATCTTTCATGACGAGCTGATCGTTCTCGATGAGCGCCAGGACGGCTTCGACCTGGTGCTGACACTGACCCGCGAAGCTGCACGCCGTCCAGCCGACTATGCGCGGCGGGTGGACGTCGCGATGATGGTGCAAGCCATGACGCGGCTGCCGGAGCCGCCTGGCATCGCCTTCGTCTGCGGCTCCAACGCCTTCGTTTCCGCGGCCGCCCAGGCACTGATCGATGCCGGCGTTGCAGCCGAAATCATTCGCACCGAACGCTACGGAGTGTGAACCGACGCCGCCTTTCGAGAAAGGTTCGTCGGATTCGCCGTTAGCCAACCGGCGAGAAATCCGCCGACAGCAGCTCGAAGGGTAAGGCGCCATAAGCAGCCACCGTGGCCGCGTCGTTCCATTCACGAAACTGCCGCGACGGTCGCGCCTCTAGCGTCCAGGCAGCTCGCGCGCCGTCGAGCATCACCTTGCCGCGAAAATGCAGCACGCGTTCCCTGCCGGATCGGCTGATGGCCATGGCGCGCAGGCGAGCGATATGCTCGCCACCGTCATTGATCTCCATTTCGATGCGGCGCCGGACCGGCGGAACGCCGATCCTGACGGTGATATCGAGCATCATGTCGCCGGTGGTTTGCGGACAGGCGATGGCCTGCGAAAACATCAGAGGCGCCGATGCTGCTTGCGGCTTGCGCGCGGCCGGTCTGCCGCGCCAAGGTTTGGCGGGTGGCTCCTGTTGCAACCGGCCCTTCTTCCGCTTCAGGCGCAACTGCTTGGCAAGCCCGCGCGACAGCCAGACCAGGCCGCCGAAATCCGTGCGCGGCTTGGCTTGCAGAACCGACGACCAACGCGACAAGCCAGCTCCGTCGGCCATCTCCAAGATTCTGACCATTGTCGATTCCGGCACCGGAATGCCGATCTCGAACGCCAGATAGGATAGCGCCACCGCCGCTGGAACCGCCAAGCCGCGTCTGCCGACGATGTCGAGGAACATGTCCCAATCGACCTCTTCGCCATGGATGGCGACCGCGCAGTCGACAAGCCAGTCGCTGTGGGTGTGGGCGTCGAGGCCGCCATGGGCGATGGCCAGGGCCATGCGATCGGCCGGCGACGGCACGAAGACCGCGACGCCGCTGAATTCGGCTGGGACCGCCCGTTGCCAGATCGCCAGGTCGTCTTCCGCGCTCGTCTGCGACCCGTCATAGCCGAGCTGGTGCAGGTCGATGTCACCGAAACGGCCCTTGAAGAAGTTCATCGACCGCAGCGACGCCAACCGGGTTCGCAGATATTGCGCGCTGACGCCCGAGGCGATCTGCCAGTCGCGGTCGCGCAAGATGTCGAAGACGGCAGCCATGTCGCGCGGGCGCACCAGTATATCGATGTCGTGCGCCACCCGGCCACGCTGCGCCGACGCGTTCAAGGCAATGCGGCTGGCGCCCTTGATCAGCATGATGTCGGCGCCGCCGTCTGCCATCGCCTTCAGCGCCGGTTCGGCCTCGCGCATCGCCATGCGCGACTTCGTCCACAGCATCTTCTGCAGGCCGACGAGGCGCGGATGCGCGGTATGCCCGGCCAGCTTCCTGCCGAACCTGTCGGAGATGGCGGCGAGCAGGCGATGTTCTCGAAACGAGACGAGATCGATGTCGTTCTCGTCCAGCCAGCGCGCGGCGCAGGCAGCGGCTGCGTCCTCGTCGGAGAGCAGCGCCGCCTTTAGCAACAGGTCCAGCTGGCCGGTGGGCCACGACCAGCCATAGTCCGGGAAGCGGCGGCCGATGCGGCGAACGGGCCTGGCGTTCAATTGGAGCCTGCCTTGTTCCGGGCGCGCCGCTGCATGGCGAGCCTTGCGACCTGGAGATAGCCCCGGTCGCGTGCCGGATCGCGGCCGTAGGAAAGGCTGCCCGGACGGATGCGGCGCAATGCAAGCACGTCGTCGAGCATGGCAAGGGCAAGGCCTGCCTCACGAACCCGGGCGATCCAGTCGATCATCTCGCCGCGACCGCCTGGTGGGTCGATGATGGGACCGATGCGTGGCACCACCTCCTGGCGGATCATCATCGTCGTGCGCGACCAGCCAGCTTCACTGGTCGCATCGGGCAAATCGGGGCTGTCGCCGCGAAACGTCCGCCAATGCGTAAAGACGCCCGCTGTCCCGGGATGACGGCCGAGATAGGCCAGCTGCTTTTCGACCTTGTCCGGCAGCCACAAATCGTCGGCATCGAGCGTCGCGATGAGCGGCGTCGAGAGTGCCGCAATGCCACGGGTCGTTGCGCTGCCAGGTCCGGCATTGTCCTGTCGCAGCACCGTCACCGGCAGGTTCATCGCATCGATCACCGCAGCCGTATCGTCGGTTGAACCGTCATCGACCACGACGATGGCCTCCGCCTTTGCCGTCTGGGCCAGAACGGAGTTCAGGGCCGCGCCTATGGTGGCGGCCGCGTTGAAAGCCGGAATGACGACGCCGTAGCCTGCCATCAAAGGAACCGCCACTGCGCGAGATCCTTGAAGTCGAAGATCCCCTCCACCCGGCGCAAGCTGGGATCGGCCTTGCGACGCTTCATCGACTTGTGAATGGCGCGCATGAACTCGCGAAAGGGCACATCGGCTTCCTTGGTCATGTTGCCGGGATGACGCCTGTAATAGAGAGCCACCGTATCGGGCATAACGTATTTTGCCTGGCTCTCAAAGATACGCAACAGATAGTCGGTGTCCTCGGCCTGTTTGAAATCCTCGTCGAAACCACCGGTGCGCTCGATGAGGTCTCGCGCAAAGATCCCGGCGGACAGGTGGATCCCTCGCACGGTTATGGAGTGGCTGTCGGCGGCCGGTTCCAGCGTCTCTCCATCTATCTTGTCTATCAGCGTCATGCGCGAATAGGTCAGGTCGAGGCCCGGATCCTCTTCGAAGCAGGCGAGATCCGCCTTGAAGCGCCCTGTCGGGGAGATGTCGTCCGAATCGAGAAACGACACCAGGCCGGTCTGCGGCAGCAACTGCTTCAGCCCGGCATTGCGCGCCTTGGTGACCCCGCCATTGACCTGCTGGAAAAGACGAATGCACGGGGCGTCGTCGATCAACGACCGCACGACGGCCGCAGAGCCATCGGTCGACCCATCGTCGATGACGATGATGTCGAGATCGATGTCTTCGCGCTGCCTGAGCAGCGAGCGCAGCGCCAGGCCAACGAACTGTTCGCGATTGTAGACCGGCATGATGACGCTCAGCCTCATTGGCGTCTCCAGCAGCGTTCCGGGCTTGGCTGATCCGACCCGATTGTGTCGAGCATCATAGCATTCGCCAATCGGCGGGACTCTTCAATTCGAAGATGCCCTGGACCTCACGCCGTGACGGATCGGCCTTGCGCCGCCGCATCGACTTGTGGATTGCACGCAAATGGTTGCGGACCCTGCCGCTATGCTCCTTGGTGACATTTCCGGCGTGGCGTCGGTAGTAGATCGCGACCGCGTCCAACAATTCGTAGTTCGGTCCCGCCTCGAAAACGCGCAGCAGATAGTCGGTATCCTCAGCCTGCTCGAAATCCTCATCGAACTCGCCCGTCCGGCGGACAAGCCCTCTGCTGAACACGGCGGCGCTCAGCGAAATTCCCCGAAGCGTCATCGTGCGGCTGTCGACTGCCGGTTTCAGCTGCTCATCGTCGATCCGGTCGACCAGCGTCATCAGCGAATAGGTCAGCTCAAGCCCGGGAGTAGCCTCGAAGCGGGCGAGATCGGCCTTGAACCGTCCGGCCAGCGAGATGTCGTCCGAATCCAGGAATGACACGAACTCCGCATCCGGCGGCAGTTGCCGCAGCCCGGCGTTGCGCGCCCTGGCTACGCCCATGTTGGATTGCTGGAACAGTCGGATGCAGGGGTTTTCGCGCATCATCGAGCGCACGGCCTCAGTAGAGCCGTCGGTCGAGCCGTCGTCGATGACGATGATATCGAGATCGGCGGCGTCCCGCTGCCGCACCAGCGAGCGCAATGCCGAAACGACATAGCGCTCACGGTTGTAGACGGGCATTATCACGCTCAGTTTCACGAATCGCCCCGCGCGAGAAAGTCCGCAATCGTGCCGGCTATCTCCTGAGGCTGCGTCCCCAGCGACAGACGATAGCACGGCAGCAGGCGGGTCAGGTCGCTGAAGAAGCGAAAGCCGCTCTCCCGCTCGCCCGGCATCTGCGCTATGCCGGACGGCGCCAAGGCAATCATGGCATCCCTGCGCGACACCGGCACGATTGAACTTGCCTCGCCTCCGCCGATATGTGGCACCACCAGCGCAACGATGTCCAGAGTTTCGGGCACCGGCCGAGGCGCGATGTCATCAATGTGAAAAGTATGCTTGCCTTGCCAGTTGAGCGGACCATGGGCCTTCAGCCGGTGCTTCAGCCCAAGCCGCGCGAACCCCTGGGGATCCTGCTTGAGCGTTGAAAACAACGGGCGGGCAGTCACGCCGTTGGAGAGGTCGACCAGCACATAGTCGTCGCCGACGCTGTCCAACCCGTGGAGAAGGCCGGCGGCGACGGTCCCGGATTTCCCGGCGCCGCCCGCGCCGGCCAACAGCACGCCCTTGCCATTGGTGCCGAGCGTCCCCGCATGGGCCAGCCGCATGCCACGTGCCGCATATTCCCAATGGAGGAAGGGGCGCAGCGGCGCTCCCGGCTCCCACGGTGGAAAGACATCGGCCGAGGCCATCAATTGCACGCCAACGCGACGTTGCGGATCATAGAACTGCCAGAAATCGAGATCGTGGAAATGGTTGCCGCGCAATCCTGCTTCCGCCAGTTGGGTGGCGAAGCCATGCTGCGTGAAGGGTCCCTGGCCCCAACTGGCCGGTACCGCGATGCCGTCAATGCCGGGATGCGCGACGAAGATGCGGCAGATGTCGGCAGGCGTTCGGCTGCCCGGAGCCGTGACAAAGCCATGAGCGAAGGCATCCGCCAACGCGCCGGCACTCACATGCGCGGTCAGATCCAGATGCGGCAAGCCCACCTTGCAAGTCAGTGGATAATGCGCGGCGCTGCTCTCCGCTTGTGCCAGGACATGACGTGCGTAGTCAGCCAGGTTTTCGAGAGTGACTTTCGGCATGATTTGCCTGTTCCGGAGCTGTCCGGCAGCGAGAACCTAGTGGGCGGCTCAGTTGGCCTGCTTTACCGCCGGCCAGCCGAGGGGCTCCTCGACCTCGTGGATGGGATCGACGACGATGAGATCGGCGAGATCATCATGGATATCGACCTTGAGGGGCTCTCTGGCAGCGGCGAGCTGAGCCAGAAATTCGCTGGAAACCGGTCTTGCCACGCCATCGGTTACGGCCGCCAGCAAGCCGAATTCGAGCAATTGTGAAACAAAGCCGTCAATCGCGGCGGCATCGAGGGCGCCAATTCCGGTCGCGGCGCCGACCAGTTCGGAGGCAGGCACGCCGGACGACAGTGCATCCCAAAGCCTGCTGCCTGAATCAGAAAAGCCGAAATATTTGCCCGTGGTCAGGTCAAGAACGACGGCTTCGCCGTCGAAGGATTCAAAGACGATATCCTTGCTGGCAATGGCATAGATGCCGGATTGTCGCATATTTGCTCCCCCGCCGAGCAGGCCGCGGAGATGATC
This sequence comes from Mesorhizobium sp. M0518, assembly GCF_040321125.1. Taxonomy (NCBI): domain Bacteria; kingdom Pseudomonadati; phylum Pseudomonadota; class Alphaproteobacteria; order Hyphomicrobiales; family Phyllobacteriaceae; genus Mesorhizobium; species Mesorhizobium sp. M0518. Next base: position 76,207 of record NZ_JAMYQY010000017.1, read on the forward strand.
TTCGGGCCTTACGGTCAACCCCACCGTTGCAGGCGTCTAACCATTTGCAGGGTTTTTGGCAAGATGGCGCAGGCTCCGGGCGAGCGCAGCCGGTCACGCTTCGATTTCAAGCGCCGAAAGCGGCTTCGAGCAACAGGCGAGGATAAAGCCGTCCTCGATTTCGTGATCGAGGATGCCGCCATTGTGACTCATCTCGACGTCGCCCGCGACCTTCCTCACCTTGCAGGTGCCGCACAGGCCGAACTCGCAGGCGGCGGGAATCCGCACCCCAGAGGCGCGTGCCGTCTGCAGCACGGTCTGGCCGGCGACGCATTCGGCATCGACATCGGAAAGCGAGAACCGGATTGGTGTCACGGCCTCGACTGCAGCAGCGGCGCCGTCTTCCGCCGGCGGCGAGAACGGCGCCGGGATCTCCTCCACGGCAGGCGCCGCGAAGCTTTCCTGATGGTATTTCGCCATGTCGAAGCCGGCGGCTTCCAGCATGCCGCGCACGGCGCGCATGAAGGGATCGGGGCCGCAGCAGAAGATCTCGCGCTCGCGGAAATCGGGCGCCAGCAATGGCAGCCGGATCGCGTCGATGCGGCCCATATGGCCGAACCAGCCCTCGCGGCTCGACCGCTCCTCGATCATGAAGCCGAGCGACAGGCCGGGCATGCGGCTGCCGAGCAGCTCGAGTTCCTTGCGGAAAATGATCTCTTCCGGGCGGCGCGCGCAGTTGACGAAGCCGACATCGGTCCATGGCGCGCAGTCGTTCAGCCAGCGCAGCATCGACATCATCGGCGTCACGCCGGAGCCGGCCGAAATGAACAGATATTTGGCCGCCGGGTGGCTGTGCAGCGAGAAGTCGCCGGTCGGCCCATAGGCCTTGACGTGCGAACCGGGCGTCAGATGGTCGAACATCCAGCGCGTACCGGTGCTGCCCGCCTGCGCCTTGACCGTCACCGCGATCGAGAACGGCCGCGACGGCGAGGACGACAGCGTGTAGGTGCGCATCAGCGGCCCGTCCGATGTCGGCAATTCCAGCGTCACGAACTGGCCCGGTTTGTAGCGGAACCAGGTCTGGTTGTCGGAGCGGAAGGTGAAGGTCTTCACGTCAGGCGCTTCGTCACTGACGCCGATCACTTCCAGCACCTGCAGCCTGTCGTTCCAGGGCGTCATCTGGTCGAGATGGCGATAGAGGCCAAGGTCCGTCATCGCATTCATCCTCTTGTCCCCTGGGCTAGGCGACGCTGCGCAGGGCCGGCCGGTCGCCTTCTGCAAGGCGCGGTCCGATGAACGACGCGTACCACTCGACGAACTGGATCACGCCGCCCTCATGCAGCTCCGAATAGGGGCCTGGTTCGTAGGCCGGCGACAAGATGCCGAAGGCGTTTTCCTCGACGATGCGACGGTCCTGGTCGTTGGTCTCGGTCCAGACATGGGTGAGCTCAGCGAGATCGTAGTCGACGCCTTCGACCGCATCCTTGTGGACGAGCCATTTTGTCGTCACCGCGGTTTCCGTGGCACTGATCGGCAGCACGCGGAAGGTGACGGCATGGTCGCCGAGGATATGGTTCCAGGTTGTCGGATAATGATAAAGCAGCAAGGAGCCGATGCGGTCGGTTGAAACGCTGTCGGACAGGTTCTTCTGGACCGCCCGTTTTCCCGTCATGGTGTAGCTGACGGCATCGCGCAGCAGCGGCGCGCGGGTGGCGCGGTACTGCCCTGCCGGATCGATGCGGAATTTGCTCGGCAGGCCTGATGCCTCGCATTTGGCCCAGTGCGCGACCATTTCAGGGTCGCTGTCGGCGCCGTTGACGCCGGTCACGGTCGGAGCCTCGGGGAAGGTCTTGCACAGCTCAGGATGATTGGCGGCGCAGTGATAGCACTCGCGGTTGTTTTCCCAGACCAGCTTCCAGTTGCCCTTCTCGACGATCGTGCTCTCGAAGGCGATCTTTGCTTCACGCAACCGGTGCGGCAAAAGATAGGGTTCGATCATCGCCCGCATCGGCGCGAAATCCGCCGGCTCCTTGGCCAGACAGATGAAGATGTAGCCGCCGACGCTCTCGCAGGCGACCGGCTTCAGGCTGAAATCACTCTTGTCGAAACCGTCGGCCATCTGGCGGGCAAACAGCAGGCGGCCGTCCAGCTCATAGGTCCACTGGTGATAGGGGCAGACGAGCTTTGCCGCCGTGCCCTTCTCCGTGTTGCATACACGGCTGCCGCGATGGCGGCAGGAATTGTGGAAGGCGTTGATCTTGCCGTGCTGGTCGCGGACAAGGACCACCGGATAGTCGCCGATCTGCACGGTGATGTAGCTGCCCGGCTTCGGCAGTTCGCAATCATGGCCGATGAACAGCCAGTCGCGATACCAGATCAGCTCCATGTCGAGCTTGAAGTAGTCCGGATCGGTGTAGAAGGGCTGCTCCAGCGAAAAGCCTTGCCGGCGCCCCTTCAGGAGCCTCAGCATGTCGTTGCGGGTATCCATGTCCTGTCCTCGTTTCTAAGGACTGAACTGGTGGTGATGGAGGAAGGATTGAAACGCAGGCCGGCTAGGTGCCAGACATGCGCTATCCACCTCTTGACCGCCCACCGCGATCAGTCGAGTCTAACAATCTCGGGCTGGTTTCCGGGCTCTGGAGTTGTCCTTGCGGACCATCGCGACACCTTCCCAGGCAGTTGCCCAGTGGTCTCCCGTTGCGACTTGAACTCCACCACCGTTGCGGGGGCAGCGCCGGATTCTGACCGGCTTCCCAATTCTCCGCCTCGTCGTCACGAAGCGGCACCTGAGATGGTATGATCTAACCACGATCGGGGGCGCGCCGTCGGCATGAAAACGACATCGTATCCATGCGGCGCGACACGGCCTGCGAACGTTCCCGCAGACCGTCGCGGGCTGAAATCCACCTCCCGGATGACCATTTTGCCGGCTGCGATATCCCCGAATCGGACCCCTTGGCGGGGTCAAAAAAGGTTAACGGTTTCGAAAAGTGACTATTAGCTCGATCTAAAATCGAACCGAACGGTTCGTTTCTGTTGACGGTGCGTGCAGGACGGTGTGAACGCTGGGCCTCTGAAACAGTCAGTGATCCATCCAGCGGTTACACTTAACATGCTGATTTAAAGAAGAAAAATATACCCGTAGATTCCCTTGGCACAATTTCAAGGTGTGGATTCATGGTCCACACGGAACAACTTCGTGATTGGAAAAGGCGGGGTTGCCCTCCCACATCGGGGCTGTCCGAACGACGCGATTTCATTTCCAAGACACGCCGCTAGACGGACGGAAAAAGACGATACTGGAGTACAAAAATGAAAAAGATCATTCTCACTGCCGCAGCCCTTCTGGCCATTTCCGGCAGCGCCTTCGCTGGTAGCGACCACTACGGTTCGAACGCCGCGGCAGCCACTGCTGTCGACAGCTCGTACACCGCTTCGACCAAGAAGTCGGAACCGGCTGCTCAGGCGCCTGCCCAGGGTGCTGACCGCAACCTCTTCGGCAACAACTAACAGCCGATTCCCAGTCGACGGCGGGCTCGCCCGCCGCCCTGGCGAAATTCAGACATTCAGGAGTATTTAAGATGAACAAGATCCTCATTGCTGCCGCCGCCGTTCTGGCCATCTCCGGCAGCGCTTTCGCCGGCAGCGACAACTACGGTTCGAACGGCTCTAACCAGCCTGCCGCCGCAGTGGACCAGTCGTACACGGCTTCCACCAAGACCTCGGAACCGGCTGCCCAGACGCCCGCTCAGGGCAGCGACCGTAACCTCTTCGGTCGCTAACAGCCAATTTCGCAAGCGACGGCAGCTGTGTCTGCCGTCCTGGCGAAATCCAGAATTCAGGAGATTAAAATGAACAAGATCCTTATTGCTGCCGCCGCCGTTCTGGCCATCACCGGCAGCGCGTTCGCCGGCAGCGACAACTTTGGCTCCAATGGCGCCAATCAGCCTGCGGTTACTTCGGTTGACAGCGCGCATACGAGCTCGGTCCGCAACAGCGGTGGCCTCGTCGAGAAGCTGCTCAATTCGTCGGGCGACGTGGAGAAGTCCGCCCCTCAGGGCAGCGACCGGAATCTCTTCGGCCGTTAACAGCCGAAGCTGATCTTCTACAAAAGAGGGGCGGGGCGAGCCCCCCGCGCGTTTTTGGGGCCACCCCCGGGCCTGGCGAAGGCCGCCGTGGGGTAATCCGGATGAAGGGCCAACCCACCGCCCGGAGCGGGGCAGATATTCAGGTGCTCGCCATTGGCGCTCAGCCGCAACGTCGAACCACGCTTGACCTCGACATTGCCGGGCAGCTTGGTCACCAGCGGCAGGTCGGCGCGACCGATGTCGACATAGACCAGCTGAACCTCGCCGAGCTGCTCGAGATAGTCGACCGTCCCCTCGAACAGATAGTCCGCGCCGCTGGCGATGATCAGGTCCTCCGGCCGCACGCCAAAGCTCACCGCAGCACCCTTCGCCGAAGCAGGCGTTGCGATCGGCACGGTTGCCTTGCGTCCGCCGACATGGCTGACGACGGTCGGATTGCCGGTCTTTTCGATGGTCGCGGGCAGGATGTTCATGGCCGGCGAGCCAATGAACTGGGCAACGAACAGATTGCCGGGCTTCTTGTAGAGATCCATCGGCGTGCCGACCTGCTCGATATGGCCGTCCTTGAGCACCACGATGCGGTCGGCAAGCGTCATCGCCTCGACCTGATCGTGGGTGACGTAGATCATGGTCGTGTTGGGCATCGATTCCTTGAGCTTGGCAATTTCGATGCGGGTGGCGACGCGCAGCGCGGCGTCGAGGTTCGAAAGCGGCTCGTCGAACAGGAACACCTTCGGATTGCGCACGATGGCGCGGCCGATGGCGACGCGCTGGCGCTGGCCGCCTGACATCGCCTTGGGCAGGCGGTCGAGATATTTGGTCAATTGCAGGATCTCGGCGGCCTGACGCACACGGCGGTCGATCTCGGCCTTGTTCTCTTTGCCGATCTTCATCGAGAACGCCATGTTGTCGTAGACGGTCATGTGCGGGTAGAGCGCGTAGGACTGGAACACCATGGCGATGCCGCGCTTCGACGGCGGCACGTCGTTCACCACTTCGCCGGCTATTCTAAGCTCGCCGGAGGTGATTTCCTCGAGCCCGGCGATCGATCTCAGCAATGTCGACTTGCCGCAGCCCGACGGGCCGACGAAGACGATGAACTCGCCCGACTTAATATTGAGGTCGATGCCGTGGAGAATGTTCAGATTGCCGTAGGACTTCTTCACTTGTCTTAGCGTGACATCGGCCATTGGTTTCCTCCAGTGATTGGAAATTCAGTCGAGACGCCCGAACCAGGCGCCGTAGCCGCCAAGCTCGATGGAACCGCTGTTCGCCTGCCCCGAAAATCCGTGCCCGGGCAGAGGTTGCAGCGATCGGCCGCCAAGGTCAACCTTGGCCGGCCGGGCTCCCAGATTGAAGATGCAGACGATCTGCTCATTGCCCGCGCGGCGTATGAAGGCGACGGTGTCGCCCTCACTTTCGATGAAATTGATGTCGCCCTTGGCGAGCGCCGGATGGGCACGCCGGAAGGTGAGAAAGCGCCGGTAGTGCTCAAGCAGCGAAGCCTCGTCGCCCTGTTGGACATTGACCGCTTGCGCTAGATGCTTGGCCGGCACCGGCAGCCAGGGCTTTGCTGGGGAGAAGCCGCCATTCTTGGCGCCGCCATCCCACACCATCGGTGTGCGGCAGCCGTCGCGGCCCTTGAATTCCGGCCAGAAGCGGATGCCGTAGGGATCCTGCAAATCCTCGAACCGCAGCTCTGCTTCACCGAGCCCAAGCTCCTCGCCCTGATAGATGCAGACCGAACCGCGCAGGGACATCAGCAGCGCCGAGATGACCTTGAGGTAGGCGGTCGGGTCGGCCTCATTGGCCGCCCAGCGCGAGGCCGGGCGCATCACGTCATGGTTGGAAAAGGCCCAGCACGACCAGCCGTCGCTGGCGACCTTGCCGAAGGATTCCAGCACCGAGCGAACCTTGCCCGCGCTGATCTTTTCCGGCGCCAGGAAATCGAAGGAGTAGCACATGTGCACGCGCTTGCCGCCGGCGGTGTAGGCGGCAACCACTTCAAGCCCGCGCTGCGAATCGCCGACCTCGCCGACCGCTGCGGTTGCCGGATATTCATCAAGCAGGGCACGGAACCGTTCGAGGAAGCCGAGGTTCTCGGGCCGGCTCTTGTCGTAGAGATGGTCCTGGTAGTTGTAGGGGTTGACCGCCGGCGCGGTCTGGTCGTTGCGCTCTTCCGGCGGCAGCGGCGGATTGTTTTCCAGGCCCTGGCTGTGGAAGTAGAAATTGATGGTGTCGAGCCGGAAACCATCGACGCCGCGCTCCAGCCAGAAGCGGGTGACGTCGAGCAATGCGTCCTGGACTTCGTGGTTGTGGAAGTTGAGGTCGGGCTGTTCGGCCAGGAAATTGTGCATGTAATATTGCTGGCGGCTGGTGTCCCATTGCCAGGCCGAGCCGCCGAAGATCGACAGCCAGTTGTTGGGCGGCGTGCCGTCCGGCCTGGCGTCTGCCCAGACGTACCAGTCGGCTTTCGGGTTGCTGCGGCTCGACCGGCTTTCCTTGAACCATGGGTGGTTGTCGGCGGTGTGCGACAGCACCTCGTCGATCATCACCTTCAAGCCCAGCCTGTGCGCCTCGCCGGTCAGCGCGTCGAAATCGGCCAGCGTGCCGAACATCGGATCGACATCGCAGTAATCCGATACGTCATAGCCGAAATCCTTCATAGGCGACTTGAAGAACGGCGAAATCCAGATGGCATCCGCGCCGAGTGCGGCGATGTAGGGGAGGCGGCCTATGATGCCCTTGAGATCACCGATGCCGTCGCCATTCGAGTCCTGATAGCTGCGCGGATAGATCTGGTAGATCACCGCGCCCCGCCACCAGTCGCGATCAATGGCGAGGTCAGGCTTCGAGCTGGCCTTCAAAGCGGATTGCATCGTCTCAGCCTCCTTTCACCGAGCCGGCAAGCAGCCCGCGGACAAAATAGCGCTGCAGCGAGAAGAACACGATCAGCGGCACGATTATGGTCACGAAAGCCGATGTCGTCAGAATCTCCCAGTCGCCGCCGCGCGAGCCCAACAGCGCGTTGAGCTTAGCGGTCAGCACGATCTGGTCTGCCTCTGTACCGAGGAAAACCATCGCCACCAGCAGATCGTTCCATACCCACAGGAACTGGAAGATGGCAAACGAAGCCAGCACCGGGAACGACAGCGGCAAGACGATCTTGACGAAGATCTCGAAATCGCTGGCGCCGTCGATGCGCGCCGATTCCATGATTTCGCGCGGCAGGCCGGCAATGTAGCTGCGCAGCAGGTAGATGGCGAAGGGCAGGCCGAAGCCGGTATGCGCCAGCCAGATGCCGAGATAGGTCTTCGACGGCATGCCGAAGAACGAGCCGACGCCGTTGTAAAGTTTCAAAAGCGGGATTAGCGACATCTGCAATGGCACCACCAGCAGGCCGATGATGACCGCGATCAGCAGCGCCCGGCCGGGAAACCGCATCCAGGCCAGCGCATAGGCGGCAAAGGCGGCGATCAGGATCGGGATGATTGTCGCTGGGATAGTGACGGTCAGAGAATTCATGAATGACCGTCCGATGCCTTCGGAGAACAGCACGGTTCTGTAGTTGTCGGTGGTGAATTTCGGCGGCGCCGACGAAGCATAATAGACACGCTGGCCGCGATCGCCTTCGAACGCTTTCGGGGACTGCATGACGAAGCTGCCGTCGGCATTGAGTTGCAAGGTCACGCCGTCACCGAGATCGGCTGTGGTGCCGGCGGGATATTGCGTCGGTGCCGCCGATTTGACGCCGAAGGCGCTGATGTCGCGCTTGGCGCCGTCGCCGAAGATATTGCCCTCGAGGAGGAACTTGCCGTCTTTCTCGACCTGCGCCGAGGCGGGCGGCAGCCGGCCGGCTTCCGTCTGCGTGGAACTGGCGAACGAGTTCCACCAGCCCGAGGCGATGATCTGGTTCTTGTCGCGCAGCGACGAGACCAGGATGCCGAGCGTCGGTATGGTCCAGATCGCGACGAAGATGAGCACGGCGATGTGGACGCCAAAGCGGCTGGCGAAGGAATTTCCGGTCGCGACGGCCATCTCAATGTCCTCCCGTCTCTTTGTTCGCCTGGCGGATGTTCCAGACCATGATCGGAATGACCGCGATCATGATGATGATGGCGATGGTGGCGCCGCGGCCGAAATCGCCGCCCCCGCGGAACATCCAGTCGAACATCAGATTGGCCAGCACCTGGCTGTTCCACTGACCGTTGGTCATGGTCAGCACGATGTCGAACACTTTGAGCACCAGAATGGTGATCGTGGTCCAGACCACGGCGATGGTGCCCCAGATCTGCGGCACCATGATCTTCCAGAAGATCTGGAACGGATTGGCGCCGTCGATGACGGCGGCTTCCAGCGTTTCTTCGGGAATGCCGCGCAGGGCGGAAGACAGGATGACCATGGCAAAGCCGGTCTGGATCCAGATCAGGATGATCATCAGGAAGAAATTGTTCCAGAACGGCAGCGATATCCAGACTTGCGGCTGGCCGCCGAAATGCTGGATGATGGCGTTGAGGATCCCGATCTGCGTCTGGCCGTCGCCCCGATACTCGTAGATGAATTTCCAGATCACGCTGGCGCCGACGAAGGAGATCGCCAGCGGCAGGAAGATCAGGCTCTTGGCGATCGTGCCCCACCAGATCTTGTCGGTGAGCACGGCGATGATCAGCCCAAGGAAGGTGCAGGCGGCCGGCACCACCGCCAGCCAGATGATGTTGTTGAGGATCGAGTTGCGGAACTCGCGATCGCCGAACGCCCATTCATAGTTCGCCAGGCCGACGAAATTGATGCCGCTGCGATCGAGGAACGACAGCCGCAGCGTCTCGACCACCGGATAGATCAGGTAAATGGTGAGGATGATCATCGCCGGACCGACGAACAGCCATGGCCGGACCAGCCCTTGCCGGCGCAGATTGTCGATGGCCGCGGCACCGGCGACGCCGCGTGACGGGAATATCAGGTCGACCAGCCTGTTGGCGCCCCAGAAATAGGCGACGCAACCGCCGACCCCGACGATGATGACGAATATGGCCGAGAAAATCTGAGCCGCCATGGGTCCCTCTCCCCCTGCGCATGATCCGACAAGGAATGACCTTGGGTGACGGGGACCAGGCGCCGATTCAGTTGTTTGGAGCGCGTCATCGGCGGCTTGCGCACATTGCCGATCGCGCTTCATGTCAATGCGCTCATGACGAAAGGCTGCGGCACGGGCCGCCGTCGGATCCGGGCCAGTACGGCCCGGATCAAGTGCGAGAATGGTTGGTCGCTTACGTGCCGGCCGCTACTTGATCGCGTCCCAGCTCTTCTGGATGTCGGTGGCGACGTCCTGCGCCGACTTGCCGCCGACCAGGTCGATCATGCCGGTCCAGAAGGCGCCGGCGCCGATCTTGCCCGGCATCAGGTCGGAACCGTCGAAGCGGAAAGTCGAGGCATTGGCGAGGATTTCGCCCTGCTTCTTCAGCGCGTCGCTGGCATAGGCATCCTTGTTGACCGACTTGAGCGGCGTCACGAAGCCGCCTTCGGCCATCCAGATCTCGTGGGCGAGCGGCATCTTCAGGAATTCGATGAATGCGCGCGCGCTCTTGCTGTCCTTGGTGATCATCGCCAGCGTACCGGCGCCGAGCACCGGCGTGCCCAGTTCTGGCTTGGAGGCATAGGGCGGGAAGTAGAAGAAGTCCGCGTCCTGGCCGACCTTGGTGCCCTCCGGGAAGAAGGTCGGGATGAACGATGCCTGGTGGTGCAGGTAGCATTTCGGCGGCACCGAAAAGAGGCCCTTCGGGCTGTCGCGGAAATCGGTCGCCGCAACCGCCTTGGCGCCGCCGTCGACCATCTTGTCGTCGGTCGCGATCTTGCCGAAAATGTCGATGGCGTTGACCACCGCGGGGTCGTTGAACGGGATCTCGTTCTTCACCCATTTGTCGTAGACCTCCGGAGGCTGGGTGCGCAGCATCAGGTCTTCGACCCAGTCGGTCGCCGGCCAGCCGGTGGCGCCGCCGGAGCCGAGGCCGATGCACCACGGCTTGCCGCCATCGGCGATGATCTTCTTTTCGAGATCGGCGAGTTCTTCCTGCGTCTTCGGCACCTTGTAGCCGGCTTCCTCGAAATTATCCGGCGAATACCAGACCAGCGACTTCACATCGGCCTTGTAAGGGAAGGCGAAGAAGCCCGGCTTGCCGTCCTTGTCCTTGAAGGTGCCGAGATCGACCCATGACTGGCCGGCACCGTAATTGTCCTTGACCCATTTGGCGGTGTCGTCACCGAGCGGCGTCAAAAGGCCCTTCGACGCCAGGTCCTGAATGAGGCCCGGCTGCGGCAGCACGGCGATGTTCGGCGGGCTGCCGGCCTGCGTGTCGATGACGATCTGTTGCTCGTAATTCTCTGAGGAGGAGTATTTGATCTCGACGCCGGTGGCTTCCGAGAAATAGTCGAGAACGCCGCGCACCAGGCCTTCGTCCTCGCCGCGCCACGGTCCGAAGATCGACAGCGTCTCACCCTTGAGGTCGACTTTCTTGAGCTCTTCGTAGTTCGCCCAGTTGATGCGCTTGTCTTCGCCGGGCTTGAACTTCAGTTCGGCCTGCGCGGGCGCGTTCAGGGCGAACGTGGCAAACGCAGCACCCAGCAAAAGCATTTTCTTCATCGGTATTCCTCCCAGTGGGTCTCACACACCGGACGGAACCTCCATTCCGCCCGCCGACGCCGCAGGACTGTGACTCAGTCGGAAAGGAACCGCAACCTTTCGAAGAGTCTTCCAAAGCGCTTTGGCTTTTTCGATCACGCCATCGAATTGCCAGGAAGTCAAGAGGCCGGCGGATTAATCGATTTAGGTTCGCGCATTTGCACCCTAAAAGTGCGCTGCAACATACTATTATGGCGATGCAGCAGCAGTTTTTGTTTCAAACACGCCCGAACCGCGTCTATGGTTCGGCTTGGTATGGCTCGGCCCCGCTGGCACTTGGGTCGATTCAATTTAAAAGCGCTTTGAGGGAATGGAGACCTTTCGTGAACCTCAAGCAGCTCGCCCATATGCTGGCACTTTCGCAAACGACGGTAAGCCGTGCGCTGAACGGCTATCCCGAGGTCAACGAGGAGACGCGCAGGCGTGTCATGGATGCCGCCAAGCGCCATGGCTATCGTCCCAATCCGAGCGCGCGCCGGCTGGCGACCGGTAAGACCGGCATGATCGGCTATGTCCTGCCGACCGGTGCGTCCGTCGACATCGATCCGCATTTCGTCGAGTTCCTGTCCGGCCTTGGTGACTACGCCCGCTCGCACGAGCTTGACCTTGTGCTGTCGCCGGCCGACGCCGACGACCAGGAGACGACCTACCGGCGCATCGTCGCCAACCGGCAGGTCGACGCTGTTTATATCTCCTCTCCAAGGCCCGCTGACCGGCGCGTGGCGCTGGTCAACACGCTCGGCATTCCCTTCATCGTCCATGGCCGCAGTGAGGGCTTCGACTTCGACTATGCTTTTACCGACATCGACAATGAGGGCGCCTTCCACGAAGCGGCCAGGCTGCTGATCCAGCTCGGTCATCGGCGGCTGGCGCTGATCAACGGTGACGACCGCGAGACCTTCGCTATCCATCGAGAACGCGGCGTGCGCCGGGCGCTCGCCGCGAGCGGACTGTCATTGAGCGAACGCCATGTCTGCTCGGCCGATATGACCGAGGAGAACGGCTATCGCGCCACCAGGCGTTTGCTGGAAGAAGGCGACGCGCCGACGGCGATCGCCTGCTCCAGCCTGATCATGGCGCTGGGCGTCGTGCGTGCGGTGCGCGACCTCGGCCTGAGCATTCCGGGCGACGTGTCGCTGATCGCCCATGACGATGTCTTCCCCTGGCTGAGGCCGGAGAATTTTTCGGTGCCGCTGTCAACGACGCGTTCATCGATCCGTCTCGCCGGCGCCCGTGTCGCCGAGCGGCTGGCGGCACGAATTTCAGGACTGGAGGAGGGCGCCCGCGGCGAGGTCTGGCCGGTCGACCTGGTGGTTAGGGGATCGGTGGCGGGGGCGCCTGTTTAGAACTGTCTCCCGAAGCGCTGCAAGCGCCGACCTTACTCCTTCGCAGCCCCTGCCGCCTTGATGTCCAGCAGCCCGTAGCCGAAATCATTGTCGCGTCCCTTTGGGCCGAGATCCCTGGCCGTCGCCGCGAGCGCTTTCTCGATGTCGTCGGCCGAACGATCGGGCGCGGCATGGATGAGATTGGCGATGGCGCCGCTCACGATCGCCGCCGCGAACGAGGTGCCTGTGACCACGTCCGAGCCGGCGCCGCTCGGCGCCACCATCTCGACGCCAGGTGCCGAGATGAAGACATAGGCGCCGCGATTGGCCTGCGGCATCAGCCCGTCCCTGGCATCGGTGGCGGTGACCGCGATGACCCTGTCGAAGGCGGCCGGATAGCCATAGGGTGCTTTCGGCCCATTGTTGCCGGCGGCGGCGACCAGCACCATGCCGAGCGCGCGGGCATTGCGGCAGGCGACGCCGAGCAAATCGTTCTTCGGCCCGACGAAGCTCATATTGATGATGCGCACATCCTGTTCCGCCGCCCAGTCGAGCGCCGCCAGGATAACGTCCATGGTCGACTTGCCGCCCTCGAAGGCGCGAGCGTGATAGATTTTTGCCCCCGGCGCCATGCCCTCCAGCGCGCCGACGCCGGCGATCAGCCCGTCGATCGACGTGCCGTGATCGCGCTTTTCAATCGGCACGTCGGGCATGGCGTCGAACTGCCCGGCAATGACGCCCGACAGCGCCGGGTTGGTGTCGTCGATGCCGGTGTCGATCACCGCGATGCGAACGTTTTCGCCGCTGGCCTGTTTGGAATCGAGCACGATACGATCGAACGCATAGTTGACGATGCCGGCGGCCTGCTGCAGCGAATACACATGATTGGGCTCGCGCCGCTGTGTGCGGCCGTCGGCGGCCAGTTGCGCCAGCACGACGCCGACGGGCCGGCCGTCGGGAATGCCGAAGCGCACCAGCGTGGTGCCAAGCAGCCGCGACTGGCGCTGCGAGCGCACCTGCAGGCCGAAGGAGGCGGCGATCTGCTGCACGGCACCGGCATCGCCGTCGACGGTCACCAGCACCTCGTCGGGCACAAAATCGCCGACCACGGCGCGCCGCGGCTGAACGGCGATGAGATCGGTCGGCGAGACGATCGGGCCGCCAGGCGGGGGGCCGGCTTGACTGTCGGCTGGCGGAGTCGCGGGCGCCGGCCGTGGGGTCGGCAGCGGTGCTGGAGGTGCCGCCGGATTGGGGAAAAGGTCGACAATCAGCGCCGGCAGGAAGACGGCGCCGGATTGGCCTGCGTCCGATCCGCCCTTTGTGTCATTGCCGTTCTTGGCGCAGTCGGCTCCCGCCGCATTGGTCCCGTCGCGGCAGTCGACTTTTGTCTGGTCTGGATTGGGGTCGTTGGTCTGCGCCGACGCGGGCACGGCGACGATTGTCATCGCCGCCGCAAGGATTGCCGCAAATCGAATGACTGCCTCAGCCGCCATCAACCGGTTTCCTTCCCTCGATCACAGTTTCCGCGAAGGGCTGGGCGGCAATAAGGCCGATTTGCCTGGTGTAGTCGGCTGCGTTGGCAGCCGGGACGCCAAGCCGGAACACGCCGTCGGCGGTCGGTCCGCCGACGATCTTCAGCCCGTTGCTGCCGAGGAAGGCGGAAATGTCCGACATGTTGGCATCCGGCTTGAACTTAACCAGGGCGAACGGCATTTTCGCCGGATCGTTTTCCGCGCCGGCAATCTCGAAATCATTGCCTTTGCCGCCGGGTTCGACAAACGACTGCACCATGACCAGGGCTAGCAGAACCGCGGCTGCCGCCCAGGCGACACCGACCGGCACCGCCATGAAGCGGCCCCAGGCCTGCGCCAGCCAAGACGATCCTGCCGGCTTGCGCGCCGGCCCGGCCTCGGCGTCGAGTGCCTTTGCAAAGCGGCTGAACGCATCGGCCGGCGGCCGGATTGCTTCGTTGGCGGCCGTGGCGCCGGAGAATTCGGCTTCAGCCTCACCAAGGGCGGCAAGTGCGGCCGGGTCGCTGGCCAGCCATTCCTCGACCGCTTCCAGGTCGGAACCTTCCAGCGAGCCGTTCAGGTAGAACGGCAGCAGCGTTTCCATTTCGTCGCGGCGCGACATTTTTTCAGCGGCGCTCATGGCCACCCCCTTTCGTAACCGGCGGCCTTGAGGGCCTCGCCGAGTTTCTTGCGGGCGTAGAACATCCGGGTCTTGACGGTGGCGACCGGAATGTCGAGCACCTCGCCGATCTCGCTCACCGACTGTCCGTGATAATAGGCAAGATCGATGACGACGCGATGCTCTTCGGGCAAGGCATCCACGAAGCGCCGCAGGGCGGCGGCCTTGTCTTCCTTCATGGTGACGACTTCCGGCGTGTCGGCGCCGTCGGGCACCGCGGCGGCGGCCTCGTCGTCGATCCAGTCTTCCTTCTTCTTGCGCAGAAAGGACAGCGCCTTGAAACGGGCGATGCCGAGCAGCCATGTCGAGACTTCGGAGCGCCCTTCGAACCCCGGCGCCTGGCGCCACAGCTCGAGGAAGACTTCGTTGGCGATATCGTCGGCCATCATTTCCGATCCCGTCTGGCGCGCCACGAAGCGGTAGACCCGCGCGTGGTGACGCATGAACAGGAGCCGCACGGCGGCACGGTCGCCCTTCGCGACCCGGTCGACGAGAGTGCGATCGGTCTCCGTCGCTGCCGTCATGGCCGGTCGAGCCGCCTGGCTCCTGTCTGCTCTGTCGCTGATCGGTCCAAAAAGGTTCATCCTCCGCCAAGGAATTTTTAGGAGGCTAACCGAAGAGCGGGGCGGTTGCCAGAGCATCCCTTCTCCCCGTCACTATACGGGGAGAAGGTGCCGGCAGGCGGATGAGGGGCGGCGTCGGCGTGAGGTCTTATATTCGACGTTGGCGCTGCCCTCACCCATACCTCTCCCCGTAAAGGACGGGGAGAGGGGACGCCAACGCCGCATTCAGTTCACCCCAAAAACGGCTTCGCTTTCATCGTCGCGGGCACCGGAACACCCAGTCGGCTCAGCACTGTCGGCGCCAACTGCAGCTGGTCGAGCAGCGTGTCGGCCTGCGGCCCCATTCCAGGTCCGAAATAATACAGCGCGAAATCCTGCATTTCGTCGTCGTGGCCGCCATGATGGCCACGATCGGTCTGGCCGTGATCGGCGGTGACGATCACCTCATAGCCGGCTTCGATCCAGCGCGGCAGGAAGGCCGCCAGCATGCCGTCCATCGCATAGACGGCATGGTCCATCTCGTGGCAGTCGTGGCCGAAGCGGTGTCCCATCGAGTCCAGCGTGCAGGTGTGCAGGATGCCATAGTCGATGCCATGGCGTTTCGTCAGCATCGTCAGCGTGGCGAACAGGTCGACATCGCTCGGCGTCATCTGGTTGCGGAGATTGTAACCAGTCATGGTGTGGAAGCGGCCATGCGTGATCGGCCCGCTTGGCTCGTCGAATTCCATGTCCTCGACCAGGTCGAACGGATAGGCGCGGAAGAATTCCGACCAGTAGGAATGGGTCACCGCCCCCGTCTTGCCGCCTGCCTTGCTGACCTCGGAGAAGATATCGGGCTGCTCGACGCGGAACCGGTTCTCGTTGGAGAGAATCCCGTGCACCTGCGGTGAAACCCCGGTGTGGATCGACGCATAGCAGCAGGCCGAGGTCGACGGCAGCACCGAGCGCATTTTCCAGACGCGCGCCTCCCCCGATTGCACCCAACCTTCGAGATTGCCCATCAGCCGGCGCCAGTTCCGGTAAGGCACGCCATCGAGGATGATCAGCAGAAGCTTGGATTTGAGCGCCATGGGCTGCTCCATGCGGTTGGCGGTTGGAACGGGAACGCCGTGTGCCGTCCCGGGCACACGGCGTTCTTGATAGATGAAATCGGACGATCAGAGTCCGCTCAAGCGTTGAGCCAGCACTCGGCAAGCGCGTAGCCGTCCATCATTTCGCCGATAGGGCTCTTGGCATAGCCGCCGATCTTGTTGATGGCGGCCGCGTCGATGAACTGGTTGAAGAAGGGCACGATCAGCCCGCCTTCGTCACGCATCATCACCGCCATATCGTGGTAGATCGCCTGGCGCTTGGCCTGGTCGAGCTCGCCGCGCGCGGTAAACAGCATCTTGTCGAATTCCGGCCGCTTGAAGCGCGTGTCGTTCCAGTCGGCGGTCGAGACATAGCCGGTGGAATACATCTGGTCCTGCGTGGCGCGTCCGCCCCAGTAGGAGAGCGAGAAAGGCTGCTTGTTCCAGACCTCAGACCAGTAGCCGTCGCCGGGTTCGCGCTTGATCTCGATCTTGATGCCGGCCTTGGCGCAGGACTGCTGATAGAGCTGTGCGGCATCGACGGCGCCCGGGAAGGCGACGTCCGAGGTGCGCAGCACGATCGAGCCGCTGTGGCCTGATTTCTTGTAGGCTGCCGCCGCGTTGTCGGGATCGAACTTGCGCTGTTCGATGTCGGCGGAAAACAGCGGATAGGCCTCGTTGATCGGGAAGTCGTTACCTACCGAGCCATAGCCGCGCAGGATCTTTTCCAGCATCTCGTCGCGGTCCATGGCTAGCTTCAGCGCCATGCGCAGATCGTTGCTGTCGAAAGGTGCGGTGTCGCAGAACATGTTGAACGGATAGTAGCCCTTGCCCGAGACGTTCTCGATGGAAACGCCGGCGATGCGCTTGACCAGATCGACGACCTTGGGTTCGACGCGGTTGATCATGTGCACCTGGCCGCCCTGCAAGGCTGCAAGCCGTGCGGTCGCATCATTGATGACGATGATCTCGACCTGATCGGCATGGCCGGCCTTGTCGCGCAACCAGTAATTGGCGAAACGCTCGCCGCCATGGCGAACGCCTGGCTGGTTGACGCTAACCTTGTAGGGTCCGGCGCTGATACCGGCATTCGGATCGTCCTTGCCGCCATTCGGCTGGATGGTGAGATGATAGTCGGCCATCAGATAGGGGAAGTCGGCATCGGCGTCGCCGAGCGTGACGATGACCTCCTTGCCGCTCGCCTTGATCCCCTTGATGTTCTTGAGGATGCCGAGTGCTCCGGACTTGGACTTCTCATCCGCATGTCGCTCGATGGTGGCGGCAACATCCTCCGCGCCGACCGTCTTGCCATTGTGGAACTCGATGCCGTCGCGGATCTTGATTGTCCATGTCTTGGCGTCGGCCGAGGCGCCAATCTCCTCGGCAATCAGGTTGACCAGCTTGTTGTCCGGTGTGAGGCGCACGAGATACTCGCCCCAAAGCTTGCCGAAGCTGAAGGTAACCTGGCTGAGGTTCAACGCCGGATCGAGACTGTTGGTGGATTCACCGCCCTGCAGGCCGGCCTTGATGATACCGCCCTTCACCGCCGTCTGGGCAAATGCCTTGCCGGCCAGCGCCGGCATCAGGGCCGCCGATACGCCGAGCGCGGCGGCGCGCCCGAGAAAGGCGCGACGCGATATCCGGCCTTGACCGGCGAGTTCAGCGAGATAATCGAGTTCAGTCTTCATGTCCTACCCCTGTTTAAAAGTCGTGCGAGCGGCGCTTGTCCCGAAGGACGTGTGGCGTTCTAGTGTTGCATCCGGATGACGGTCGCCGGCGCCCCGATGTGGCGGCTTGATCTGACGCGATTTCCAGGGAAGCGCCCTGCATTTCTTCCGGGAGTACTGGTCTCCAGTTTTCCCGGAATTGCTTTAGTTCCCCGCGCTGGCCATGCGCCGTCCCTTGATTGCCTTTTCCAGCCAGCCGATTTCCATCTCTGGAACCGAGGAGAGCAGGAGGTCGGTATAGGCGTCGAAGGGCGGGCTCAGCACCTTGCTCTTGGGGCCATAGCGCACCACTTCGCCGCGATACATCACCGCGATCGAATCGGCGATAGACTTCACCGTCGCGAGGTCATGCGTGATGAACAGATAGGCGACGTTCTCTTCCTTCTGCAGCTCGAGCAGCAGCTCGAGAATGCCGTGTGCCACCAGCGGATCGAGTGCCGAGGTGACCTCGTCGCAGATAATCAACTTGGGCTTGGCGGCAAGTGACCGGGCGATGCAGACGCGTTGCTTCTGGCCGCCGGAAAGCTCGGCCGGGTAGCGATCGGAAAAGCCCTTGCCCATCTCGATCTTGTCGAGCAGTTCGGTAACGCGCCTGTCGCGCTCGCGGCCGCGCATGCCGAAATAGAATTCGAGCGGCCGGCCGATGATGGTGGCGACGGTCTGGCGCGGGTTCATCGCCACATCGGCCATCTGGTAGATCATCTGCAACTGGCGCAGATCCTCCTTCGGCCGGTCGGCCAGCCGGTTGGCCAGCGGACGTCCGTCGAAGGTCACTGTACCCGCTTCGGGTGGCAAAAGCCCGGTGATGGCGCGTGCCAGCGTCGATTTGCCGGAGCCGGACTCGCCGACCACGGCCAGTGTCTGGCCCGGATAGATGTCGACCGAGACGTTCTTCAGCACCTTGATGTCGCTGCGGCCATAGGCGGCGGTGACGTTCTTCACCGACAGGAACGGCGTCGTGCCGGGTTTCTGCTCCTGGTGTTCGATCTCATGCACCGAGA
Organism: Mesorhizobium sp. M0518; assembly: GCF_040321125.1. Lineage (NCBI taxonomy): Bacteria > Pseudomonadati > Pseudomonadota > Alphaproteobacteria > Hyphomicrobiales > Phyllobacteriaceae > Mesorhizobium > Mesorhizobium sp. M0518. The sequence continues at coordinate 94,826 of NZ_JAMYQY010000017.1, forward strand.
CCAACGCATTGGTGTATTCCTGGCGCGGCTCCTTGATGATCTGCCTTGTGCCGCCCCATTCGACCAGCCTTCCATGGCGCAGCACCATGATTTCGTCTGAGACCTGGGCGACGACGGCAAGGTCGTGGGTGATGTAGAGCGCCGCCACATGGGTGTCGCGGATGGCGTCCTTGATCGCCGCCAGCACGTCGATCTGCGTCGTCACGTCGAGCGCCGTTGTCGGCTCGTCGAAGACGATCAGGTCCGGCTCGGAGCAGAGTGCCATCGCCGTCATCACACGCTGCAACTGGCCACCCGAAACCTGGTGCGGAAAGCGCTCGCCGATGGTTTCGGGGTTGGGCAGGCTGAGCTTCTTGAACAGCGCAACCGCGCGCTTCTCGGCCTCGGCGCGTGTCGCCGTACCGTGCAGCAGCGTGGCTTCCACCACCTGGTCCATGAGCCGGTGCGCCGGGTTGAAGGCGGCTGCCGCCGATTGCGCGACATAGCAGACCTCGCGGCCGCGTAATTTGCGGAAGCCGTCCTTGCCGCCCTTGAGGATGTCGCGGCCGTTCAGGATCACCTCGCCGCCGGTGATGCGCACGCCGCCGCGGCCATAGCCCATCGACGACAAGCCGATGGTCGACTTGCCGGCCCCGGACTCGCCGATCAGGCCGAGCACCTTGCCTTTTTCAAGCGTCAGCGAGACATCGTGCACCAGCACGATGTTCTTTGGCGGCTCGCCGGGCGGGAAGACGGTGGCTTCGATACGCAGATTGCGGATGTCGAGCAGCAGGCCTGATTTCGCTTTGGTGTCGGCCATCACCCGCGTCCTCCCTTGAGGCTGGTCGTCCGGTTGAGCACCCAGTCGGCAACCAGGTTGACGGAAATCGCCAGCAGGGCGATCGCCGCCGCCGGGATGAGTGCGGCCGCGATGCCGAAGACGATGCCGTCCTTGTTTTCCTTGACCATGCCGCCCCAGTCGGCGTCCGGTGGCTGCACGCCAAGGCCGAGGAACGACAGCGTCGACAGGAACAGCACGGCATAGATGAAGCGCAGGCCGAGTTCGGAAACCAGTGGCGACAATGCGTTGGGCAGGATTTCGCGGAAGATGATCCAACCGCTGCCCTCACCACGCAGTTTCGCCGCCTCGACATAGTCCATGACGTTGATGTCGACGGCGACCGCGCGCGACAGGCGATAGACGCGGGTCGAATCCAGAATGCCCATCACCAGGATCAGCGTCACCAGGTTGGTCGGTAGCACGGACAGCACGACGAGACCCATGATCAGCGTCGGGATAGACATCAAGAGATCGACGAGGCGCGACAGCAGCGTATCGAACCAGCCGCCGAAGACGGCCGCCGAGAAGCCGAGGATGGCGCCGAGCGAGAATGACAGCGCGGTGGCCAGCACCGCGATGAACAAAGTGATGCGGGCGCCGTAGATCATGCGCGAAAGCAGGTCGCGGCCGAGATTGTCGGTGCCTAGCAAATGAGCAGCCGACATCGGTTCCCAGACATCGCCGACGATTTCGCCATTGCCGTGCGGCGCGATCCAGGGGGCGAAGACCGCCGCCAGGACGAACAATGCCGTCAGCACGATGCCGATCAGAGCGGGGATGGGGATGCGTTTGATATCGAGCATATCCGCCCCCTATTTCGGGTGTCTGAGACGCGGATTGGCGACGATGGCCGCTATGTCCGCAATGATGTTCAGGCTGATATAGACGGCGGCGAAGATCAGGCCGACCGCCTGCACCACCGGCACGTCTCGCTTGGTGACGTGGTCGACCAGATACTGTCCCATGCCCGGGTAGACGAAGATCACCTCGACCACGACGACGCCGACGATGAGGTAAGCGAGGTTGAGCATGACGACGTTGATGATCGGCGCGATGGCGTTGGGGAAGGCGTGCTTGCGGATGACGTTGAAGGCCGACAGGCCCTTCAGTTCCGCTGTCTCGACATAGGCCGACTGCATGACATTGAGGATCGCCGCGCGTGTCATGCGCATCATGTGGGCGAGCACGACCAGCGTCAGCGCTGCCGCCGGCAGGGCGATCGCCTGCATGCGCTCGCCAAAAGGCATGCCGTCATAGACGGTCGAGATGCCCGGGAAGATTTGCCATTTCACGGCGAAGAAATAGACCAGCACATAGCCGATGAAGAACTCGGGAAAGGAGGTCGAGGCCAGCGCCAGCCCGGAGATCAGCTTGTCGACCCAGCCATTGCGGTAGCGCACCGCGATCAGGCCGAGAATGATCGCCAGCGGCACGGCGACGATCGCCGCCCAGAAGGCGAGGAACAGCGTGTTCCACAGCCGCCCCTTGATCGACGTGGCGATATCCTGCCCGCTCGACATGGCCGTGCCGAGATCGCCGGTCAGCACACCGCCGAGCCAGCGGAAATACCTGATATAGGCCGGATCGTTGAGGCCGAGCTGCTCGCGCAGATTGGCGAGCGACTCCGGTGTCGCCGATTGTCCGAGAATGGCTTGCGCGACGTCGCCGGGCAAGATCTGGGTGCCGGCGAAGATCAGGACCGAAACGGCCAACAAGAGGAGAATGCCCAGCGCAACGCGCTGGGCCACCAGTTTCAAGATGGGTGAGGACATATCCGCAAGGCCAAGCTCAGGCTTCGAGCCAGCACTTCGCCAGCGCGTAACCGTTCATCAGCTCCTGATGTGGATCGTCGACCCAGCCGTCGACCTTGGCGCCGGTAGCGTCGATGAACTGGTTGAACATCGGCAAGATCAGGCCACCTTCGTCGCGGACCAGGACAGCCATGTCATGGTACATCTGCTTGCGCTTGGTCTCGTCTAGCTCGGCGCGCGCGGCCAGCACCATTTTGTCGAAGTCCGGGCGCTTGAAACGCGTGTCGTTCCAGTCGGCGGTCGACAGATAAGCGGTGGAGTACATCTGGTCCTGGGTCGAGCGGCCACCCCAGTAGGAAGCGCAGAAGGGCTGCTTGTTCCAGACCTCGTTCCAATAGCCGTCACCGGGCTCACGCTTGAGCTCGATCTTGATGCCGGCCTTGGCAGCGCTCTGCTGGAAGAGCTGGGAAGCGTCGACGGCGCCCGGGAAAGCGACGTCCGAAGTCCGCAGCAGCACGGCGCCGTCATGGCCCGACTTCTTGAAGTGGAACTTGGCCTTGTCGGGATCGTACTTGCGCTGCTCGATATCAGTGAACAGCGGGTAGGAAGCGTTGATCGGGAAATCGTTGCCGATCGAACCGTAGCCACGCAGGATCTTGTCGAGCATTTCTTCGCGGTCGATGGCCAGCTTCAGGGCCATGCGCAGATCGTTGTTGTCGAAGGGGGCGGTGTTGCAATGCGCGATGAAGACATAGTGGCCAGGACCCGCATGGTTGCGGATGGTCACGCCAGGCAGGCGCTTGATCAGGTCGACGATCTTCGGCTCGACGCGGTTGATCATGTTGACCTGGCCGCCTTGCAGGGCGGCGGTGCGCGCCGTCGCATCGTTGATGACGATGATCTCGATCTGGTCGGCATGGCCCATCTTGTCGCCCTGCCAATAATTGGCGAAACGCTCGCCGCCATGGCGCACGCCGGGCTCATTGGTCGTGACCTTGTAAGGACCGGCCGAGATGCCTGCGTCGGCCTTGTCCTTGCCGCCATTCGGTTGGACGATCAGGTGATAGTCGCTGAGCAAATAGGGCAGATCGGCATTGGCTTCCTTCAGGGTCAGCACGACTTCCTTGCCGCTGGCCTTGATGGTCTCGATGCCCTTCATGTAGCCGAGCGCGCCGGATTTCGACTTCTCGTCGGAATGGCGCTCAAGTGTGGCGGCCACGTCCTCGGCGGTCACCGTCTTGCCGTTGTGGAATTCGACGCCGTCGCGGATCTTCAGCGTCCACACCTTGGCGTCGTCCGACGAGCCGATCTCCTCGGCGATGCGGTTCTCGAGCTTGCCTTCCGGCGAAAGCTCGACAATCAATTCGCCCCACATCTTGCCGAAGGCGAACGGCACCTGAGTCATGAACAGTGCCGGATCAAGGCTGTTGGTGGACTCGCCGCCGACAAGTCCGGCCTTCAGAGTGCCGCCTTTGACCGGACCTGCCGCGCGTGCCGCGCTTGAAAGCAGCGAGTTGGCGAAGGGCGCGGAGATACCGAGCGCCGCCGCCCGGCCGAGAAAATCACGACGGCTCAGTTTGCCCGACGCGACACGCCGGCTAAGAAATTCCAGTTCGTTCGACATTTTGAGTTCCTCACTCTGTTGGTTCGACTCTGCGGTCGTTTTACTTGTTTCTTGTGAGGAGAATAATGACCGCAAGGGAAAGCGGTAAGCAAGACCGAATGCGACATGCCGTGGCGTAAATCGTACGTCGCAATTGGACCAATGAACTCGGTGCTCAAAGAAGCGCGCGCGGCACCTTCTCCTTGAAATTACGCTCGAAGACGAGCGTTTCGTCCTCATAGGCCTCGATTCTGGCGCTGACGATGAAGTTTTGCGCGTCCGATCGCATTTCGGCTGTCGTTTCGGTGCGTACCGACCATCCGTTTCGCGACAGGGTCTGCGTCCAGTGCGTCTTCCCCGAGGCCGACAGCGGGTCGTCGGGATGGATCGTCCAGGTCTCGCGGGCGATGCTGCCATTGGCGAGGCCATGAGCGAGATCGCGCACCTCGCCGAAATCATCAACGATGGAAAGCGTCACGATTCCCGTCTTTTCGTCACGATCGATATGGCGCTCGGAATTGCTGGCGCGGATCGTCTCCGTTGCCCAGGGAGTGGCACCTTCCGGCTCGGCGAACGCCGCTTCATCGTCTGTCGCCAACGGCCGCAGCGGCAAGCGGAGCGTCGCCGCCGATAAGGTCAGCCGGACCGGCTCCGGCGACGGCCAGATGGCAGGCCAATAGGCGTTCGAAACGGCAACACGCAGGTGGTGGCCGGGCGGAACGCGATAGCCGCATTGATCGAGCACGACGCGTACTGAGATGGTTTCGCCCGGCACCAGGGCTTCCGGGAACTCGTGCGAGTTGCGATGCGTCAGGTTGAGCACGCCGTAGGAAATCAGCTCCGACGCGCCATCGGGATGCACGTCACAGAGTCGGATCGCGATGTTGGCCTGCGGACGGTCGGAGGACAGCCGCAATTCGACTTCCGCGGTGCCGACGATGTCGATGGCCTGACTGAGTTCCGTCTGGTCGAAACACACCGACAGCGCATCGTCGGGGCGCTGATCGCCTGGCAGTTCGGGGCCGAAGGTGAAGGGAAAATACTCGCCGCCAGCCAAGCCGCAGCTTTGCGGCGAGGCAACGATGGCGGGTTTTTCCGTTGCGGGGATCAGATCGACCGCCTGCGTCTTGATGGTTGGCGAGGGCCATTGCTGCTCGGCAATCCAGCGGCCGGGACGCTCGGGGTGCCAGCGCGCCGGACGCACGCTGTCCATGACATAGGCGCGGTAGGCCGGGTCGGACTCGACACCGGTTTCGACACTCTTGAGCCAGCGGTCCCACCAGCGCAAGGCCTCTTGCAGGAAGCCGATGGCGGGTTTTGGTCCTGCGTAATGCGGGTATTTATGGATCCATGGCCCGATAATGCCCTTGACCGGGGCTTCGATGTTGCTGGCCAGATGCGAGACGGTGTTGCGGTAGCCGTCATGCCAGCCGCCGATCGACAGAACCGCGGCTTTGACGGCGGAAAAATCCTCACAGATCGAGCCGCGCTTCCAGTAGGCATCACGGTGCTGGTGCTTCAGCCACAGCGGCGCCAGGAAGGATTGGTTCTCCAGCCGGGTCAGCCACAGATCGCGCCATCTGTTGTCGCCGGCCAGCAGCGGGTCCGGCGGCCGCGATGAGTAGGACAGCATGGTCGAGGCCCAGCCGAAGTTCTCGATCAGCAGGCAGCCGCCCTTGTAGTGAATGTCGTCGGCGTAGCGGTCGACGGTCGAGCACAAGCTGATCACCGCTTTGAGCGCCGGCGGCTGCTTGGCCGCCACCTGCAGGCAGTTGAAGCCGCCCCAGGAAATGCCCATCATGCCGACATTGCCGTTGCACCAGGGCTGGCTTGCCGCCCAGGCGATGATGTCGCAGGCGTCCTGCAATTCCTGCTCGGAATATTCGTCGTCCATCAGCCCTTCGGAATCGCCATTGCCGCGCATATCGACCCGGATCGAGGCGTAGCCGTGGCCGGCGAAATAGGGATGCGTCAGCTGATCGCGAAAGATGGTGCCGTCGCGCTTGCGGTAGGGCAGATGCTCCAGGATCGCCGGCACTGGATCGTCGCCGGCATCCTCCGGCATCCAGACCCGCGCCGACAGCCGGCAGCCATCCGGCATGACGATGCCCATATCCGGGAACTCGACGACCTTGCGGGGAAATTCGGTGACTGTTTTCATGGCCCGCATAACGCCCCGCGGCGCGACGACTTTCAATCACCATTCGCGACTGGAGCAGCGAAAAATGCGACCTGTGCCGCTACCGCAATTCATCCAGCAGTTCGGGATGTTTTTCCAGCAGCGTCATCAATTGAATGGTCGGGCCACTCGGCTCGATCAGGCCCCTTTCATACTTGTCGAAAGCATTCTCGCCGACCTTGAACAGGGATCCTGCCTCGCGCTGCGACAGATTGAGCTTTGTGCGCATGCGGCGGATGGTTGCCGGGGCCGGCACGCCATCGATCCTCTCCTTGAGGGCGCGTAGTGCGGCATCGACGGCAGCCATGTCGCCTCCGATATGCACACCCTCGTCACCGGATGCTGGATAGTAACCCGGAAGGTCGACAATTATGCTCTCGCCCTTGTACGCCACTGTGAATGGACGCACGTCACGCGTGAGCGTTTCCCCGGTTTCGGGGGAAATCATGGTCCGATTTTCTTCTCTTGTCGCCATGGTCATTTCTCCTTGAACGACATGACCGTGAACTCGGTCACGACATCCGCTTGGAATTTCACGTAGAGGATCAGGTCGCGCACGGGCACGTGATAGGCATCCTGCCAGACCCGGTGATCCGCAAAGGTCGTCATGGATTTCACGAACATTTTCCTCGTCATGCCGCCGATTACCTCGACGACGCCGGCACGGTCGAAGCCAAGGCCTGTGGCATCCAGCAGAGCGGACGTCGTGATCGCCAGCGTATCGACAGACCCGAACGTCGTCTTGATGGCATCAAGATCGTAGGTGGGCCTTCGTTTCTCCATGACGCAATATGCCACCATAAAGGTGGCAATTCAAGGGTGCCCCCCGGTAGGCCGAGAGCCCTAATTCAGCGGGATGTCGTTATCGTCCTTGTTCGCCTGATAGACGCCGGACAGATCATCGTAGCGCGCCGAAATCGCGCCGATGCGTATTTCCAGCCGTTGCCGCTCTACCTCGGGCAACGCTCGCACCAGCCTGCGGATAGAAAAGCTCTTCCAGTAGGCATTCTCGGCATTGTAGCCGCCGGGGTCGAGGGTGAAGACCTCTTTCAGGATCTTCAGATCGTGCGGGATGGCAAAACTGTCGCGCGAATCCTCGTGGCTGAACAGATAGTAGAAATTGTCGAAGCCAGTCCAGGTGATCGCCGACAGGCAGAGCGAGCAGGGCTCATGCGTGGCGATGAAGATCGCGTCTTTCGGATCGACGCGCTCCGCCTTCGGCATTTCGTAGAAACGTTTCAGGCAGTGCACCTCGCCATGCCAGAGCGGGTTTTCCCTCTCGTTGTTGGTTTCGGCCAGCACCAGCGAACGGTCGTCTTTGCGCAGGATCGCCGCGCCGAACAGCTTGTTGCCATGGACAACACCGTCGGCCGTCTTCGGCACGATGTCGTGCTCGATCACGTCGAGCAGGCGGTCGATCAAAGAAATGTCGGTCATTTCAGGCTCTCCTGCTGCATGTCGCCCAAAAGTGCCCCCGGTTTGGGGTAACGACATGCACAAAAAAATTAAGGGAGGTGGATCTCGTAGGCGTGCGAGAAATGGAATTCCTCGAGATTGGAGCCATCGCCGCCACGGTCGACGATCAGGAAATCCTGAGGCTCGCCGAGCGGCGTCAGCACGCCATGCCAGAGATTGCGCCGGTAATTGATGCCTTGGCCGGGTGCGGTGATGAAGGCATGCGGCTCATCAGGCCCTTGTTCGCCATCATGGCAGACGACGACCAGGAACGGGCGCGGCGACAGCGGGACAAAAGCCTGGCTGCCGAAGGGGTGGCGCTCGACCATGCTCAGCTTCAGCGGCAGTTCGTAAGGCGTGCCGCGCACCATCGAGATCAGCACGCGGGCATTCGGTCCGATCGCCTCGGCGGTCGCCAGATCGTGATAGCGTTCCGCGCGGCCGCCATTGATCGGGTAGTGGTTGTCGCCGCCCATATCGATGACGTCGCCGAACGGAGCAAAGCTCTCGCGGGTCAGTGGCCGCGCAATGATCCGCGTCACGGCGTCCGCCCGGGGACACCGGCGCCGCCGAGCTTGGCGTGCCGGTTCACGTCCTTGTAGAGCAGATAGCGGAATTTTCCCGGGCCGCCCGCGTAGCAGGCCTGCGGACAGAAGGCGCGCAGCCACATATAGTCGCCGGCCTCGACCTCGACCCAGTCCTGGTTGAGGCGATAGACCGCTTTGCCCTCCAGTACATAGAGCCCATGCTCCATGACATGGGTCTCGGCGAAGGGAATGACCGCGCCGGGTTCCAGCGTGACAATGGTCATGTGCATGTCGTGGCGCAAATCGGCCGGATCGACGAACCGCGTCGTCGCCCAGCGGCCTTCGGTGCCGGGCATAGGCGTTGGCGCGATCTCCTGCTCGTTGGTGAAGAAGGCTTCCGGCACATCGAGACCGTCAACCACCTCGTACGCCTTGCGAATCCAGTGGAAGCGCACGTCGGCCTTGCTTTCGTTGCGAACCGTCCAGCCGCTGGCCGGTGGCAGGAAGGCAAAGCCGCCGGGCCTTAAACTATGCTTCTTGCCGGCAAGCAGAACCGTCAGTTCGCCTTCGACCACGAACAGCGCGCCCTCGGCACCGGCATCGGGTTCCGGCCGGTCGCTGCCGCCGCCGGGCGCGACCTCGACAATGTATTGCGAGAACGTCTCGGCAAAACCCGACAGCGGTCGCGACAATATCCAGACGCGGGTCTCGTCCCAGAACGGCAAGGCACTGGTGACAATGTCCTGCATCACACCCCGGGGAATGACGGCATAGGCCTCGGTGAAGACGGCGCGGCCGGTCAGAAGCTCGCTCTGGCCGGAATGGCCGCCATGTGGTGCGTAATAGGTTCGCTCGGGCATCCTGATCGTATCCATGGGTTCAAACCTATTGCGGAAGCATGTCCTTGAGGCGGAGCAGTGCGATGCGCTCGACCTGTTTGCAGGCGGTCTCGAACTCGACGCCGCGGCTGTTGCCGATGCGCGCCTCGAACTCCGCCAGGATTTCCTGCCTCGTCTTGCCCTTCACCGCGATGATGAAGGGGAAGCCGAAGGTGGTGACGTAGGCGGCGTTGAGCTTGGAAAACAGTTCGCGCTCCTTGTCGGTCAGCGCGTCGAGGCCGGCCGAGGCCTGTTCCCTGGTCGATTCCACTGTCAGTCGCTTGGCCTTGGCTAGCTTGCCGGCAAGGTCAGGATGGGCGTTGAGCACCGAAAGCCGCTCGGTTTCGCTGGCGGACCGGAAGATACGGCAAAGCGCATTGTGCAGGCCGCCTGAAGTGTCATGCGCCGGCCCCAGTTCCAGTTCGTAGGCGCGTTCGGCGATCCAGGGCGAATGCTCGAACACGCCGCCGAAAGTGTGGACGAAGGTCTCGAATTCCATCTTCGACGGGCGGAGTGCCGCCGGCTTGTACGGATGGTTTTCCTGCCAGTGCTTGGCGATATCGATGCGCCGCGCCAGCCAGACCTTGTCGTGCGACCTCACATAGTCGACGAAGCGCTTCAGCGCCGCCACCCGCCCTGGCCGCCCGACGAGGCGGCAATGCAGGCCGATGTTCATCATGCGCGGCCGCCCGGCTTGGCCCTCTGCATAGAGCGTGTCGAAGCTGTCCTTCAAATAGGCAAAGAACTGGTCGCCGGAGTTGAAGCCCTGCGGCGTTGCGAACCGCATGTCGTTGGCGTCGAGCGTATAGGGAATGATGAGCTGCGCGCCGCCATCATGCTCGAACCAGTAGGGCAGCTCGTCGTCATAGGTGTCCGACACATAGTCGAAACCGCCTTCTTCCGCCACAATCCGCACTGTGTTGACCGATGTGCGGCCGGTGTACCAGCCGGTCGGGCGCTCTCCGGTCACCTCGTAATGCAGTTTGATTGCAGTTTCGAGATCGCGGCGCTCATCCTCGGCGCTGTGGTCGCGGTAGTCGATCCATCTCAGCCCGTGCGAAGCGATCTCCCAGCCGGCTTCCTGCATGGCCGTGACTTGGTCCGGCGAACGGGCGAGCGCGGTGGCGACGCCATAGCAGGTGATCGGCACCTCGGCCTCGCTGAACAGCCGCAGCAACCGCCAGAAACCGGCGCGGGCACCGTATTCGTAGATGGATTCCATGTTCCAGTGGCGCTGGCCCACCCAGGGTGCCGCGCCGACGATTTCCGACAGGAAGGCTTCGGACGCCTTGTCGCCATGCAGCACGCAGTTCTCGCCGCCTTCCTCGTAGTTGACGACGAACTGCACGGCGACATGCGCGCCGCCAGGCCATTTCGGGTCCGGCGGATTGGCTCCATAGCCGCGCATGTCTCTGCTGTAACGCATCGTCCCTCCCGCCGGGCATGGCCCGAAGTATGATCAGGATATCGAAAGGGTGCTTCTCGCATTCCCCCGAAAATTTTTGAAAGTGTTTTTGTCGCACTCCGCTCGACCGGGACTTATGCATCGCCTTTAATTGGCGCACAATTCACTGTTGATACTTGATCGTACCGGGCCAATTCGCTCGTACCGGAAATGGGAGGCGGCCAATGGCAGAAACGTCGAATGCCGATGGCGGGCGTCTGACGACCCATGTCCTCGACACGGCGACAGGCAAGCCGGCGGCGAGATTGTCGATCGCGCTTTATCACCTCGACGGCAAGGCACGGACACATTTGAAGACTGTTGTCACCAATGCCGACGGCCGTTGCGACAAGCCGCTGCTCGCCGGCGCGGAGTTCCGCACCGGCGAATACGAACTGGTCTTCGCCGCAGGCGACTATTTGCGCCAGCAGGGATTGAGCCTGCCGAAACCGGCCTTTCTCGATACGATACCAATCCGCTTCGGCATGGCCGAGCCCGTGCACTATCATGTGCCACTGCTGGTCTCGCCCTACGGCTACTCGACCTACAGGGGGAGCTGAGGCATGGCCAAAATTAGCATCCGCAACGAGATCCGCTTCATCCTCAATGGCAGGGATGTGGCGCTTTCGTCGGTGACACCCGACGCGACCCTGCTCGACTGGCTGCGGCTAGACCGGTCGCTGCGCGGCACCAAAGAAGGCTGCGCCGAGGGCGATTGCGGCGCCTGCACCGTGTTGGTCGGCAAGCTCTCGGCCGGCGGGCTGGTCTATGAAAGCGTCAATGCCTGCATCCGTTTCCTCGGCTCGTTGGACGCCACCCATGTCGTGACTGTCGAGCATCTGCGCGGCGTATCAGGCCAACTGCATCCGGTGCAGCAGGCGATGGTCGATTTCCACGGCTCGCAATGCGGCTTCTGCACACCGGGCTTCGTCATGTCGCTCTATGGCCTGTGGATGAAGTCGTCGAATCCGTCGAACGCGGATATCGAAAAGGCCTTGCAAGGCAATCTCTGCCGCTGCACCGGCTACGAGGCGATCATGCGCGCTGCGCATGCCATCTCCAGCTACGGCAAGGCGGTAAAGGATCCGCTGGCCACGGAGCGCAAGGCGATCACCGCGAGGCTCGAGGCCATGCATGACGGCGCCCGGATTGAGATCGGTTCGGCCAAGACGCGGCTGGTCGTGCCGGCCGATGTCGATGATTTCGCCGCCGTGCTGGACAAGGAACCCGGCGCCACCATCGTTGCCGGCTCGACCGATGTCGGCCTCTGGGTGACCAAGCACATGCGCGATATTTCGCCGGCCATTTTCATCGGCAATCTCGACGGACTTTGCACCATCTCGGAAGACAACGGCATCATTTCGATCGGCGCGGGCGTCACCTACACTGATGCCTTCGCGATATTGGCGAAGCGTATCCCGGCGCTGGGGCCGTTGTTCGATCGCATCGGCGGCGAACAGGTGCGCAACATGGGGACCATCGGCGGCAATATCGCCAACGGCTCGCCGATCGGCGACACGCCGCCGCCCTTGATCGCTCTTGGCGCAAGTCTCACCCTGCGCAAGGGCAAGAAGCGGCGCTCGATTCCACTGGAAACCTTCTTCATTGCCTATGGCAAACAGGACCGGCAGCCGGGCGAATTCGTCGAGGCCGTGCACGTTCCGGTTCCGGTCAAGGGCACGAAATTCGCCGTCCACAAAATCACCAAGCGCCGCGATGAGGACATCACCGCGGCCCTCGGCGCCTTCTTCCTGACGCTGGCCAGCGATGGCACGGTCGCGGAGGTGCGCATTGCCTATGGCGGCATGGCGGCGACGCCGAAGCGGGCGTCTTCTGTCGAAAAAGCGCTGCTCGGCAAGCCATGGACGGAGACCACGGTTGACGCGGCGATGGTCGAATATGCCAGGGATTTCACCCCGCTCACCGACATGCGGGCCTCGGCCGAGTATCGTGCGCTCGCGGCGCGCAATCTCTTGCTGCGCTTCTTCGCCGAGACCAGCGGTACCAGGGAGCCGATCCAGGTTTCGAGGCACGAGGCGGCATGATGAACAAGCACGCTCCCCCCAATCTGAAGGCTGAAAAGATCGCCGGCGGCGTTGCCACCGATCAACGCCATGACTCCGCCCACAAGCATGTCAGCGGCACGGCCGTCTATATCGACGACATGCCGGAACCGGCCGGCACGCTGCATGGCTGCCTCGGGCTTTCTGCCGCCACGCATGCCACGATTACCAGCATGGATCTCTCGGCGGTGCGTACAGCGCCCGGTGTTGTCGACGTGCTGACGGCCAAGGATGTGCCGGGCGAGAACGACATTTCGCCGACAGGCCGCCACGACGAGCCGGTGCTGGCCGACGGCAAGGTGCAATTCTATGGCCAGCCAATCTTTTGCGTCATTGCGCAGACGCGCGAGCAGGCGCGTCGCGCCACCAGATTGGCCAAGGTCGAATACAAGGAATTGCCCTTCGTCACCGACATTGGCGCGCTCGATCCGAAGAAGGACAAGCTCGTCACGCCGCCTCTCACCCTGAAGCGCGGCGATGCCGCTACAGCGATCCGTCAGGCGCCGCGCCGGCTAAAGGGAAAAATGCGCATCGGCGGCCAGGAACACTTCTACCTCGAAGGCCATATCGCCATGGCCATTCCGGGCGAGGATCAGGACGTCACCATCTATTCCTCGACCCAGCATCCGAGCGAAGTCCAGCACATGGTCAGCCATGCGCTCGGCGTGCCGAGCAACGCCATCACGGTGGAAATCCGCCGCATGGGCGGCGGCTTCGGCGGCAAGGAAACGCAAGGCAACCAGTTTGCCGCATTGGCGGCGATCGCCGCGAAGAAACACCATCGCGCCGTGAAGATCCGGCCGGACCGCGACGACGACATGATCGCCACCGGCAAGCGTCATGATTTCCTCGTGGACTACGAGGTCGGCTTCGATGACGAGGGCAACATCCTCGGTGTCGATTTCATGTTCGCGGCGCGCTGCGGTTTCTCGTCGGATCTGTCAGGCCCGGTGACCGATCGCGCGCTGTTCCACTGCGACAACACCTATTTCTGGCCGGCAGTGCATGCGCAATCGGCGCCGCTCTACACCAACACCGTGTCGAACACCGCTTTCCGTGGTTTCGGCGGTCCGCAAGGCATGGTCGGCGCCGAGCGCGTCATCGACGAGGTCGCCTTTGCAGTCGGCAAGGATCCGCTCGAGATCCGCAAGAAGAATTTCTACGGCACCTCAGACCGCAACATCACGCCCTATCACCAGACGGTCGAGGACAACATCATCCAGCGCATCGTCGCCGAACTGGAGGAAAGCGCCAGCTATGCGCGGCGGAGGCGGGAAATATCGGCCTTCAACGCCAACAGCCGTTTCATCAAGCGCGGCTTGGCGCTGACGCCGGTCAAATTCGGCATCTCGTTCACCGCCACCCACTACAACCAGGCCGGCGCACTGGTGCATGTCTACACCGACGGTTCGGTGCATCTGAACCATGGCGGCACCGAGATGGGGCAAGGCCTCTACGTCAAGGTGGCGCAAGTAGTGGCGGAAGAGTTCCAGATCGACCTAGACCAGGTGAAGATCACCGCGACCACGACCGGCAAGGTGCCGAACACTTCGGCCACGGCGGCGTCGTCCGGCTCCGACCTCAACGGCATGGCGGCGCAAAACGGCGCTCGCCAGATCAAGGACCGGCTGATCGATTTCGCCGCTGAAAAATATCAGGTGCCGCGCGATCAGGTGCTGTTCCTGCCCAACCGGGTGCGCATCGGCAACCAGGAAATCGCCTTCGCCGACCTCATCAAGCAGGCCTATATGGCTCGCATCCAGCTGTCGGCGGCGGGTTTCTACAAGACGCCGAAAATCCACTGGAACCGCGACAAGGGCGAGGGCCGCCCCTTCTATTATTTCGCCTATGGCGCGTCGTGCTCGGAGGTCTCGGTCGACACGCTGACCGGCGAATACATGGTCGAGCGCACCGATATTCTGCATGACTGCGGCCGATCTCTGAATAGCGCCATCGACATCGGCCAGATCGAGGGCGGCTTCATCCAAGGCATGGGCTGGCTGACGACGGAAGAACTGTGGTGGGACGCCAAGGGCCGGCTGCGCACGCACGCGCCATCGACCTACAAGATCCCGCTCGCCTCCGACCGGCCGAAGATATTCAACGTCACCTTGGCCGACTGGCCGGAAGCGAGCGAGCCGACCATCCACCGCTCCAAGGCAGTCGGCGAGCCGCCGTTCCCGCTCGGCATGTCGGTGCTGCACGCCCTGTCGGATGCAGTGGCCAGCGTCGCCGACCACAAGATCTGTCCGCGCCTCGATGCTCCTGCAACGCCGGAGCGGGTGCTGATGGCGATCGAGAGGCTGAAGAAAGAGACGAAGGCCGGCGCCTGAATCTGGCAGAATGTGCAATCTGGGCCGAAAAACCTATATTTCCCATTCGGGAATGTGAACCATGAACTCGAAAGTGCAAAGCCTGAAAGCCTTTCTCACCAGCGCCGGCCAGGTTGCCCTGGTCGAAGTGACCGGAACAAAAGGCTCGACGCCACGCGAGAAGGACGCCTTCATGCTCGTCTCGCAGGCGGCGATCTTTGGCACCATCGGCGGCGGTCAACTCGAATACATGGCGATCGACAAAGCCCGGCAGATGCTTTTCTCCCCCTCAAGGGGGGAGAGAACCCGCGCCGATCCGATCTTACCCGGCGGCTTCGCCGCCACCCTCCCCTCAAGGGGCAGGGAAAGCCGCGCGACCCTCGATGTGCCGCTAGGCCCGGAAATCGGCCAATGCTGCGGCGGGCGCGTCGAAGTGCTGATCCGGCTCGTCGATGCAGCCCTTGCCGCCGATCTGGTTGCGGCTGCGGAAGCCGAGGAGGCGCACCTGCCGCGTGTCTACATCTTCGGCGGCGGCCATGTCGGCCAGGCGCTGGCGTCGACGATCGCACTTCTTCCCGTGCACGGCATCGTCATCGAGACGCGGGCCGAAGCACTGGAAGGCATGCCGGAATCCGTCGAGACCAGGCTGACAGCTATGCCGGAAGCGATGGTGCGAAACGCTCCCGCTGGCGCCGCCTTCGCCATCCTGACCCACGATCATGCGCTGGATTTCCTGATCGTCGCCGAGGCGCTGAAACGCGGCGATGCCGCCTATGTCGGCATGATCGGCTCGAAGACCAAGAAAGCGACGTTCAGGACCTGGTTCCTGAAATCGGCGGACGGCAGGCCAGCCGAGTTTGCCCGCCTCGTCTCGCCAATCGGCGGCGACACCGTCAAGGACAAGCGCCCACAGGTTATTGCGGCGCTGGCCGCGGCCGAGATCATGACGGCGCTGGTCAGTCACAGCGCAGCCTTAAGTGCCGACCACCAAATTCCGCATGGCAGGGTGATGGCGGGCTAAGCTGCGCCGCAGTTAACCGGCTGTTTCAAACCCAGTTGGTCGCGCAATGTGCGGCCCTCGTACTCCTTGCGGAACAGGCCGCGTCGCTGCAGTTCCGGCACGACGAGCGTGGCAAAGGCATCCAGTTCGCCTGGGAAATATGACGGCATGACGTTAAAACCGTCGGCCGCGCCACCCTCGAACCGAGCCTGCAGTTCGTCGGCGACTTGGGCCGCAGTGCCGACGATGCGCCAATGGCCACGCGCGCCGGCGAAATGCCGGGCAAGCTGGCGGATGGAGAGGCCGTCGCGGCGCGATTGCTCGATGACCAGCGCCTGCCGGCTTTTCATCCCCTCGCTCTCCGGCAGATCCGGCAGCGGCCCGTCGATCGGGTAGCGCCACAGATTGGAGATGCTGAGATAGCTGGACAGAAGCGCAACGCCGACGTCGTCGGGTATCAGGTCCTGCAATTCCTCGTATTTCTCGCGGGCCTCAGCCTCGGTTTCCGCCACCACTGGCGCGACGCCCGGCATGATCTTGATGTCGTCCGGCTCACGCCCATAAGCGGCCATACGCCCCTTGAGATCGTCGTAGAAGGCCTTCCCTTCCTCGAAGGTCTGCGCCGCCGTGAACACCACATCGGCGGTGCGGGCGGCAAGGTCGCGGCCGACATCCGAGGCGCCGGCCTGGACCATCACCGGCGCGCCCTGCGGCGAACGCGGCAGATCGAGCGGGTCGCGAACCGAAAAGCTCTGGCCGTCGTGGCCGGAGGCGCCGAGCTTGCCGTTCCAGAGCCCGGTGACGACTTCGGCGAATTCACGCGCGCGCTCATAGCGATCGGCATGGGGCTTGAGGCCGGTCGAGCCGAAATTGGCGGCCTCGATGGGGCTGGCCGAGGTGACCAGGTTCCAGCCGGCGCGACCGCCGCTCAGATGGTCGAGCGACAGGAAGGTTCGTGCCAGCCCATAGGGCTCGTTGTAGCTTGTCGAAGCGGTGGAGACGAGACCGATGCGGCTGGTCTGGACGGCAAGCGCCGACAGCAGGCTGATCGGTTCGAAACCGATCGAACGCGAGGTCTGGCTGGCGATGCCGACATTGGCCTCACGCAGGCCGGCGGCGTCCTCGCAGAACACCATGTCGAACTTAGCCGCTTCCGCCGCGCGGGCCAGCTGGATGTAATGGTCGATGTCGATGCCGGCCCTCACATGCGCTTGTGGGTGGCGCCAAGCGGCAATGTGGTGGCCTGTCGCCCAAAGGAAGGCGCCGAGCTTCATCTGGCGGGTCATTGATCACCTCCGCCGGTGAGTCCGAGATGCGAGCGCAACGTTGCGCCGCGATAGCTCTCTCGAAACAGGCCGCGCCGCCTCATCTCCGGCAAAACCAGATCGACGAGATCCTCGAGCGCGGAGAGTTGTGCCGGCATCTGGATGTTGAACCCGTCGCAGCTTTTCGCCCGGAAACCTTTTTCCATGCTGTCGGCAATGGTCGGCTTGGCGGTACCATCGGCGACGAGCGAGATATTCGTCAGAAGCCTCACAGCATTAGGCTCGCGTCCGCAGGTGGCAACGCGGCGCTTCAGCTCCTCATAACGCGCTTTCGCGCCATCGATCGGTCCGTCGTCCAGCAGGATGACATCGGCGGTGCGGGCGGCAATATCCAGGTCTGATACCGACAGGCCCGACAAGACGAGCACCGGTGTGTCCTGCGGCGACCGCGCGATGTTCAGCGGTCCGCGCACGGAGAAGAACTCGCCCTTGTGGTCGAGCAGGTGCATCTTTCCGGGGTCATGGAAGCGGCCTCCGGTTTGGTCGAACAGCAGCGCGTCCGCATCCCAGCCCTGCCACAGACCTTGCACGATGCCGATATATTCCTCACTGCGACGGCGGAAATCGTCAGGCGAAAATCCTTCGGGCCGGCTGAAATTGGCTGCTTCCCGTGGCGCCTGCGCCATGGTCGCGTTCCAGCCACTGCGGCCATGGCTGATGATGTCGAGCGAAGCGAAACGGCGCGCCAGATTGTAGGGTTGGTGGTCAATTGTCGAGGCAGCGGCAACCAGGCCGATCCTGCTTGTGACAGTTGCCAATGCGGCCAGCAAAGTGGTCGCTTCGAAGGGCATCGGACTGTTCGCGGCACCGCCGCCGGAAGCCGGCGCTGAATCGGCAAGCAGCACCATGTCCAGGCCCGCCGCTTCGGCCTTTTGCACTAAACCGGCCAGGCGGCTGAATTCCCGCCCCGGTGATGGATCGGTGGTTCCCGGAAACAGCGAAACGGCAAGATGCATTGTGGCGCCGTTGTCCATCGATGGTCCCTGCAAGACGAAATACCACCTGAACTATGTTCGCCACATCCAGGGATGGCAACCGCTGGCGCTGGGCCAAGCGCCGGTCACGTGCCGGCCAGCATTATTTCCCAGCCAGCAGATCGTTGATCAGCCGCTGGCAGCGCTCGGCCATGAAGTCGAGCAGCAGCCGCACCTTGGGGTCCTGCAGCTTCTTGTGCGGATAGACGGCGGCGAACTGCACCGGCGTCGGCGGCGTGCTGTTTAGGATCACTCTCAGCCGCTGGTCGCGGATGAACGGCTCGACCTCGAAGCGCGGCTTGTTGATGATGCCGCGCCCCGAAAGCGCCCAGCCGGTCAGCACGTCGCCATCGTCGGTGTCGTAGGGCCCGTGCACTTCGAATTTCTGCGGGCCTGTGGGGGTCTGCAGCGTCCACACATATTCGCGCGCGCCGGAATAACGCAGCATCAGGCAGTCGTGCTTCTTGCCGATCAGTTCCTGCGGCTCGATCGGTTCGCCGCGCGCCTCGAGATATTTCGGCGCCGCCACCAGCACGCGCTCGCATTCCATGATGCCGCGCATCCTGAGGCTGGAATCTTCGATGATGCCAAGCCGGAAGGCGACATCGATGCCTTCCTTCATGATGTCGACATTGTGGTCCGAAAGCCTCAGCCTCACCTCGATGTCTGGGTATTTATCGTGAAAATCGGGAATGCCCGAGGCCACCAACCGACGGCCGAGGCCCAAGGGGGCGGTGACGCGGATGGTCCCGCGCGGCTGACCGGAAAGCGCCGAGACCGCGGCTTCCGCTTCGGTGATCGCCTCCAGCACCTGCTTTGCGCCCCCGTAAAAAACCGTGCCGTGCTCGGTCGGCATCAATTGCCGGGTGGTGCGGTTGAACAGACGCACGCCCAGGTGCTTCTCCAACTCCTTGATGCGGTTGGAGGCGACCGCCGGCGAAATCCGCATGTCGCGCCCGGCCGCCGACAGATTGCCGAGTTCGACCACGCGAACGAAGACGGCAATGTTGTCGAGATAGGCCATGCGGTTTAGTGGCTTTCCTGAGGCCGCCTTCGGGCGGCTCCCATCCTGCTGCGTGTGACTACCCTAGTATTTTCCATTTTTTTTTGAAAGTCATCGTGCACCTCGCCTCTTTCCGTTTGCGCTCCAACCCGTAAAGTCGCCCAATCGGCAGGGACGATTTCAATGATGGATTTCGCGATTTTCTGGGACTGGCTGAGTTTTGCCGTGCGCTGGCTGCACGTCATCACCGGCATCGCCTGGATCGGCTCGTCCTTCTACTTCGTCGCGCTCGACCTCGGCCTGCGCCAGCGTCCGGGCATGCCTGCAGGCGCCTTCGGCGAGGAATGGCAGGTGCATGGCGGCGGCTTCTACCACATCCAGAAGTATCTGGTGGCACCAGCCGAAATGCCGGAACACCTGACCTGGTTCAAGTGGGAATCCTACGCCACCTGGCTGTCCGGCTTCGCCATGCTGTGCGTCGTCTATTATGCCGGAGCCGATCTGTTCCTGATCGATCCGAACGTGCTCCCGATGTCGGTGCCTACAGGTATCCTGCTGTCGCTGGCGACGATCGGCGTCGGCTGGGTGGTCTATGATCTTCTGTGCCGCTCGCCGCTGGGAAAAAGCGATACCGGCTTGATGCTGGTGCTCTACTGTGTGCTGGTATTCATCGCCTGGGGGCTGACGCACCTGTTCACCGGCCGCGCCGCATTCCTGCATCTGGGCGCCATCACCGCCACGATCATGTCGGCCAACGTCTTCATGGTCATCATCCCCAACCAGAAGATCGTCGTCGCCGACCTCATCGCCGGCCGCAACCCCGACCCGAAATACGGCAAGATTGCCAAGCAGCGCTCCCTGCACAACAATTATCTGACGCTGCCGGTGCTGTTCCTGATGTTGTCGAACCATTATCCGCTGGCGTTCGGTACTGAGTTCAACTGGGTCATCGCCTCGCTGGTGTTCATCATCGGCGTGCTGATCCGGCACTATTTCAACTCGATCCATGCCCGCAAAGGCAATCCGACCTGGACCTGGATGGCGGCACTCGTCCTGTTCATCGTCATCATCTGGCTGTCGACCGCGCCGAAGGTGCTGACCGGCGAGCCCAAGGAATCGGCGTCGGCGCAAATCTATGTCGCTTCAGCGCATTTCCCGGCCGTGCGCGACACCGTGCTCGGCCGCTGCTCGATGTGCCACGCGGCGGAGCCGGTCTATGAGGGCATCTATCATGCGCCCAAGGGCGTGATGCTCGACACCGATGCGGATATCGCCAACCACGCCCGCGAGATCTATCTGCAGGCCGGTCGCAGCCACGCCATGCCGCCCGCCAACGTCAGCCAGATTACCGACAAGGAAAGGGCACTGCTGGTGGCCTGGTTCGAAGGCGCAGGGAGATAGCATGAACTCGACACTTCTGCGCGGCCGCACGCTGTCCTTCGTGCGCTGGCCGCAGACCATCGACGATCATTCCGCCTGGCGTTACGAGGAGGATGGCGGCCTGCTGATCCGCGACGGCCGGATCGTCGCTGCGGGCACCTATGCCGATGTTGAAAAGCAGGCCGGCGAGACGGCGAAGAAAATCGACCACCGGCCGCATCTGCTGCTGCCCGGCTTTATAGATGCCCATGTGCATTTTCCGCAGATGCAGGTCATCGCCTCCTATGGCGCAGAACTGCTCGACTGGTTGAAAACCTACACTTTTCCGGAGGAAACGAAGTTCGCCAACGCCCAGCACGGCCGCCGCATCGCGCGGCTGTTCCTCGACGAAATGGTGCGCCACGGTACAACGACGGTCGCCGCCTACTGCTCGGTGCACAAGGCTTCAGCCGAAGCCTTTTTCGCCGAGTCGCATGACCGCAACATGCTCAACATTGCCGGCAAGGTGATGATGGATCGCAATGCGCCCGACGGCGTGCTCGACACACCGCAATCGGGTTACGACGACACGAAGGCGCTGATCAAGGAATGGCATGGCAAGGGACGGCAGCTTTATGCCATCACGCCGCGCTTCGCCATCACCTCGTCGCCGGAGCAGATGGAGATGGCCGGGACGCTGTGCCGCGAACATCCCGACCTGCACATGCAGACGCATCTGTCGGAAAACCACGCCGAAATCGGTTTCACGCAGGAACTCTACCCGTGGTCGCGCGACTATACCGACGTTTACGAGCACTACGGGCTGTTGGGCAAAAAGAGCCTGTTCGGGCACTGCATCCATCTCTCGGAGCGCGAAGCGGATGCGCTTTCCGACAGTGGCTCGGTGGCGGTGTTCTGCCCGACCTCCAACCTGTTCCTCGGTTCCGGCCTGTTCGACTACCAGCGCTTCCGGCGCCGCGGCAAGCCGGTCCGGATCGCAGCTGCCACCGATGTCGGCGGCGGCACCAACTACTCCATGCTGCGCACCATGGACGAGGGCTACAAGGTGATCGCGCTGAACGGCGAGAAGCTCAACCCGCTCCAGTCCTTCTGGCAGATGACGCGCGGCAATGCCGAGGCACTGTCGGTGGCGGACAAGATCGGCACGCTGGATGAAGGCAGCGATGCCGACATCGTCGTGCTCGACGCCGGGGCGACACCGGCGATGCGGCTCAGAATGGAGACCGTCGAGACGCTGGCGCAGGAACTGTTTCTCCTGCAAACGCTGGGTGACGACCGCACTGTCCGCGAAGTCTATGTGGCGGGGCGGCCAGCGAAGAGCGATATGATCGCGGGGTAAGACCCCCTCACCCGGATTGCCAACTGAATTGCGGAGGGCAATTCGGGGCAATCCGACCTCTCCCCGAGGGGAGAGGAGATCGCCAGCGTCGACGCTTTCCTCTTCTCCCCACCGGGGAGAAGGTGGCCGCGAAGCGGCCGGATGAGGGGGCCGCTCCACGGAAGCTTGACCGAGCGAAGCTTGTCGTACACACGACGTGTGACGATTTCGGAGAAAGAAAATGGCCGTTGCTGACGACATCGCTCTGATCAAGAGACAGGAAGAGACCCTTGTCTTCGCCACCTTCGACGAGGCCGTCGCTTTCAAAGTCGGCTCCGCCATTCGCGATCGTGCAATTGCCGAGAAACTGCCCATCATAGTCGACATCAGGCTGTGGGACCGGCCGCTGTTCTATGTCGCGCTGCCGGGCTCGAATGCTTCCAATCCCGACTGGGCGCGACGCAAGACCAATGTGGTCAAGCGGTTCCTGAGAAGCACCTATCGTATGGTGTTGGAACAGCAGCGCCCGGACCGCAGCTTCAAGATCGGCGAAGGGCTGGATATTGCCGACTACGTGCTGGCCGGCGGTGGCTTTCCGGTGACCGTCAAGGGCGCCGGCGTCATCGGGGTGATCGCCGTCTCCGGACTGCCGGAGCGCGAGGATCACGGCGTCGTCGTCGATGCGCTGTGCGATCATTTGGGCGTCGACAAGCGCGGCCTGGCATTGCCTCGGGACGCCGAATGACCGTGCTCAATCCCAAGGCCTTCCTGACCTCCATCTTCAACGCCGCCGTTGCCGCCGCCGATCCGGAACGAACCATCCGGGATCATCTGCCGGCCAAGCCAAAGGGCCGTACCATCGTCATCGGCGCGGGCAAAGGCTCGGCGCAGATGGCGGCAGCGTTCGAGAAAGTGTGGGCCGGCCCGATCGAAGGGCTGGTCGTCACCCGCTATGGCTATGGCGCGACCTGCGAGCGCATCGAGATCATCGAGGCGGCTCATCCGGTGCCGGACGCTGCCGGTCTGGAAGCCTCGCGGCGCCTGCTCGCCAAGGTCCAGGGGCTGACTGAGGATGACCTAGTGGTGGCGCTGATTTCCGGCGGCGGATCGGCGCTGTTGCCGTCGCCCGCCGGCGGCTTGACGCTGGCCGACGAGATCGCCGTCAATGAGGCGCTGCTCGCCTCGGGTACGCCGATCGCGGCGATGAACACCATCCGCAAGCACCTTTCCACCATCAAGGGCGGCAGGCTGGCAGCGGCCGCATGGCCGGCCAGGGTGGTGTCGCTGATCGTCTCCGATATTCCCGGCGACAATCCGGCAATGGTCGCCTCCGGCCCAACCGTACCGGATACAGGCAGCCGCGCAGACGCGCTGGCCTCGATATCGGCCTATGACATGAAACTGCCGGCCTCGGTGATGGCGCATATCAATTCGCCGGCCGCCGATGCGCCAAGCCCGGATGACGAGTGTTTTTCGCGCAACGAGGTGCATCTGATCGCTTCGGCCGGGGTATCGCTGGAAGCCGCCGCTGCGGAAGCGAAACGGCAGGGTGTCGAGGCCGTTATCCTCTCCGATGCCATCGAGGGCGAAGCACGCGAGGTGGGCGGCGTCCATGCCGCGATCGCGCGCGAAGTGGCGACGCGCAACCGACCATTTCCAAAGCCGGTGCTCATCCTGTCGGGCGGCGAGACAACCGTGACGCTGCGCGCAAAAGGCAAGGGCGGCCGCAATTCGGAATTCCTGCTGGCCTTCGCCATCGGCATCAATGGCGTCGACGGCATTCACGCGCTGGCCGCCGACACCGACGGCATCGACGGTTCGGAAGACAATGCCGGCGCCTTCGCCGATGGCTCGACCGTATCGCGCATGCGCGCAGCCGGGGTGGACGCCAAGGCTATGCTTGCCGGCAACAATGCCTGGACGGCCTTCAACGCGGTTGGCGATCTTTTCGTACCCGGCCCGACCGGTACGAATGTCAACGATCTCAGGGCAATTCTGATCAGGTAGCTGAAGCAATTCCAGGAAGTGTGAAGCGGTTTTCCGTCTGGAATCGCGCAAAAACAAAACTGATCAGGCGGCCATCAGCCGCTTCACCAGCTTCATATCCTGCAGGAACCGTTCGCGTTCGGCTTCCTTGTCCGCCCGATCGTGGATGCGCAGGATGAAGGAGGGATGGATGGTGATGAACACGCGCAATCCGTCCTCGCGCTCGATCACTTGTCCGCGCATCTTTGTCACCGGGATCGCCTTGCCGAGCAGCGACATCGCCGCTGTCGCGCCGAGTGCCACGGCGAGGTTAGGCTTGATCAGCTCGAATTCTTGGTCGATCCACCAGCGGCAGGCCTGAATCTCACCGGAATTCGGCTTGGAGTGGATGCGGCGCTTGCCGCGCGGCTCGAACTTGAAGTGCTTGACTGCGTTGGTGACATAGACCTTTTGCCGATCGACACCGGCATCGTCCAGGATCGCATCGAACACCTTGCCGGCCGGACCAACGAAAGGTTTGCCGGCGAGATCCTCCTGATCCCCCGGCTGTTCGCCGACGAAGATCACTTTGGCATTGTCGGGGCCCTCACCGAAGACGGTCTGCGTCGCGTCGCGCCAAAGCGGGCAGCGACGGCAGCCTTTCGCTACCTCACGCAACTCGGAAATCGTGCTTGCGGCATCGTCCTCCGCCGTCTCGGCAGGCTGTTGCTTCGGCCAATGCCGTGCCTGCACCTTTGCGTGGTGCGGCGCGGGTGTTGTCGGCATCTTCGCAATCATGTCCTTGGCGGCCTTGTCCGCTCCTGCGATCATGTCTGGAATGAGCGAGGCCTCGGGAAGGTTCCGCCAATATTTCTTTGGCATCTCCCTTTGCATCGCCTTCACCTTCAGCCGCGCCGGGTTGAAGATGTTCTCGAAATAAGTCCGCCAGAGCGCCTCGGTGTCGTCTTGATCAGGCGCATCGCCCTTGGCAGCACCCGGCCCCATCGCCAGCCTTTCGCCATCCCAATCGGCGGAGGCATAGGGCGTCAGGATCGTCCAGCGCATGCCGGTGAAACGCCTGACGAAGAAATCGGCGTTGCGCTCGACGATGAAATGATCCGGCTCGAACCAGGCGACATAGCGCTCATCGGCACCGTCGCCGATTTTTCGGAAGCGCACGAAGGCGTGCATCTTGTGGCTGTCGCGCCGCACCGCCTTTTCCATGGTCTCAAGCCGCCTGGTGTCGGGATCCGACGCGATTTCCAGCAGTTTAGGCTCGTCGCGCAATCGCCAAAGCACTCTGTAGAGAAAGGCAAACCGGCCGGAATCGGAATGGCAGAACGCCGTTTCGGCATGCCCGATGAAGTCGCGCGGCACGACGAGCTGCGCGCCCGCAGGCACTTCAGGCAATTCTGCCTGATCAGAGCCCGGCGCGACATGCCAGCCGACGTCCTCGGGCCTGACCTCATTCAGGGCGAGCCGCCGTGCCGCGTCACGCCAGCCGGCAAAATCCGTCTCGCTGTCGAGCCGAACTCTGTATCTGGCGAGATCGAGTTGCGCCGGCCGCATGATCAAAACAACGATAATTGTTCGCAGGAGTAGGCGATCCTGTCGCGCAGGCCGGCCTTGTCGGTCAGCGCACCAGGTGACCAGCCTTCGGCGATGATGAAGGGCCTGAGCTTGGCGACCGACTGGCAGATCCGTCCGACGTCCTCGAGCCGCATGCGCCGGTGCCGGCGCGTCTCCAAAATCTTCGCCACCACCTTGGTGCCGAGACCCGGCACCCGCAGCAGCGCTTCGCGGTCGGCGCGGTTGATGTCGACCGGAAACTGTCCCCGGTTGCGCAGCGCCCAGGCGAGCTTCGGGTCTATGGCGAGATCGAGCATGCCGTCGCTGCTCCCGGCAAGGATTTCCGGCTGTGAAAACCCATAGAACCGCATCAGCCAGTCGGCCTGATAGAGCCGGTGCTCGCGCATCAGCGGTGGTTTCAGCAAGGGCAGCGACGATGACGAATCCGGAATGGGGCTGAAAGCCGAGTAATAGACGCGCCGCAGATGATAGCTGCCATAGAGCCGCGCGCTGGTGTGAAGGATGCCGTCGTCGGATGTCTTGTCGGCGCCGATGATCATCTGCGTCGACTGACCGCCCGGCACAAAGCGTTCGCGCTTCTTGGTCTTCAAAGTCGGCTCAGCCTTCTCCTCCATCTTCTGGCGCAGCCTGGCCATGGAAAGCCGGATTGTCTCCGGCTTCTTCTCGGGCGCCAGCCGCTTCACGCCCTCATCGGTCGGCAGTTCAACGTTGATCGACAGCCGGTCGGCATAAAGCCCTGCCTTCTCGACCAGTTCCGCCGAACTTTCCGGGATCGTCTTCAGATGGATGTAGCCGGAGAACTTCTCCTCCAAGCGCAGCCGGCGTGCCACCTCGACCATCTCGCCCATGGTCTCGTCCGGTGAGCGGACGACGCCGGAGGACAGGAACAGGCCTTCGATATAGTTGCGCCTGTAGAAATCCATGGTCAGTTTCACCACCTCTTCGATGGTGAAACGGGCGCGCCGCACATTGGAGGACGAGCGGTTGATGCAATAGCTGCAATCGTAGATGCAGAAATTGGTCAGCAGGATTTTCAGCAGCGAAATGCAGCGGCCGTCCGGCGCGTAGGAATGGCAGACGCCCATGCCTTCGGTAGAGCCGATGCCGCCCGATTTTAGCGAATCCTTTTTCGCCGCACCGGAAGAGGCGCAGGAGGCATCGTATTTGGCGGCGTCGGAGAGAATCGCCAGCTTTTCACGGACGGTAAGTGCGCTCATCTGTTCATGATATGTTCTGAGCAGGAGATCCGCTACCACATTTAATGGAGGCGGCGAAAAAGTGATCGCCGCCCATCATGAACCCATCAAACCTCGTGCAGATAGAGGTGGTAATCCAGTTCGCTGACCGTGCGTGCCACCCGCAGGTACTCGGACTGCTTGATCGCCACGAAGGTCCGGTGCAGGTCCTCGCCGAGCGCGTTCTTCAGGAAGCTGGACGTCCGCGCCGCTTCGATCGCGGCACGCCAGTCGACCGGCATGGTCGTGCGCGTGATCGCTGCCTCATAGCCGTTGCCGGTCGTTTCGGGTCCCGGATCGAGGCCTTCATCCATGCCCTTGATGATGCCGGCGAGCACGGTTGCGGCGATCAGATAGGGGTTGGCGTCGACGCCGGACGGGCGGTGCTCGATGCGCCGGTTCTTCGCGTCGCCTGCCGGCACGCGTAGCGCCACCGAGCGGTTGTTGACGCCCCAGGTCGGCGCCACCGGCGCATAGGATTGCGATACGAAACGCCGCCAGGAATTGGCGTGCGGCGCAAACACCAGCATCGATTCCGCCATCGTCTGGATGAGGCCACCAAGCCCCTGCAGCAGCGGCAGCGACCAGCTCTCGCCACCGGCTTCGGCAAAGACGTTTCTTCCGGCCTTGTCCTGCAGCGAGACGTGGAAATGCATGCCCGAGCCGGCATATTTCTCAATCGGCTTGGCCATGAAACAGGCGGTAACGCCATGGCGGCGCGCCTGCGCCCGCACCAGCCGCTTCAGCATGACCAGGTCGTCGGCCGCCCGCATCACGTCCTTGCGGTAGTTCAGCGTCAATTCGTACTGGCCGGGCGCATATTCGGAAATCACCGTCTCGGCCGGAATGCCTTGCGCCTTGGCCGCCGCATAGATGTCGGAAAACAGCGGCTCCATGCCGTGCAGATGATCGACGGAATAGACTTCGGTCTTGCCCGAGACGCGGCCATCGAGAACCGCGCGCGCCGGCTGCACCTTGCCGTCGGCGTCGCGCTCATTGGCCAGCAGGAAGAATTCGAGCTCGAAGGCGCCGGCCGGATAGAGACCCTTGGCCGCCAGGATGTCGACTTGCCGCGCCAGCGCCAGCCGGGGGTCCGACGACATCGGCCGGCCGTCGAGCATGTACATCGCCATCAGCAACTGGCCGCGCGGCGGGCTCGTGCCGTAGAGCGGCACCAGCGTGCCGGGGATCGGCCAGGCGCGTAGGTCGCCGTCGCCGGTAGTCCAGATCAGCCCGGTCTCGTGCACATCCTCGCCGGTGATGTCGAGGCCGAGGATCGAGATCGGCATATGGCGGCCGCCCTCGAAGATGCTTTTCAGCTCATGCCGGCGCACGATCTTGCCACGGCCGACGCCATTGGCGTCGGTCAGCACGATATCGAAGGCTTCGATCTCGGGATGGGCGTCGAGAAAGGCTTGCGCCTCGGCTGACGTCGAGCCCGAAGGTGAGGTCATCATGGCATTGGGGTGGACCATCGCCGCTTGTCTCATGCCGCAAGCTTTGCCGCAACCGCGCCGAAGGCGGTGATCAGCCGGTTGACCTGGGTCCCAGTGGTCGCCGGCGAGATCAGCATCATGTTGTGGAAAGGTGCGATCAGCACGCCGCGATTGACCAGCGCGACATGGATGGCAGCCTCCAGTTCCGGTGCATGCGCCACTTCCGCCTCGGCGCCATTGCGCAGCGGACCGGGCGCACAGATGAACTCGACACGAGCGCCGACGCGCGAAACATGCCAGGGCAGGCGATAGCGATCGATCACGCCGATCAGCCCGGCATCGAGCCGCCGCGCCAGATGATCCATCCGGTCGTAATTCCCCTCGGTCATCACCTCTTCGAGCGTGGCGCGCATCGCCGCGAACTGCAGCGGGTTGGCCGACAGCGTCGTGCCCATGCCGGAATAGCCCGGCTCCTTGGTCCTGTTGTAATCCGCGTAGCGTGAGGCAACGTCGTCGCTCATGCCCCAGACACTGGCCGGCACACCTCCGGCAATCGGCTTGCCCAGCACGAAGAGGTCCGGGTCGAGGCCATACTTCCTCGTATAGCCGCCGGGGCCGGTCGAGATCGTGTGCGTCTCGTCGATCAGAAGCAGCG
Organism: Mesorhizobium sp. M0518; assembly: GCF_040321125.1. Lineage (NCBI taxonomy): Bacteria > Pseudomonadati > Pseudomonadota > Alphaproteobacteria > Hyphomicrobiales > Phyllobacteriaceae > Mesorhizobium > Mesorhizobium sp. M0518. Next base: position 123,739 of record NZ_JAMYQY010000017.1, read on the forward strand.
TGCCGGCTTGGCGTGTCAGTTTGCGCAGGGCGTCATGGTAACCCGGATCGGCCAGCACCATACAGGAGTTGGTCAGCACCGGTTCGGCAATGACGCAGGCCACATCCTTATCCCCAAGCGCGGCTTCGAGTGCTGAAACATCGTTGAACTCGATGACCTTGGCCGTGCGGGTCAGGTCGCGGAACTCGCCGGCCAATCCCGGCCGGTTGACGGGCTTGCCGTCGATCAGCCGCACCATCGTCTCGTCGACCGAGCCATGATAGCAACCGTTGAAGACCAGGATTTTTTCGCGGCCGGTGATTGCGCGGGCGACGCGCAATGCAAAGCGGTTGGCGTCGGTCGCCGTCGTCGCGATCTGCCAGAACGGCAGGCCGAAGCGCTGCTGCAGCAGCGACCCTATGGCCAGCGCATCTTCCGAAGGCAGCATATAGGTCAGGCCGCGTCCAGCCTGGCGGCGGATGGCGCGTGCCACCGGTGGCGGCGAATGGCCGAACATCGAGCCGGTGTCTCCAAGGCAGAAATCGTCGAGCTTGTTTCCGTCGATATCGGTGATCGTGGCACCCCTGGCGCTGTCGACCAGGATCGGGAACGGCGTCGGCCAATCGTTCATCCAGTGCATCGGGACGCCGCCGAAGAAGCCGGGCAGGCCGTTGCCGATCTTGGCTTGCGATTTTGGCCGCGCCTTGCGGAAGGCTGCCCCCTCGGTTTCGCGCAAATCGGCAATGCGGTCGCGGCCGATGCCGCCGATGGACGTCTTGGACATATCGCTGTGCATGAAAACCCCTCTGGTCGATCCCTCTTAGCCAATCCGTGTCCGCATCCGCAATTGGCCGCGCATCTGTCCTGCGTTGGCTCAGCCTTTGGCAGCGGCGCTTGACCGTGCTGCCGAAGTCAGCGCCAATATGAGCGGGATTTGAGGTGGAGGGGCAAAATGAGAACGATCATGTGTGTGGCAATGCTTCTGTCGTCGGCTGGCGCTGCCTTTGCGTCGGGCGGCATCTGGTGCTCCACCGAGGACACGGCGGCGACATTCGAGGTCGAGGCAGGCGTCACCAGAGGCATGGGCGGGCCGACCTTCAACTTTCGCGGCAACCTCGAAATTCTGAGCCGGCCTGCCGGCGACAGCCTGCGCAAGACCGTGTTCGAGGATTCCAACCTGACGCAGTACTGGCTCGACGGCAAGGAATTGCGGCTGAACATCTATCGTGAGCACGAGGCCGCGCAAAAGATCAACTCGATCGAACTGACGATCCTGACCAAGACCAGCGACGAAGGCGTCTATGACGGGAGCTATACGCTCTCCATCTACGACGCCGCGGCGGATACGGACCAGGACGGCAAACCGGTTGAAATCAGCGGCAAAGTGTCGTGTGGAGCGGAGTGAGCGGGGTCAGGCCGTGATGTCGATGACGCCGCAATCGCCGGCGGCACTGCCGAAGGCGACACGGCGTTCTTCCTTGTCCCACATCATCGAGGTGATGGAGCCCTTGCCCGGCCGTCGCAACAGCACTTCCTTGGCGTCGGCAAAACGCACCGCCATCACCATGCCGTCATCATAGCCTATGGCGACGACATCTTGGCTCGGATGGCAGGCGACAGCCGTCACCATGGCGTTGCCTCGCGTGCCGAGTTCCAGCGGCGCCTTGCCCATCGGCCCATCCTTGCCCGAAAACGGCCAGACGATCGCCGCCGGCGCGCCGGAACTCGCCAGCCACTTGCCCTTCACGCTCCACGACAGGCTTTTCACCTTGCCGGGATAGCCGGTCATGCGCATGTGCTTGCCGTCGGCGAGCTTCCAGCCGTGCAGCGCGTTTTCCTGCATGGTGGTGACGAGGAAGGCGCCATCCGGCGAGAAGGTGACGCCGGTGTGGGCACCGGCCCATTCGAGTTCCACCGGCTTGCCCTCGGCGGCGGGGAAATGCAGCGTCGCGCCATTGTAGCGGGCAACGCCGAAGCGCATGCCCTTGGGCGAGAAGGCCAGGCCCTCGACCGAACGCGGATGGGTGAATTCCCTGGTCTTGCCGTCGGCGAAGCGCACGAAGGCGGTCTTGCCTGAGGCATAGGCGATGGCGCCTTGCGGCCCGGCGGCAACGCTGGTGATCCACTTCCTGGCGGCGCTTGCCAATTCCGTGGCCTCGCCGCCCGCTTTCACGGCAAACACCTTGCCGTCCTCGCCGCCGGTGATCAGCCGGTCGTTGGCCGCATCATGGAAGGCGGCCAGCAGCCCGTCATTGGCCTGAACTGTCTTGTGGCCATGGTCGAGCCGATGGACGACGCCGTCGGCCATCGCGAAATGCGGCACGTCACCGAGAAAGACGGCGGCGATGCAATGTCCCTGGAGATCAAGCGGGGCGACGGTTGGCATGGTTATCTTTATTCACCTGGACGAGATTGCAGAGACAACCCGGCGGCTTACTCGACGTTTGCGGTTCCGGCAACCATAAGGGTTGCCATCGAAGGATGTTCGATCGCGCTGTTTCGCGATCGACTCCTCGCGTTAAGCGGGTGCCGTTACAGTGTGTTTGGCAACGCCGCTATCACTTTGCGTAGCTTGGCGTTGGGCTTCGGCGGGCGTTCCAGCAGATCGAGGATACGCACGAAATCGGTGGCGGACACCCTCACTACCTCGGCGGCATCGATCGCGGGCTGGGCTTCATGCTCAGTCATGCTATCGGTCGATCTAGGCATCACTTGTTCCTACCCGAGCAAAATTACGCCTGGCAGGCGTCAAAGCTCTTCCTCAGCCGTTCGGCGTCGAGTTCGCGGCCGATGAACACCAGCCGGCTCTCATGCTTCTCGCCGTCCTTCCAGGCGCGCTGGTGGTCGCCCTCGATGATCATGTGGACACCCTGGATGACATAGCGCTCGTCGTCGCCCTTGAGCGCGATGATGCCTTTCAGCCGCAGGATGTTGGGACCTTCCATCTGGGTGATCTTCTCGATCCACGGGAAGAATTTCTTCGGGTCCATCTCGCCACCGCGCAGCGACACCGACTGCACTGTCACGTCATGGATGTCGGACGCATGAGCGTGATGGTGGTGCCCGTCATGATCGTGGTGGTGGTGATCGTGACCGTCATGATCGTGGTCATGATGATCGTGATCGTCATGCGCCTCGAGGAAATGCGGGTCGTTTTCCAGTGCCCTCGACAGGTCGAAGGCCCCGCGGTCGAGCACCTCGGTCAGCGCGACGCCGGCTCGCGTCGTGCGATGGATCTTCGCCGCCGGATTGATGGCGCGGATCGTCGCCTCGACCTTGGCGAGCTCTTCTGATGTGACGAGGTCGGTCTTGTTGAGCACGACGACGTCGGCGAAGGCGATCTGGTCTTCGGCTTCCCTGGAATCCTTGAGCCGTAACGGCAGATGCTTGGCGTCGACCAGCGCCACCACCGCGTCAAGCCTGGTCTTGGAGCGCACGTCGTCGTCCATGAAGAAGGTCTGCGCCACCGGCACCGGATCGGCGAGCCCGGTGGTCTCGACCACGATGGCGTCGAAGCGGCCTGGCCGGCGCATCAGGCTCTCGACGACACGGATCAGGTCGCCGCGCACCGTGCAGCAGATGCAGCCATTGTTCATCTCGTAGATTTCCTCGTCGGATTCCACGATCAGATCATTGTCGATGCCGATTTCGCCGAATTCGTTGACGATAACGGCGTAGCGCTTGCCGTGGTTTTCCGACAGGATGCGGTTGAGCAGCGTCGTCTTGCCGGCGCCGAGATAGCCGGTGAGAACGGTTACGGGGATCTGCGTCTGTGCGTCGCTCATGGCTTGCCTCGAAAGTGCTGGGCCTCGAAAATTCGGCCTGAGAAAAAGGGAATGTCGGCTCCATATAGGGTGTGTGTCGGGCTTTTGCACGGGGCAAACCGATGGGCCAAACCGGCTTGCCGACATTGCTGAATTTTCATTGGCGAGAGCCGCTGTGACCGCTTAGATCAGGATACGAGAGGCCAATTCGAGAGGCAAGATATGTCCGGCAAGCCATCCTCCTTCTCAATGAGCCGGCGCCAGGCGCTCGGTTTGATCGCGGTCACCGCCGGCGGTGGTGCCTTCCTGCCCGCCGCCGCGATTGCAGACCAGACTTTACCCTATGCCGGACTGGCCTTGTTCGAAAACGGCGCCGGTGTCTGCACCATTACGCCTGAAGTGACCGAGGGGCCGTTCTATTTCGACCCGAAACTCGAACGTGCGGACGTCACCGAAGGCAAGAAGGGCATAGCCCTTGGCGTTCGGCTGCAGGTTGTCGACGCGGACTGCCGCCCACTTGCCGGCGCCCGCGTCGACATCTGGCATTGCGACGCGCAAGGCGCCTATTCCGGCTATCCCAGACAGGGTGACGACCGCGACGTCGACACGTCGGGCCGGACCTTCCTGCGTGGTTGGCAAAGGACCGACGCGAGCGGCATCGTTTCCTTCGCCACCATCTATCCCGGCTGGTATCGCGGCCGCACCACCCATATCCATTTCAAGATCTTCCCTAACGACAGTTCGGTGATGACCGGACAGTTGTTCTTCCCCGACAGCCTCAGCGAGCAGATTTTCACCACGGTCGCACCCTACAACGACCGGCCGGGCAAGCGCGACACCTCGAATGCCGCGGACGGCATAGCCAGGCAGGCCGGACCGCAATCGCAGGCCGCGCTGCGCGAGCTGGAGGATGCCTATCAGGCGCTGATGATCGTAGCGGTGAAGCCCGGCTGAGCGGCGGTCACGCCACCACCCTGCTGGCGACGAAAACTCCGACGGGGAATTCGTTTGTCATCTAACTGAAATAAACATCTGGCATTAGCCACGGCGGACCACAATGCTTGCCGGCAAAGCTGTTTGAAGCACCGGAATCTTTTTGATCGTCGATTGCCAACCGGCCGGCTGCCTCTATGCTGCCCGCACCGGTACGGCCGAAGAGGGAAGACCATGGCCAAGGCGGACAAGACTGCGACAATGAGCCGGCTGCATTCGGCGGCAAGGCTGGCAAGAACGGCGCTGGCGGCGCGGCTTCTGGCGCACGGCTTCTATGCCGGCCAGGACCAGATCATGCTGTCGCTCGACCGTGAGGACGGCCAGACGCCTGGCAATCTGGCCGGACGCCTCGGCGTGCGCCCGCCGACCATCACCAAGACTATCAACCGGCTGCAGGCGCAGGGTTTTCTGGAGAAGCGCGCTTCGTCGGCCGATGCCCGTCAGGCGCATATCTTCCTCACCGACACCGGTCGCGACATCATCCACGCCATCGAGAAATCGGTGAAGAAGACCGAAAAGCAGGCGCTGAAGGGCCTCGACAAGAAGGACCAGAAGTCGCTGTTCAAACTGCTTGCCCGCATCGAGGCCAACCTCTCGAACGAGGAACTGGTGCTCATCGACGACGACCCCGAATCGGACGGCTGACCGGCGGATTGTCGCGGCAGGCGATCAGGCCGCCGCGGCAGAGCCCTGGATCAGCGACGACCAGCGTCCCGGTGTCATGCCGAACGCCTTCTTGAATTGCCTGATGAAATGGCTCTGGTCGCTGAAGCCGGCTTCGACCGCGATCTGTGCTAATGGTTCGCCGGCGGCGATCATCCGCCGCGCGCGCTGAAGCCGGCGCATCACCAGGAAGCGATGTGGACTGGTGGAGAAAGCGGCACGGAAATGCCGTGACAAGGCATAGCGATCAAGCCCGGTTACCGCTTCCAGTTCACCGGAGCGCACCGGCCGGTTCAGGTTTTCCGTGAGATAGTCGCGCGCCAGCGCAGCCGCCCGCCACGCCGTCCTGGTCATCGGCTTCGCCGACTGGCCGCCATGCCGGATCAGGCTTTGCATCAGTTGCGTCAGGAAGTCGTCGACGAACAACTCGTCGAGTTCCTGCTCCAGCGGACCCAGCGCCGAAAGCAGCGTTGCGCAAAAGGCGGCGTCCGTCACCACGCCATCCCTGACAAAAGGCAGCGAAGCGCCGCCAAGACAGGCGAGCATCAGCGACGGCTCCAGATAGAGCATTCGGTAGCGCAGGCCGTCCTCGGTGCCGGCGCCGCCGTCATGCAACTCGTCGGGATGCAGAACGATGATCTGTCCCGGAAGGCTGTGGCGCGCAGCGCCGAGATAGCGAAACGTCTGCACACCGTGCAGCGTCACCCCGATCGCATAGGTGTCGTGGCGATGCAGGTCGAACGCGCTGCCACGGAAGCGCGCCTCGATCCGCTCCATGCCTGCGGGATCGGGGGCGGAGATGATACGGTTTTCCGCCGCATCGACGCACAAACGTCCAAGACCCTTGAAAGCCTGGCTGTCTAGATCGTGCGACATCGTCTCCTTCAGCCTCGCATTGGGGCACAACCGAATGGCCAATGTCTCATGTTCGATACGAAATTTGCAATCGTGCTCGGGGAAGATCTGCCGGTCTGGCAGAAACTCAACGTCACCGCTTTCCTGACCAGCGGCATCGTCGCGCAGTTTCCCGATATCATCGGTGAACCCTATCGCGACCGCGCCGGCAATCTCTACAACCCGCTGTCGATCCAGCCGGTCATCGTTTTGTCCGCCGACCAGACAACGTTGGGGGCCATCCATCGGCGCACACTGGAGCGCGGCGTGACCACCTCGCTCTATGTCGAGGAGATGTTTTCGACCGGCTTTGACGCGGCCAACCGTGCCGTCTTCGCCGAATTCGCGCCTGAAGACGCCAAGGTGGTCGGGATCGCGCTTCGCGCCGACAAGAAACTGGTCGATAAAATCACCAAGGGCGCCCGCATGCACGCCTAGCCAAGGCACTACGCCTGCCGGCGGCTCTTGTTGTGCCAGCAGGCTTTCACGTCGCGGCTGGCGACAATTGGCTTGCCGGGACCCGGCAATTCCCGCAAAGGTGGGCTCCAGCCTAGCTTCCCACCCGGCCTGCAAGTGAGTGCTCCCCAAAGACATGTAGAAAGCGCGACGCCCCCGGTGGCGATCCTGTGCATGCTTTCCACCTATGTCTGCTTCACCTTCCTCGACACATCAAGCAAATACCTCGTCCTTGCCGGCGTTTCCGTGCTGGTCGTTGCCTGGGTGCGCTTCGCCGTGCATGTGGTGCTGGTCGGCGCGCTGCTGCGCGGCTGGCGCGAACCGGTGCGGTTTCGTCCGGTCAACCTGCCGGCGCATATCTTGCGTGGCGCGTTCCTGTTCGGATCGACCATATTCAATGTCTTGGCGCTCAAATCCCTGCAATTGGCCGAGACAACCTCGATCTATTTCTTCGGGCCGATGGTGATCACGGCACTGGCCGGTCCGCTGCTTGGCGAGTGGGCCGGCTGGCGGCGCTGGCTGGCCATCCTGGCGGCCTTTGCCGGCGTCCTCATCATCACCCGGCCGGGCGTCGGCGTTTTCGGCATCGGACATCTCTTCGCGCTCGGCTCGATGCTGTCGAACTGCTTCTACGTCATCATGACGCGCCGCATGTCGGCGACCGAGACATCGGAGAGCCTCATCCTGTTTTCGGCGCTGGCGCCGGCGCTGCTGCTGTTGCCCCTGCTGCCGTTTTCGTTTTCCCTGCCGCATAATGGCTGGCACTGGTTCGTGCTGCTGATGCTCGGCGTGTTCGGCGGCGTCGGTCACTGGCTGCTGGTCCAGGCCTACCGGCTGGCGACAACCACGGCTTTGGCGCCCTATCCCTATTCGCAGATGGTGTGGATGATCATTTCCGGCTGGATCGTCTTCAAGCAGTTTCCCGACCGCTGGACATTGGTCGGCGCCGCCATCATCGTCGCCAGCGGTCTCTACATCGTCCATCGCGAGCATAGGCTTCGGCTGCGGAGCCGCGCGGCCTCGGATGTCGAGGCCGAAGCGTTGGCAAAAAAACTTTGATTTGCCCCCGATCGGTGGCATAACGCCGCCTTTAAACAGTTTAGGTCTGGAAGTTCAGGTCCGGGGAGCACACGTCGCTGGCACAAAAAATCAAGCTTTCGACGATCGCGGATGCGCTCGGCGTGTCCACGGCCACGGTCTCGCTGGCGCTGCGCGACAGCCCTCTGGTTGCCGGGACCACCCGTGACCGCATCAAGGAACATGCCCGCGCCATCGGCTATATCTACAACCGACGCGCCGCCAGCCTGCGCACCTCGCGTTCCGGCATTGTCGGCGTCGTCGTCCACGACATCATGAACCCATTCTTCGCCGAGATCCTGCGCTCGATCGAAAGCGAGCTCGACCGCAGCCGGCAGACCTTCATCCTGTCCAACCACTATGATCAGCTCGAAAAGCAGCGCACCTTCATCGATACGCTTTTGCAGCTCGGCGCCGACGGCGTCATCATGTCGCCGGCGATAGGCACGCCGGCTTCCGATATCCTGATGGCCGAGGAGAACGGCCTCCCCGCTGTGCTGATCGCGCGCACCGTCGAGGGTGCCGACGTGCCGGTCTTTCGCGGCGACGACTCTTACGGGACAGGTCTCGCCACCAACCATCTGATCTCGCTCGGCCACAAGCGCATCGCCATGATCGGCGGCACCGACCAGACCTCGACCGGCCGTGACCGCTACCAGGGCTATGTCAATGCGATGGAGGCGGCCGGGCTGGAAGTCAGGTCGTCATGGCGCATCGCCGGGCCGCGCACCAAGCAGGCCGGCTTCGAGGCCGCCGGACAGTTCCTGGCGCTGAAGGACAGGCCGACGGCTGCCTGCTGCTGGAACGACCTTGTCGCCATCGGCCTCATGAACGGCATTGCCCGTGCCGGCCTTGTGCCCGGCGTCGACATCTCCGTTACCGGCTATGATGACCTTGAGGAAGCGGCGATCGCGACGCCGGCGCTGACCACTGTCTGGAACGGCCAGCGCGAGGTTGGCCGCCGCGCCGCCAGCGCGCTGCTCGACAAGCTCAACGGCCAGACGGTGCGGCCCTCGCAGGAATTGATCAAGCCGGAACTGCATGTGCGTCAGTCGACCGGCAAGCCGGTGGAGCGTGTATGACCAAGGCCGAACAGCTGCAATCCGTCGCCATCCTGGTGCCGGGCGATTTCAACGACCATGCGGTCGACCGCATCAACCGCACGTTCAGGCGTGTCAGAATCGAACGCGCCGATCCGGCGCTCGTCACCGACGAGATGCGCAGTGATGTGCGCGGCATCGCTTCGTTTGCCGGCATCGACGCGGCGATGATGGATGCATTGCCCAACCTCGAGCTCATCGCCTCCTTTGGCGTCGGCTATGATTCGGTCGATGTCGGCCATGCCCGAGCGAAGAACATCATGGTTACCAACACGCCCGACGTGTTGACCGAGGAGGTCGCCGATACCACGATCGGGCTGTTGATCAACACCATCCGCGACCTGCCGCGCGCCGAAACCTGGCTGCGCGACGGCAGCTGGGTGCGCAACGGCAACTATCCGCTGAGCCGGCTGACCTTGCGCGGGCGCAGTGTGGGTATTTTCGGCATGGGCCGCATTGGGCAGGCCATCGCCCGGCGTCTGGAAGCTTTTGGCTTGCCGGTCGCCTACCACAACCGGCGCCGTGTCGAAGGTCTTCCATACCAGTACCATGCGACCCTGAAAGGACTTGCCGAAGCCGTCGATACGCTGATTTCGGTCGTGCCGGGGGGCGACTCGACGGAGAAGGCGGTCAATGCCGAGATCCTGTCGGCGCTTGGCGCCAACGGCGTCTTCGTCAACATCGGTCGCGGCAGCACGGTTGACGAGGCGGCGCTTGCGGCAGCCCTCGCCACCGGCATCATCGCCGCCGCCGGCCTCGACGTCTTTGCCTACGAACCGAACGTGCCCAAGGCGCTGCTCGACGCGCCCAACACCTCGCTACTGCCGCATGTCGGCTCGGCCTCGGACCATACCCGCCGCGCCATGGCGGATCTCTGCGTCGACAATCTGGTGTCCTGGTTCACCGAGCGCCGTCCGCTGACCCCGGTGCCCGAGACGGCGGAAGTCAAGGCGCGAGCTTGAGGCTGCCTCACTTATTAACGTCAGCTTAACCCTTTGGAATCATTCTTCAACCTATCCGTGTACGTGGATGAAGAATGATGAAAGCACTTTCCGCATTGATCGCTGCCGCAGCGCTGTTTGGTGGCATTCAGCTGTTTCATGGCGGCAGCGTGGAAAGCGTGGCCAACGAGGCCGCCCCGTCCAACAGCTACAGGCTGGTCGCCAATGGCGATGAGGCGGTCTGTGCAGTCAGCCGCGGGGCTGAAATTTCGGACGGTTTGTCGCTGCTCACCGTTGCTCCGAAATGCCGCCGGCTCTTGCCGGGCATAGAGCAGGCGAAGTTCTGGCGCGAGCAAAACGACGGCACGGTCGCCTTCAGCGCCAACGGCGTCGATCCGATCGTCACCTTCGCGACTGCCGACGGCGACGGCTACGAATCCTATGCCCCGGCGCTGCCGCTGCTGTCGCTGGCGGCCATAGGCGATAAGAAATCTGGCGACTGATTATTCCGCTGCGGCCCGTGCGCCAGCCTTCGCTGCGGCGTGCAGCCGAACCGCATCGCCGAAGGCACGGAATATCTTCACCGAATTGCTGTCCGACTTGACCCAGTATTCCGGATGCCATTGCACGCCGACGGCGAAGGCGCGGGCGTCGCGCACCGAAACCGCCTCGACTGTGCCGTCGCTGGCGACGGCCTCTATCTGCAGCTTCGAGCCGAGCCGGTCGATCGCCTGGCGGTGCAACGAATTGACCTTGATGTCGCCGGCACCGAACACACCGGCCAGGCAACTGTCGGGTTTGATAGAAATGGTCTGGTGGATGGCGAAGCGTTCGTCCTGCTTGTCGCTCACCGGTGCGCGGTGGTCGAGCGAACCCTCGCGCTCCTGGATCTCGGTGCCGAGCGTGCCGCCCAGCGCCACGTTCAATTCCTGGATGCCGCGGCAGATGGCGAGCAGCGGCACGCCGCGTTCGATCGCCCGCCGGATGAGCGGCAGCGTCGTGGCGTCGCGCGCCGGATCATAGGGGCCATTGGCTTCGCTGGCGTCGCCGCCATAAAGCGAGGGGTGCACATTGGATTTCGAGCCGGTGACCATGACGCCGTCGACCGACGACAGAAGTTCGTCGAAATCGAGCCGGTCGCCGAACGATGGCACCAGCACCGGAAACACGCCGGCGCCGGTGATCGCCGCTTCCAGATATTGTTGTGGGGCTGCATGCCAGGTGTAGTTGTCGAACTGACGGACGTCGGTCGATATGGCGACGAGCGGCTGGTGCATTTTGGCTCTATGTTCCATCTGGGCAAGGATGTCCTGCCTGCAAAATAGGCCATCGCCGGGCATTTTTCCATGCCAAGTTTCAACGTGTCGCATGGGCCACGAAATGGCCTGTTAGACTATAGTTGCAGGGTAGCTGGGCTTCGCCGTCAAATCGGGTCGGCCTGCTGGACTCGACTTCTTGCCCGTGTATTGTCTCGAACGAACCGACAGGGAAACCGAGGATTTCCTGACGTCGGCCTGTTGATCCAAAAGGGAGGAAGTTCATGGATCGTCGTTCATTCATTCGCAAGGCCGGTGTCACCGGCGTCGGTGCCGCGGCGGCGGCGGCCACGCTGGCGGCGCCTGCCATCGCCCAGTCCAATCCCAAGGTGACATGGCGGCTGGCATCGTCCTTCCCGAAGTCGCTCGATACCATCTATGGCGGCGCCGAGGTGTTCTCGAAGATGCTGTCGGAAGCCACCGACGGCAATTTCCAGATCCAGGTTTTTGCTGCCGGCGAGCTGGTGCCTGGCCTGCAGGCCGCCGACGCCACCACCGCCGGCACGGTCGAGGCCTGCCATACGGTGGCATATTATTACTGGGGCAAGGACCCGACATGGGCGCTCGGTGCGGCGGTTCCCTTTTCGCTCAACGCACGCGGCATGAATGCCTGGCATTACCATGGCGGCGGCATCGACCTGTTCAACGAGTTTCTCGCCACGCAGGGCCTTTTCGGCCTGCCGGGCGGCAACACCGGCGTCCAGATGGGTGGCTGGTTCCGCAAGGAAATCAACACGGTGGCCGACCTTTCCGGCCTCAAGATGCGAATCGGCGGTTTTGCCGGCAAGGTGGTGCAGAAACTCGGCGTCGTGCCGCAGCAGATCGCCGGCGGTGATATCTATCCCGCGCTGGAGAAAGGCACCATCGACGCGGCCGAATGGGTTGGTCCCTATGATGACGAGAAGCTCGGCTTCTACAAGGTCGCGCCCTATTATTATTATCCCGGCTGGTGGGAGGGCGGCCCGACCGTCCACCTGATGTTCAACAAGGCGAAGTACGAAGAACTTTCGCCGACGTACAAGTCGCTGCTGCACACTGCCGCGCAGGCGGCCGACGCCAACATGCTGCAGAAATACGATTATCTGAACCCTGCGGCGGTGAAGCGACTGGTGGCCGGCGGCGCGAAACTGCGCCCGTTCAGCCAGGAGATCATGGCTGCCTGTTTCGAAAAGGCCAACGAGGTCTATACCGAAATGGAAGCCTCCAACGCCCCGTTCAAGAAGATCTGGGAATCGATCAAGGGCTTCCGCAAGGAGCACTATCTCTGGGCGCAGGTGGCCGAATACAATTACGACACCTTCATGATGGTCCAGCAGCGCAACGGCAAGCTGTAGTCGGCCGGACTTCTGCTCAAAAGCTCTCTGGGCGGAACCTGCTCAGGGAGCTTTTCTGTATATCCCGGGAGGCGAAGCCGGCGGTTCAGCCTCGGCGCGGGACCACCAGAACCTTGACCTCGCCGGGGGCCGGCGGATTGGCGATCACCGCTGGCGCTTCTTCAAGCGACACCTGCCTGGAGATCAGCCTGTCGATCTCTATCGCACCGGAAGCGATGAGTTCGGCGGCGCGGCGATGGGTGTAGGGATTGAGGAAGGAACCGAGCACCTTCAGTTCCCGGAACAGCAGGTCGAACGGCTCGAATTCAGCTTTCACGCCTTGCGGCGTCACGCCGACGATGACGACCGTGCCACCGGCGCGGGCCAGCCGCATCGACTGCTCGACGGTCTCTCGCACGCCCGCGCATTCGAACACCACGTCGGCTCCGCCCGGCGCCAGGCCGGCTGGCCCGGCGATGGCGTCGACGACATCGGCGGCAGTCGGATCGACCGTCGCTGTCGCGCCGAAATCCCTGGCGAGCGCGCGCCGCGAAGCTTGCCTGGTCGACAGAATGATGGTCGTGGCTCCCGCCAATCTTGCCAGCTGCACGGTGAGCAGGCCGATCACGCCGCCGCCAAGCACGACCACCGAGCTGCCCGGTTTGATCCCGGCAAGGTCGACGCCATGCAGGCAACAGCCGAGCGGCTCGCAGAAGGCACCGTGCATGGGATCGAGGCCCGCAGGCAGGACGAAAGCCTGCTTCTGCGGCAAGGCAAGATATTCGGCAAAGCCGCCGTCGCGATGAATGCCGATGGCGCGCAGATTGCTGCAGAGGTTGACCCGCCCGGCATGACAATGCACGCAACGCCCGCAGGCGATGTTGGGATCGCCGGTGACGCGGTCGCCGACGGCAAAGCCGGAGACGGATTTTCCGACCGCCTCGACGATGCCGGAGAATTCATGGCCGGGCGTCACCGGCGGCGTGCACGGAAACTCGCCGTGAAACAGATGCCGATCCGTGCCGCAGACGCCGCAGGCTTCGATGCGCACCAGTAGCTCATCCGCACCGATGTCAGGCATGTCGACGTCGCGCAGCGTGATGCCGCCCACTGCTTCCAGCCGCACCGCTTTCATGGTTTTGACCATGCCGGTTCAGTTGAAGCTTGGCGGTTGCGACAGGTCAGGCTGTGGCGCTGCCGGCTTTGCCGGTGTCGGATCGCCGAAACTGGGCGGTTGCGAAAGGTCGGGAGCTGCCGGCGCCGTGCCGCCACCAGCGGGCGCCGCTCCATCCGCCGGCGGCGTGCCGAGCGGCGACAGGCCGGGCACCTCCGGTACCTTGTAGTCGATGGTGCCCGGATCGACGGTCGTTCCCTTGTAGTGCATCACCATTTGCGGGAAGGCGATGGTCAAGCCGATCATGATCACCTGGATGCAGACAAAGGGCACCGCGCCCCAATAGATCTGTCCGGTGGTCACCGGCGCGATTTGTTTGCCGGTGAGACGATCGAGATAGGGCACGCGCGCGGCCACCGAACGCAGGTAGAACAGCGCGAAGCCGAAGGGCGGGTGCATGAAGCTGGTCTGCATGTTGACGCCCAGGAGCACGCCGAACCAGATCAGGTCGATGCCGAGCTTGTCGGCGGCGGGCGCCAGCAGTGGTACGATGATGAACGCCAATTCGAAGAAGTCGAGGAAGAAGGCGAGGAAGAAGACGAGCATGTTGACGCCGATCAGGAAGCCGACCTCGCCGCCCGGCAGCGACGTCAAAAGGTGCTCGACCCAGATATGGCCGTTGACGCCGTAAAAGGTCAGTGAGAACACCCGTGCGCCGATCAGGATGAACAGCACGAAGGACGACAGCCTTGTCGTCGAGGCCAGCGCCTGCTTGACGACGTCAAGCGACAAGCGCCCCTTGGCCGCCGCCATGAACAAGGCGCCGACCGAGCCCATGGCGCCGCCTTCCGTCGGCGTGGCGATGCCCAGGAAGATGGTGCCCAGCACCAGAAAGATCAGCGCCAGTGGCGGGATCAGCACGATGATCACCTGCTGCGCGAGCCTGGACATCATGTTGAAGTTCAGGCGTTTGTCGGCAATGGCGACGATGTAGATGAACAGCACTCCGGCCGTCGCGCCGAGAATGTCGGCATTGTCGCCATGCGCCGGCGCCAGATAACGATACGCCGCGTAGGAAACCGCTGATGTGACCAGCAAAGCCACCAGCAGCGACATCACGCCATGGCCGAGTGTACGAGCCTCGAGCGGCAGCGCCGGCATCGAGTTCGGCCGGATGATCGACATGATCAGGATGTAGGACACATAGAGGCCGGTGAGCACGAGGCCCGGGATCAACGCGCCCGCGTACATATCGCCGACCGAGCGGCCGAGCTGGTCGGCAAGCACGATCAGCACCAGCGACGGCGGGATGATCTGGGCAAGCGTGCCGGAGGCAGCGATGACACCGGATGCGAGCCGGCGGTCATAGCCATAGCGCAGCATGATCGGCAGCGAGATCAGGCCCATGGCGATGACGGAAGCCGCCACCACGCCGGTGGTCGCCGCCAAGAGCGCGCCGACGAAGATCACCGCATAGGCGAGGCCGCCTCGGATGGGCCCGAACAGCTGGCCGATCGTGTCGAGCAGGTCTTCGGCCATACCCGACCGCTCGAGCACGATGCCCATGAAGGTAAAGAACGGGATGGCCAGCAGCGTGTCGTTCGACATCACCCGGCTGCCGTAGAAATTATCCGGCAATGCGTGCAGGAGCGGCCAGGCGAGGTTGATCGATCCTCCGGAATAGGGGGATAGCAGCACGCCGATGAAGAAGAACATCAAGCCGTTGGCGGCCAGCGAAAAGGCGACGGGGTAGCCGATCAGCAGGAAGATGATCAGCGAGGCGAACATGATCGGCGCCATGTTCTGCGCGATGAACTCCATCACGAGCGCACCTCGTCGGCCAGCGCCTTGGCTTCGAGTTCGGCCTGCTCATGCACCGATATGAAGGGATTGGGGTCGTCCATGTCTCCGCGCATGATGGCGATCTTCTTGATGATTTCGGAGATGCCCTGCAGCGCGAGCAGGAAAAAACCGATGAGCAGGATGGCCTTGGCCGGCCAGATGATCAGCCCGCCGGAATTGTTGGACATCTCGCCGCTGCGAAACGACAGCGACACATAGGGCACGAAATAGATCACCATCAGCGTCACGAACGGCATCAGGAAGAAGAGATGCCCGAGCAGGTCGATCCAGTGCTGTACGCGGCGTGAAAACAGGCCGTAGACGATGTCGATGCGGATATGTTCGTTCTGCTTCAGCGTATAGGCGGCGGCTAACATGAAGGCGGCGCCGAACAGGTACCATTGCAGCTCGAGCCAGGCGTTCGAGGATATGTCGAACACCTTGCGGATAATGGCGTTGGCGGCGCTCACCAGGATCGCCAGCAGGATCAGCCACGATATCCATTTGCCGATGAATTCGTTGGCGCGATCAATAGTCCTGGATAGAGCAAGAAGCCCTGCCATGCATTTCCTCCCTTGTACCGGAGGCGTGCCGGCTCCCCCCTTTTTTGTCCGTCACGCCGCGTGGTCCAACGGTATGCCGCGCGTGGACTGACGGGTCAACAAGCATAGAGGCAGCAAATATCATCGCATGGCAGACAGTGCCCGATACCGGCGATCTGCCCTCGCGTCATGCAACCAAAGTCTGACCTTTTCAGGCGATTTTGCCGGTGTCGCGGCCGGCGCCGATCAGGATCAGCGTCGTGACCAGGAACAGATACATCCACGCGTCGCGCCATTCGACCGGGAAATAGCCGGCCCACAGCGATTCGGCCATGCCGAAGGCGGCCGCGCCGAGTGCTGCGCGCGGTGGCGAGAGATAGCCGCCGACCGCCGTCACGAATAGGATTTTCAGCCCGTAGACGAGGCCTGAGCCGAAGCTGACATTGCCGTAATAGAGCCCGGCCATCACACCGGCCAGCGCGGCGCAGAAGCCGCCGAACAGCACCGCGTGCCGGAACACCGCGCGTACGTCGACGCCGCACATCGCGGCTGCCTTGGGGTCGTCGGAGACGGCACGCCAGCGCCGGCCGAAGCTCGACCGGGCAAACGCCCAGCTGGCCAGCACGATTGCCGTCAGCACCACCGCACAGTCGATGAGCTGGATGAGCGTCAGCGTCGCCTTGAAGGTCGCGCCCTGCGCGAAAACGATAGGCTGCGCCAGCATCGGCGGGAGCCACAGATCATGCGTGTCGGCGGCGATGCGGCTCGCTTCGGACAGCAGCAACAGGATGCCGAGCGTCGTCACCACGATCGCATTTGGCGTGCGGTCGGCCAAAGGTTCGAAGACACTGCGCGACAGCACGTGGCTGATCAGCGCGGCATAAAGGAAAGCCGCCACGACGCCGAGCGCCACCGCCGCAGGCAGCGTCAGCCACAGCACCTGATAGCCGAAGGCCGCGGTCAGGATCATCGTCTGGCCGCAAAAGGCGAACAACGCGCCATAGGCGAGATTGGTGCGGTGCAGGATGCCGTTGGTCAGCACATAGCCAAAGGCGAGCAGCGCATAGAGCGCGCCCGAATGCAGCCCGTTCAACACCTGCTGGAAGAAATAGAGCATGCAAAACCTCGAAGCATGCCGCCCAAAAGTGCGAAGCGGTTCTGGCCAACGACATGCTCAAAAGGCTGCGGAGATCACCGCATCCCGGAGTGAGGGTGCATCGCTAAATCTAACTTGTCAAATGCGATTTATCGGTTAGATTCTAGGCATGACGGTATCCTGGACCCCGCACCGCTTCACCGGCGGCTTGCTTGCGCTCGACACGGCGAACACCGTCGTGCTGCGCGGCGATCCGGAGCGGACGTTCGATCGCTTCGACGACCCGGCCGAGATTGCCCGCTTCGCCGATGCGGCGAGCCGCTTTCGCGCCGCCGAACTTGGCGAAAGGCCGCTGGCGGTATCCTCGGCGGTGGCGATCGCGCCCGTCGTGCTGTCGATCCGCGAGGCGACGGACCGGCTGTTTCGTGATGCGGCGTCGAAGGGCGCGGTTGCCACCACTGATCTGCCCGGATTCCTGAGAGCCTGCGGCGATGGCCTTGCCGGCAGCCGGACCGAGATCGGTGCGCCGGGGAGGCCCTTCGGTGATCCCCTGACTCCGATCGCCTTCGAGGCGGCACTGGCGGTTTCGGCGCTGTCCCTTCTGCGCGACGACACCGTCGCGAGGCTCAGGATCTGTCCCAACTGCACCTGGCTGTTCGTCGACAGAAGCCGCAATTCCAGCCGCCTTTGGTGCGACATGGCGGTGTGCGGCAACAGGCAGAAGGCAAGCCGTCACTATCGTCGCCGTCGCATGGCGGAAAATGAGGTCAAGAATGCGTAGCGGCCTTTCCCATTCGATCCTTGTCGGCGCGGCACTCATCGCGGCCGTTGCGCTCGGCGCCTGCCGCGATACCGGCAATGACGAAGGCAAGCTGTTCGAGATTTCCGGCAAGATATTCGTCTTCAACTACCGCCTTGCCAGGGCGACCTATGTCGTGACCCTGCGGCCGCTGAAGCCGATGGGAGAGGGCCAGGTCGCGGTCGCCAGCTTCCAGGATCCCGCCGGCGGCGCGCCTCTGGTGGTCGAGCAGAAGGTCTGGCCGAAGCTCGACAAGGTGACGCTGGAGAGCCCGGCACTGACCTGCGTCGTCAAGAACAAGCCCTATGCGATTGCCATCAGCATCAAGGGCGCCGACGGCGCGGTCCTGCAGAAGATCGATACCACGCTGATGTCGACGGAAGACCAGTCGATCCTGCCCGACCGGCCGCTGGTCATCGATCAGCTCTACACCGCCAATCCCGATCTCGTCGGCCATCCCGACGGCAAGCTGCCGGGCGAACCGAAGCCGGATTGCTCGAAGGGCGGCTGACGCGTCGCGGCCATCCGGGCCGCAGCTGAAATTTTCGTGCGCCGGGCAATGTCCGCGGATCGTTTCATACCCTATTCAGGATGGCCGCGGACTGTTCGTTGCGCGTTGCCTGGCATCTGCGATTTTGTTTGACCTGCCTTGCAAGGGGAGAAAGGATGCGTCATCCGACCCCGACGTTGGCTGCCTGCCCCGCGTGGCCTCCGCAGAGGAAATGCCTGATGACGCTGCACGACGTCGCGCTCGACGACAAGTTCGATCTCGCAAAGGAGCGCATCTTCCTGTCCGGCGCGCAGGCGGTCATCCGCATGCTGCTGATGCAGCGCGAGCGCGATCGCCGCGCCGGCTTGAACACGGCCGGCTTCGTCTCCGGCTATCGCGGTTCGCCGCTCGGCGGCCTCGACATGCAGCTGTGGAAGGCGAAGAAACAGCTCGCCCAGGCTGACATCGTCTTCCAGCCGGGTCTCAACGAGGAGCTTGCCGCCACCGCTTGCTGGGGCACGCAGCAGACGGAACTGCTGGGCGAGGGCACCCATGACGGTGTCTTTTCGGTCTGGTACGGCAAGGGGCCGGGCGTTGACCGCTCAGGCGACGTGTTCCGCCATGCCAATCTCGCCGGCTCGTCGAAGCATGGCGGCGTGCTCGCTCTGATGGGCGACGACCATATGGCCGAATCCTCGACCAATGCGCACGCCACCGAATTCCTGTTCGTCGACACGATGGTGCCGATCCTCAACCCGGCCGGCGTCCAGGAGATCATCGACTACGGGCTCTACGGCTTCGCCATGTCGCGCTTTGCCGGCACGTGGGCGGCGATCAAATGCGTCAAGGACAACATCGAATCGACCGCCTCGGTCGATGCCGCGCTCGAGCGGCTGAACATCGTCGTGCCGGAGTTCGACATGCCGCCTGGCGGTCTCAACATCCGCCACGAGATCGACATGCTCGGCCAGGAGGAGCGGCTGCATGAGCATAAGCGCGCCGCGGCTTCCGCCTTCATCCATGCCAACGGGCTGAACCGCATCGTCTATTCGGGCGGCCGCAATCCGAAGATCGGCATCATCACGCTGGGCAAGAGCTATCTCGATGTCCGCCAGGCGCTGGAGGACATCGGCATCGACGAGGCGGCCGCCAACCGCATCGGCGTGCGGCTGTTCAAGGTCGGCTGCCCCTGGCCGCTCGACCTGCATCACATCGCCGATTTCGCCCGCGGCCTCGACACCATTGTCGTCGTCGAGGAGAAGCGCTCGCTGATCGAGGTGCAGTTGCGCGAAAGCCTTTATGGCACTGCCACCCAACCGGTCATTATCGGCAAGAAGGACGAGCGCGGCGACTGGCTGTTTCCGGCCAAGGGCGCGCTCGATCCCAACGAGATCGCCATCGCGCTTGGCGAGAGGATCGTCAGGACCATCGGCCCGTCCGAAGAGATTTCGGCGCGGGTGGCAAAACTGCGCCAGTTCCAGGCAATGCTCACCGAGGCCACCGACATCGGCTCGCGCACGCCGTTCTTTTGCTCCGGTTGCCCGCACAATTCGTCCACCAAGGTGCCGGACGGCTCTATCGCCGCGGCCGGCATCGGTTGTCACTTCATGGCGCTGTGGATGGACCGCAACACCGTCGGCTTCACGGCCATGGGCGGCGAGGGCGCGCAATGGGTCGGCCAGGCGCCGTTCTCCAAGCGCGAGCACATCTTTCAGAATCTTGGCGACGGCACCTACAACCATTCCGGTACGCTGGCGATCCGCTTCGCGCTGTCGAGCGACGCCAACATCACCTACAAGATCCTCTACAACGACGCCGTCGCCATGACCGGCGGCCAGCCGCACGAAGGCGGCCTGACCGTCGACATGATCGCCAGGCAGGTGCGCGCCGAAGGCGTCGACCGCATCGCCATCGTCACCGATGAGCCCGGCAAATATGCCGGCAAGGCCGAATTCCCGGCCGGCGCCACCATCCATCACCGCGACGACCTCGATCTCGTCCAGCGCGAGCTGCGCGACGTCAAGGGCGTTTCGGTGCTGCTCTACGACCAGACCTGCGCCGCCGAAAAGCGCCGTCGCCGCAAGCGCGGCACCTTCCCCGATCCCGACAAGCGGGTCTTCATCAACGAACTGGTCTGCGAAGGCTGCGGCGATTGCGGCGTGCAGTCGAACTGCGTCTCGATCCAGCCGGTCGAGACCGAATTTGGCCGCAAGCGCAAGATCGACCAGTCGAGCTGCAACAAGGATTTCTCCTGCGTCAACGGCTTCTGCCCGTCCTTCGTCACCGTGCACGGCGCTAAGATCCGCAAGGCCGAGGGCCTTGCCGGCAAGGCCGATCCGCTGGAAGGCGTGCCCGTGCCGGCGCAATTCCCGCTTGGCGAGCAGGGCTGGGCGGCGATCATCGATGGCGTCGGCGGCACCGGCGTCGTCACCGTCGGTGCGGTGCTTGGCATGGCGGCGCATCTCGAGGACAAGGGCTGCGGCATGATCGACATGGCCGGCCTCGCCCAGAAGGGTGGCTCGGTGTTCACGCATGTCCGCATCGCCCGCACCCCGGACGACATCCATGCCATCCGCGTTTCGGCCGGCAAGGCCGATCTGGTGCTTGGCTGCGATCTCGTCGTGTCGGGCGCCAAGAAGGTGCTGACCGCTGTGCGCGAGGGCCACACCATCTTCGTCGCCAACACCGCCGAGATCATGCCCGGCGAATTCGCCCGCTCGGCCGATTTTTCGTTGCCGACAGAGCGGCTGAAAAAGGCGATCCGCGCGGCAGCGGGCGACGACAAGGCGCATTTCTTCGACGCCACCCGCACCGCCACGGCACTTTTCGGCAATTCGCTCGGCGCCAACATGTTCATGCTCGGCTTTGCCTTCCAGCACGGCGGCCTGCCATTGTCGGCCGAGGCCGTCGAAAAGGCGATCGAGCTCAACGGCGAAGCCGTGGCGATGAACATCGCCGCTTTCCGCTGGGGACGTCGTGCTGCCTATCAGCCGGATTTCGTGCGCCGGCTCGTTGCCCAGCCGGGTCCGGCCGTGGCTGGAAAGGCCGACCAGGCCACGGATATCGCCGAGACGCTGGACGACATCATTGCCCGCCGCGTCGCCTTCCTAACCGCCTATCAGAATACGGCCTACGGCAAGCGTTATGCCGAAAAGCTGGCCGTTTTGCGCGCCGCCGAAGCGAAGGCCGTGCCGGGTTCGACTGCGGTGGCGCAGGCAGCCGCCAGGAACCTGTTCAAGCTGATGGCGATCAAGGACGAATACGAGGTGGCGCGTCTTTACACGGACGGCTCTTTCGTCGCCGAACTTGGAAAACAGTTCCAGAGCTATGAAAAGCTCGAATTCCACCTCGCTCCGCCGATCATGGGCCGTCGTGGCAATGACGGCAGCCCGAGGAAATCAAGCTTCGGTCCGTGGATGATGAAGGGCTTTCGGGTTCTGGCGGCGATGAAGGGCCTGCGCGGCACCGCCTTCGACCTGTTCGGCTACACCGCCGAACGGCGCATGGAGCGGCAGCTACTGGCGCGGTACGAGGCGGATCTGGAGCTCATCGCCGGATCGCTGGCCCCGGCCAGGGTCGATGCGGCGGCTGCATTGGCTTCGGTGCCTGCCCTCATTCGCGGCTACGGCCACGTCCGTCGAGCCAGCGCCGACAAGGCTTCGAGCGAACGCCAAAGGCTGCTCGAACGCCTGTCGAGTACGCCGGCGCGGCCCGAACTTCAGGCCGCCGAATGATCGATACGCCTTGTTTACCTGAACGACAGTTTCCTTGCTTTCCGTGACGTCACTCGGCTTGACGGCAGGAGCGCGGGGGTCTCTCTAAATCTTTCTTAAGGCGGATGTGGCACTGCTTGGCTCCCCAGGGTTGGGATTCAGGCGTTGAATCTGAGAAAAAAGAACGAGATTCCGGTCGACGTCTACATTCCGTTCGTGGAAACCTTGTTTCGCGACGGGCTGACGCTTTCGATCGGCATTCTCGCGCAGACTTTCCTGATCGGCCTTGTCTGGTGGAAGAACGGCGATCCGCGGTATTTGCTGGTCGCGATCTCGATGGTTCTCGTCGGTGTGTTCCGCATGAGAAACTTTCGAAAATACAACAGCATGCCTTCGCCGACGACCTGGGAAGAAGCGCACAAGCGTGAGAATGACTACATTCTCTATGGCTCCCTGCATGGCTTGACGCTTGGCGCCTTCTGCCTGCTCGGCATCTATTTCGCGCGCGACGGTTTCGCCGAAATCGCCTCCGTTTGCCTGACGCTGGCGACGGCGACCTCCATCGCCGGCCGCAACTACGGCTCGCCACGCATGGTC
Source organism: Mesorhizobium sp. M0518 (assembly GCF_040321125.1). Taxonomy (NCBI): domain Bacteria; kingdom Pseudomonadati; phylum Pseudomonadota; class Alphaproteobacteria; order Hyphomicrobiales; family Phyllobacteriaceae; genus Mesorhizobium; species Mesorhizobium sp. M0518. The sequence goes on from NZ_JAMYQY010000017.1 coordinate 146,428, forward strand.
ACCATCCTGACCATTGCCTTGACCTGGCCGATCTCGCTGGGCTTCCTGCTGCGCGGCGACATCTACCATGTCCTCCTCGGGCTCCTGTCGGCGCCGTTCCTGTTCGCCATCCGGAAATTCGCCAACACCGTACGCGATGTGCTTTTTGCGGCCGTCTCGGAAGAAAAGAAGGCCAACCGCATCGCCCAGCGCTTCAACCGGGCGCTCAACACCATGTCGCACGGCCTTGTCATGCTCGGCCCGGACGGCCGCGTCGCGGTGGCCAATGCCGAGGCCGCGCATCTGATGTCGCTCAAGTCGCCCGATGCGCTGCTCGGCCGGTCGATCCATGGTCTGTTGATGCGCGGTGTCGCCGGCGGCATGCTGGCGCCCAAGGATTGCCGCTACATCGAGGCGCAGCTGACGCGTGCCCTGCGCGAGGGCCGCGACCGCAAGGTGCTGGTTTCCCTCGCCAACGGCCAGCATTATGAGTTCTCGGCTCGCGAAGGCAGCCAGGAACTGGGCGTCATCACCTTCGAGGACGTCACCGCCCGTGTCGAGGCGGAAGACAAGATACGCTTCATGGCACGTTACGACAACCTCACCGGCCTGCCCAACCGCGCCTATTTCCATGAACTGGTCGGCGAGGCCATGGTATCAGGCGATCGCGATCGTCTCTGCGGCCTGGCGGTGCTCGACCTCGACGATTTCAAGAGCGTCAACGACACGCTTGGCCATCCTATCGGCGACGGCTTGATCTATGCCGTTGCCGAGCGGCTTGCCGCCATTGCCAGGCAAGATATCACGGTCAGCCGTTTCGGTGGCGACGAGTTCATGATCTTCTTCGACCGCGTCGAGGATGAGAGCCATCTGACCAGCCAGCTCGACGAGATTTTCGCCGGCCTGCAAGGGGAAGTCGACGTTGCCGGTCACGGGCTGCGCATCCAGGCCAGCGGCGGCGCGGTACTGTCGCGGGTCAAGGATACCGATGTCGACGCCATGATCGTCAAGGCGGACCTGGCGCTCTACAAGGCCAAGGAGCTCGGCAAGAACAGCTGGCGGCTGTTCGAAGCCTCGATGGATGCCGCTTTCCGTAACCGTCAGCTGATGAAGGCGGATCTGCGCACAGCCGTGGAAAGCAAGAGCCTGCGGGTGGTCTATCAGCCGATCGTGGCGATGAGCACCATGCGCATCGCCAGCTGCGAGGCGCTGTGCCGGTGGGATCATCCCGATCTCGGGCCGATCTCGCCCAGCATCTTCATTCCACTGGCCGAGGAAATGGGCATCATTTCCGAGATCAGCACCTTCGTGCTGCAGGCAGCCTGCGCCGAATGCGCCAAATGGCCCGACCAGACCAGCGTCTCGGTCAATCTCTCCGCCAAGGATTTCCGCAGCCGCGATGTCATCCAGAAGGTTCGCGATGCGTTGGCCGGCACCGGCCTCGCCGCCTCCCGGCTCGAGATCGAGGTCACCGAAACGGCGCTGCTCGACGACAAGTCGCTGACGCGCCAGTATATCGAGGAGCTGAAGCAACTTGGCGTGCGCATCGCGCTCGACGATTTCGGCACCGGCTATTCGAGCCTGAGCTACCTGCACAAGCTGCCGCTCGACAAGATCAAGATCGACCGCTCGTTCCTGATGGACGTTACCCAGAATCCCCGTTCGCTCGAGCTGCTCAAGGGCATCGTCAACCTGTCGCGGCCGCTGGGGCTTTCGGTGACCGTCGAAGGGGTCGAGACCTTCGAGCAGCTCAAGATCCTGGCGCTGCAGGTCAAGCCTGATCTTGTCCAGGGGTTCCTGTTCGGTTCGGCGCTCAGCGCTTCCGGCATCGAGACGATGTCGAACACCGTATGGCCCTTCGCCAAGGATATCAGGACCGCCAAAAAGGCGGTACGTCGCTGATTTGCGGAGTATGGCGCATGGTGCCCAGGCACCGAGAGCCCATCCCTGTTTCCTTCAAGAGGCTCGAGGTTTCCCTGCACGTCGCGGGCCATGCCAAAATTTCCGCCGCTTCCCGTCATGTCCGAGATATGCTCTTTCCCCGTCGCGACGCAGAAAATCAAGAAAAGCACTATTTTAGTCTTATTTTAGCAATCGTTAACCTTAACGACTGGTAAACGGGCTGCTTCCCATTTTCATCTTTTACATCCCAGGACCCTGTCGTAGTGTCGGATCGCGGCGGCAACGTACGGGGATTGAGTTGATGATTGTGCAGTTGAGTTCGCTTCGTCCCGTGACGGGCGAGGACGGCAAGGACGCCGCCGACACCATGTCCAGCTTCGCCCGCAACGTCTCGGCGATGCTTGAGCGGACAGAGTACCGCCGCTGCGACAAGGGCGAAGATCTCGAGGACATCTACCGCCTGCGCTACAAGTCATATCGCTCGAACGATATGGTTCCCGACAACGAAAACCATACCATTCACGATGAGCTCGACGAGGCACCGAATGTCTACCGCTTCGGGGTCTATATCGACCAGGAACTCGTCAGCACGCTGCGTATCCATCACGTCACCTTGGCAACGCCGATGTCGCCTTCCACCAAGGCCTTTGGCGACATCGTCATGCCGATGCTTCGTGACGGGCTGAGCTTCATCTGCCCCAGCCGTTTTGCGTCCGATCCCGAATGGTCGCGCGTCTACCCGCAGATTCCTTACCTGACCCTGCGGCTGGCCGGCATGGCGTGCTTCCATTTCAACGCGCCCTACTGCCTGTCGACCATTCGTGAGGATCACGCCGGCTTCTACAAGCGTATCTACTACTCGGAGAAGATCAGCGAGTCGCGCGCCTATCCGGGCGTTTTCAACAAGGTCGTGCTCTACCGCGCCGACGTCAACGCCATCCGCGAGCGGTCCTTCTCACGGTTCCCGTTCTTCCGCTCGACGCCAATGGAACAGCGCATGCTGTTCGATACGCCGCATGTCGGAGAACTCGCGCCGCTGACCATCCTGCCCACGGCAAAGTACTATCACGAAGCCGCCTGATACGGCAGGATTCACACGATTTTGCAGGGCCGACAGGGAGCCTTTTGGCGACTTCGGCGTTCTGGGTGCGGCCACGAGCAGCGCTCCGGGTCGATTCTGAAGTTTTTGAGGGAACCCGTCATGACCATTTCCACACTTGCGCTCACCCCGCTCATCTCGCTGATCGCCGGCGTGCTGATCCTGGTCATGCCAAGGCTGTTGAACTACATCGTCGCGCTTTATCTGATCGTCGTCGGGTTGCTCGGGCTATTTCCGCATCTAGCCGGCTGAGGCGCCGGCTGCACGCAGGCGTCCGCTTTCGGAGCATCTTTCCGCATCAAGCACCGGATCCAGCGATTGGACTCCGTCGCGCGTCGGCAGCCGGCTTCAACCTTTCTTTGAGGCAGTTGTCGGTTGTTGTGCGGCAATAGCGCCATTGCTCTCGGCCCGGCTTTTCGCTATGTGCCTGAAAGATGTCTTCGAAGGGGTATTCCTATGGCTGATCACTCGCCGACCGGTCCTGTCGAACTGGGCGCGAAGATGGACTATGCCGAGCATGACCGCACCTATGCGGGCTTCCTCGCGCTGGCCAAGTACGGCTCGCTGTTTTGCGGAGCCCTGCTTCTGGCGATGGCCTTCGGCTTCTTCGCGGGCGGCTTCTTCTCGGCGACCATTCTGTTCGTGCTGATTCTGGCTGTCGGCGCCTTTATCCTCCGATAGATTTTTCCGACACCTTGTCCATGGCGCCGCCGCGAGGCCGGCCGGCGTCTTGCGGGAAATAGCTTCCGGCCGAAAGGATCATGCGGTGGGACAGACGGTTTTCATCCCTCGTGAACTCGATGCCAACGAGCCGCGCGTCGCGGCCTCGCCCGATACGGTGAAACGGCTGGCGGCGTTGGGCTTCGACGTCGTCGTCGAGGCCGGTGCCGGTCTGAATTCGCGCATCGTCGATGCCGATTATGCGAGCGCCGGCGCCGCCATAGGCAAGGCTTCCGATGTCGCCAAGGCCGATGTCGTGCTGAAGGTGCGTCGGCCCGGCGATGCCGAACTGAAGAGCTACAAACCCGGTACAGCGGTCATTGCCATCATGGATCCCTATGGCAACGATGCCGCCGTGGCAGCCTTTGCCAAGGCCGGCGTCACCGCTTTCTCGATGGAATTCATGCCGCGCATCACCCGCGCGCAGTCGATGGACGTCTTGTCCTCGCAGGCCAATTTGGCCGGCTATCAGGCGGTGATCGACGGGGCTTCGGAATATGATCGCGCGCTGCCGATGATGATGACGGCTGCCGGCACGGTGCCGGCGGCGAAGGTCTTCATCATGGGCGTCGGCGTTGCCGGCCTGCAGGCGATCGCCACCGCGCGGCGTCTGGGTGCGGTCGTCACCGCCACCGACGTTCGCCCCGCCGCCAAGGAACAGGTCGCCTCGCTCGGCGCCAAGTTCCTCGCGGTCGAGGACGAGGAATTCAAGGCTGCGGAAACGGCCGGCGGCTACGCCAAGGAAATGTCGAAGGAATATCAGGCCAAGCAGGCGGCACTCACATCAGAGCACATCGCCAAGCAGGATATCGTCATCACCACGGCGCTTATTCCCGGCCGGCCGGCGCCAAAGCTGGTGTCGGCGGCGATGGTCGCCTCGATGAAGCCGGGCTCGGTGCTCGTCGATCTGGCGGTCGAGCGCGGCGGCAATGTCGAGGGCGCTGTACCGGGCCAGGTGGTGACAACGGCCAATGGGGTGAAAATCGTCGGCCATCTCAATATGCCCGGCCGCATCGCGGCGTCGGCATCGCTGCTCTACGCCCGGAACCTGTTTGCCTTCGTTGAGACGCTGGTCGACAAGACGACCAAGACGCTTGCCATCAATCGCGACGACGATCTGGTCAAGGCGACGATGCTGACCGATGGCGGCAAGATCGTGCATCCGGCTTTCATAAAGGCCGACCAGCAGCCCCATGTCGAGCCGGCCGCAATCCCGGCCAAGACCATGGTCGCCGACGCTTCGCCCAAGAAAGCCGCGCCCAAGAAGGCGGCCGCCTCCAAGTCGCCCTCGTCGAAGCCGAAAGGGATCGCGTGATGGACCAGACCCTGCAGAAAGCCCTGGACCAGCTCGACCAGGCTTCCGCCGCCGTCCGGCTGGCGGTGCAAAACATGGCGACCGCGCCTGGTGGTGCCGACGCTGCGGGTGATGCTGCGCATGCGCTCTCCGGGGGCGCCATCGATCCCTTCGTCTTCCGCTTCGCCATCTTCGTCCTGGCGATCTTCGTCGGCTACTACGTCGTCTGGTCGGTGACCCCCGCACTGCACACGCCGCTGATGGCCGTCACCAACGCCATCTCCTCGGTCATCGTAGTCGGCGCGCTGCTTGCCGTCGGCATCGCCGCCTCCGGCATTGCCGCGGGCTTCGGCTTCGTCGCGCTGATGCTGGTCTCGGTCAACATCTTCGGCGGCTTCCTCGTCACCCAGCGCATGCTGGCCATGTACAAGAAGAAGGACAAGTAGAGCGCCATGAACGCCAACTTCGCGTCCTTCCTCTATCTGGTCTCCGGCGTTCTGTTCATCATGGCGCTGCGCGGCCTGTCGCATCCGACCACCAGTCGCCAGGGCAATCTCTATGGCATGATCGGCATGGGCATCGCCATCGCCACCACGCTGGCGCTGGCAACCCCGTCAGCGGGCCGCTTCGGCCTCATCGTGCTCGGCCTTGCCATTGGCGGCGGCGTCGGCGCCGTCACCGCGCGGCGCATCGCCATGACCTCGATGCCGCAACTGGTCGCCGCCTTCCACTCGCTGGTCGGCCTCGCCGCCGTCATGGTGGCGGCCGCCGCCATCTATGCGCCGGAAAGTTTTGGCATCGGCACGGATGGTGACATCCACGCCCAGGCGCTGATCGAGATGAGCCTTGGCGTCGCCATCGGCGCTATCACCTTCACCGGCTCGGTCATCGCCTTCCTCAAGCTCGATGGCCGCATGTCGGGCAAGCCGATCATGATCGGCGGACGCCACTTCATCAACGCGGCACTTGCCATCGCGCTCGTCGTGCTGATCGTGCTGCTGGTCACCACGGAATCGAAGCTGGTCTTCTGGCTGATCGTTGCCGCCTCGCTGGTGCTCGGTATCCTGCTGATCATTCCGATCGGCGGCGCCGACATGCCGGTCGTCGTCTCGATGCTCAACTCCTATTCGGGCTGGGCAGCTGCCGCCCTCGGCTTCACGCTCGGCAATCTGGCGCTGATCATCACCGGCGCGCTGGTCGGCTCATCCGGCGCGATCCTGTCCTACATCATGTGCAAGGGCATGAACCGAAGCTTCATCTCCGTCATTCTCGGCGGCTTCGGCGGCGAGACGGCAGCTCAGGCCGACGACGGCATCGAACGCACGGTCAAGCAGGGCTCGGCCGACGACGCCGCCTATCTGATGATGAACGCCCAGAAAGTCATCATCGTGCCGGGCTACGGCATGGCGGTTGCCCAGGCGCAGCACGCGCTGCGCGAAATGGCCGACAAGCTCAAGGCCAATGGCGTCGACGTGAAGTACGCCATTCACCCGGTCGCCGGCCGCATGCCCGGCCACATGAACGTGCTGCTCGCCGAAGCCAATGTGCCCTACGACGAAGTGTTCGAGCTCGAGGACATCAACTCCGAGTTCGCGCAGGCCGACGTTGCCTATGTCATCGGCGCCAACGACGTCACCAACCCGTCCGCGCGCGACGACAAGTCCTCACCCATCTACGGCATGCCGATCCTCGATGTCGACAAGGCCCGCACCTGCCTGTTCGTCAAGCGCTCGCTCGGCTCCGGCTATGCCGGCATCGACAACACGCTGTTCTACAAGGACGGCACCATGATGTTGCTCGGCGATGCCAAGAAAATGACCGAAGAGATCGTCAAGGCGATGGACCACTGATCGGCGATCACTTGAGACACGCCAAGGAACGCCCGGCTCGCGTCGGGCTTTTTCTTGGCTTGATGGCGATTTCCAGGCTACGATGAAGAATTCCCGTCTCGCTGGCGGGATTGTCGTCAACGGAGACGTTGGTGCCCGACCCCATCATCGCACCGCCGCCCGTCGGAAAACCGCCGCGCAAGCCTGGCCAGGCGGTGGTGATCGTGCATGGCATGGGCGAACAGCGGCCGATGGATACGCTGCGCGGCTTTGTCAGCGCCGTCTGGAGCCATGACCCCAGTCGCGCGCCGTTTTATGCCCATGTCGCCGATCCGGCCGACCCCGCCGGCGCGAAGATCAACCAGAGCTGGATCACACCCGACAGCCGGACCAATTCATACGAACTTCGCCGGATCACCACGCCTTACGATGTCGATGGCCGCCGCACCGATTTCTACGAGCTCTACTGGGCCGACATCACGCAGGGCACGACGCGGGGCCGACTTGCCGCCTGGGTGACAAACCTGCTGTGGCGCAAGCCCGCCGACATACCACCCGACGCCCGAAAGCTCTATCTGGTCACGCTTCTGGCCGTCATCATCGTTCTGGTCGCGGCTCTCGCGCTTGCGACGTCGGTTTGGCAGCAGCAAATTTCGTGGACCGTCGGCGCGCTCGTCACCATCCTGGCCTCGTTCGTCATCTGGTCAGTGGATCGTTTTGGCCTTCCCTATTTCGGCGATGTCGCGGCCTATGTGCGCGCTGAAGCTGCAACCGTCGAGAAGCGGGCTCTGATCCGCAGCCGTGGTCTGAAGCTGCTGAAGTGTCTGATGATGGACGATACCTACGATCGCATCGTGCTGGTCTCGCACAGCCTCGGGTCGATGATCGCCTATGACCTGCTGCAGATCTTGTGGGCCGATTTCAGGCCCCGAAAACTGGAGGCCATCCGCGACAAGGCGAAACTGAAGGCGATCCACGCCATCGACAAGGCGACGCTCGTCGCCGGCTCGGCATGGCCCGGCAGCCTGGACGATCTTGCCGGCTTCAGGCGCCATCAGTGGGAACTCTATCGCCAACTGCGCACCAAGGACGACAACCATGGGCCTTGGAAGATCAGCGATTTCGTCACGCTTGGCAGCCCGCTGACCCACAGCGAATTTCTGGTGACGCACAATCTCGCCGAATTCAGACGCGGCATCGCCGAGCGTCTGTTCTCGGCATGTCCGCCGGTCGCCGAGGGAGCGGCGGCCGGTGGCACATTGCTTTATCAGGAAGGGCGCAACCGTTCTTCGGGCAAGCCGCAGCGCGCGGTGCATCATGGCGCGGTGTTTGCTGCGACGCGCTGGACCAATATCTTCGACCGCGGCAACGGTTGGCTGACGGGGGATCCGATCTCCGGGCCGATGGCGGAGAATTTCGGCCCGGGCGTGGAGAACATCCAGGTCGAGCTACGCGGTTGCCTCGGCCGTGTCTTCACCCACACGCTGTACTGGTCGTTGACGGCGACCGGTGTCGAGGTCGGCGATCGGCCGCGCTCGCATCTAGAGCGATTCCTATTTTGAGAGAATCGTAGGATTCCCAAAGCCGGATGTTTGTGATTCAAGATGCTGGCTGGATTGGAGGCCAGCATCTGATGACGCGAGC